>JBEPVN010000080.1:0-11148 GCA_041691015.1 Parachlamydiaceae bacterium | reverse complement strand
AATCAAAACAATTTGTTCACCACAACGTGGTGATACTTTAGCCTCTTTAGCCTCTTTCATATAAAAAATTAGAGCAGAGTTCCTTGAAGGACAAGGTAGGCGATGCTAAAATAAATGATCACACCGGTTACATCCACTATTGTTGCAACAAATGGTGCTGAAGATGTCGCAGGGTCTATCTTAAAATATTTTAATATTAATGGAAGCATCGAACCTGTAAGCGTTCCCCACAAAACAATTCCAATTAAGGATAAGCCAACGCTTACTGCAATCAAGTATGAATGCGGTCCATAGATATCTGTAAAGAGCGACCAGATTGCAATTCTAAAAAAACCGATCAAGCCAAGAAGAGTTCCTAAGAAAAGACCTGAAAAAATCTCCCTTCGCATAATTTTCCACCAGTCTTTTAGACTGATTTCTCTTAACGCTAAAGCCCGGATGATCAAAGTGGATGCTTGAGAGCCGGAATTTCCTCCACTCGATATAATAAGGGGTAAAAAAAGAGTCAGCACAACAGCGCTTGCAATTTCAGCCTGATAATAAGCCATTGCTGTTGCTGTAAACATTTCTCCGATAAACAATACAATAAGCCAAGAAGCTCTTTTTCGCATAAGCTCAAAAAAAGGCGTGTCCATATAGGGCATGTCCAAAGCCTCAACACCCCCGATTTTTTGCATATCTTCGGTATCTTCTTCCTGGATCAGGTTTAAGATATCATCTGCTGTTACAATTCCTAAAAGAATTCCTTTTTCATTAATAACCGGCAAAACTTCACGTCCATTTTTTCTAAAGACCAAGATAGCATTTTCCTGATCATCATTAACATTTAAGGCAACGAATTTATGGTCATTTAAAGTTGCGACTTTTGCGTCAGGCGGCGCAAACAAAAAATCGCTAAGCTTAATATCGTCCGTCAAAACCCCTTGGCTATCAATAATATAGATAACAGCGATCGTTTCGCTGTAGTGGCCGTAACGGCGGACATATTCCAAGACTTCTGCAATACTCCACTCATCTTTAACCGCAATATAATCTGGCGTCATCAAACGGCCTACGCTGTATTCTGGAAATCCTAAAAGTTTAAGCGTGATAGCTCTTTCGTCAGCAGATAATAATTTAAGCAGCTCTTTGAATGTTTCTGGAGGGAGTTCTTCTAAAAACGCTGTACGGTCATCCGGGGACAACGCGTTTAAGATTTTTGCTGCACGCTCATGTGGAAGTGCTTCTAAAAATTCTTTTTGAACCTGAAAGTTCAGAAATTCAAAAACTTTGGGAGCTACTTCCGGATCCAAAGCGTTAAAAATTTCCACACGATCATCTTTTGAACTTTTGTCGATCAGGTCCACAATTTCTATAGGGACTAATTGTTTTAAATGCTCTTCAAGATTAAATGCAATCATCGTTCACCATGGAATTAAAATTATCGGCATCAATAACCCACCCACCACCAAGCGCCCTGTATAAGTTGATGAGTGAAGTGAAACTATCTCCTTCCCTGTCTGCGAGTAGTAATTGGGATTCAAACAATCTTCGTTCAGCATCTAAGACGTTTAAATAATCTGACTCGCCGTTATTATATTGCAGTTCTGCAAGCTGTCTATATTTAACAAAAATATTTACCTGATTTTGCTGTTCCACTACAAGTTCCAAATTCATTTTATGGGCAATCAAGGCATCATTTACTTCTTTTAGAGCATTTAAAACGACCCTGTAATAGTTATAAAGCGCTTCATTGTTCTTGGCTTTTGCAATGCTGAGTTCCGAGATTAATCTTCCGCCTGTAAAAATAGGCTGAAACAAATTAATCAAAGTTCCCCAAGTGACAGATCCTTGTCTCCAAAGATTATGCAAGTGCGTGCTTTGATTGCCATAAAATGCGGCAAGCGAAAGGTCCGGTAAAAAAGCCGCCCTTGCAGCGCCGATGTCGTAATTTGTTGCGATCAGTTGATCTTCCGCCTGTAAAATATCTGGTCTTTGCTGTACTAGCTGTGATGGGAGCCCTACAGGCACATATTCTGGCATAATCAAAGTATTTAAATGACTGCCTCTTACAATGAAACTTGGAGGTTGTCCTATTAAAACGCTGATGAGATTTTCTTGAGTTGGGATTGCGACTTCCAAAATCATTATGGCAATGACTGCAGATTCTGTTTCTGATTCAGCCTGTTTTAGGGGTAGTTCAGATGTTAACCCTCCCTCAAACCTGACCCTTGCAATTCTTTCAGCTTCCCTTCTGATTTTTAAAGTGTTGATTGAAATTTCCATTTGTTTATCGAGCTTTAATAGCTGGACATAGGCAGAGGCGACTTCCGATACCAACGTTAAAACAACAGTTCGCCTGACTTCGATCTGACTTAAATAATCAGCATAGGCAGCATCGCTCCTATTTCTAATTTTTCCCCAGATGTCCAGCTCATAAGAGGCATTTATAATGGAAGTATAAGTATTGAACCTTCTAAATTGGGAAGGGATCGGTCCAAGCATGGTTGGAGTTGCATTTAACGAATATTGTTCCCTAAGCTTTGAGAGGGTGCCGTTAATTTGAGGAAAAAGCGCAGAAGAAACAGCTCCAACGATTGCAAAATATTCATCCACTCTTGCAACAGCAATTTTTAAATCATAATTGTTTGCAAGAGCATTGATGATCAGATCATTTAAAACATTATCTTGAAATTGCTCCCACCATTTGACATTTGCAAGCTTTATGATGGGGGCGCAATCAGTCGTAACTTCTTGCGGCTGATTTAAGTGAAAGCGATAATCATCTGGCATATCAAGGGGCGGGCGTTTATACTTTGGCGCCAAGCTGCAAGAGGATACCATGCAAAGACAAATTATAGTAAAAATAATACTAAAAGCTGGCACTTCCATAGCGATTACTTGAGTCTTCTTTCTATTCATGAGCCACTCTCGCTATCTGGTACTTGTTTTTTGTCCGAAAAGCGCCCGATGAGGGCGTAGAACATAGGTACGAAGAATATTGCTAAAAATGTTGCTGAAAGCATACCTCCAAATACACCCATACCAACAGAGATACGACTTGCCGCGCCAGCACCTGAGCTCAAAATAAGCGGAATGACTCCGAAAATAAAGGTAAGTGAAGTCATTAAAATAGCGCGAAAACGCAAATTTGCAGCTTCAATTGCCGCATCGACAAGAGATAATCCCTCTTCATGTTTGATGATCGCAAACTCAACGATCAGGATGGCATTTTTTGCTGCAAGCGCAATCAAAGTGACAAGTCCGATCTGAAAGTAGACATCGTTACTAAGTCCTGCGAGTAAAATAGCGGCAAAAGCTCCAAAAATTCCGAAGGGAACTGCGAGGAGGACAGAAAATGGCATCGACCATTTTTCATAAAGCGCAGATAAAATTAAAAAGACCATCAGCATGCCGCCGAGCAAAACTTTTGTTGATGAGCCGCTTGTTTTGCTTTCCTGATAGGATTCTCCCCCAAAAGCATAGCTAAAACCCTCTGTCAATACTTGCTTAGAAACTTCTTCCAAAGCTATCATGGCTTGCCCTGAGCTATAGCCAGCACTTGCGTTCCCGGTTATTTTTGCTGCAGGAAAACCGTTAAATCTACTGACAAGCGTCGGACCTTGCACTTGACGTACATTCACAATGGATTTTAGCGGGATCATCGTATTGGTGGTTGATCTGACATAGATTTCTCCGATGTCTTCTGGACGGCTTCGATATTCAGGTTCTGCCTGCAGCATCACTTTATATACTTTTCCAAATTTGTTGAAGTCGTTGACATAAAGCGATCCGAGCAAAACTTGCAGAGACTGATAGACTTCTTCTATCGGGATGTTAAGCGCTAGCGTTTTTACACGGTCGAGGTCTATATAGAGCTGTTTTGCGTTTGCATCGATTGTAGTGTTCAGATGGTTAAGTTCTGGTCTTAATGCAGCTTTTGCCATAAACTGCTCTGTCATGAGTTGAAGATGTGAAATATCTCCACTCCCGCGGTTTTGCAGCCAATATTCAAAGCCGCCAACTGTTCCAAGTCCATGAATGGATGGCGGATTAAAGGGTAATATTAATGCATCCGGCAATTTATAAAAGCCGGCAGCTAGTTTTTTTAACACATTGTCTGCATGAAGAGCTGGAGATGATCTTTTACTCCAATCTTTTAAGATAATAAAATAGCTTGCGGAATTTGATTTATTCACTCCCTCAAGCAAGCTATAGCCTGTGATTGAAACTAAATTTGCGACAGCCGGACTTTGATTGACGATCTCTTCAACTTGTTTTGTGACTGCAGAAGACCTGGATAAACTTGCGCCATCTGGCAAAATGGCAGCTGCCATGACATAGCCTTGATCTTCTGAGGGTACAAAACTTGTCGGCGTTATTCTATAAAAAATAACAATTAAAAAAAGAAGGATTGCAAAAAGCGATAATCCGACAGCAGTCTTTTGAAGCAACCATTTAACGCCGCTGATATAGGTGTTTGTCACAGATGCAAGGCCCCTATTGAACCAAAGCGCGAATTTGGATGGCGCAGAGTCTGGCTTTATAAGAATGGTCGCAAGGGCGGGGCTCAAAGTCAAAGCTACAATTCCTGAAATAATCACAGAAATTACAATAGTAATTGCAAACTGTTTATAAAGCTGACCCGCAATTCCTTGAAGCAATGTAACCGGCAGAAAAACTGCAAGTAGCACAAATACGATGGCAATGATAGGTCCTGTGACTTCCTCCATAGCTTTTCTTGCAGCATCTCTTGGAGAAAGCTTAAATTCGCGCATATTGCGCTCCACGTTTTCAATCACCACGATTGCATCGTCGACAACAATTCCTATCGAAAGAATCATTCCAAAAAGCGTCAATGAGTTGATGGATAAGCCAAAAACATACATACCGGCAAATGTTCCAACAATTGAGACGATCAATGCTACCATAGGAATTATTGTAGATCTCAAAGATTGCAAAAAAATAAAGACGACGATCACAACCAAAATAGAGGCTTCAATCATTGTTTTTTTAACTTCACGAATGGAAGCATCGACAAATTGGGTGATATTATAGGGAATGGAAAATTGCAGGCCTGCCGGGAATTTTCTTTCGAGTTCCTTCATGGTTTGTTTTACATTTTCTGCAACTTCAAGAGCATTTGCTCCATATTGCTGATAAATGGAAATCAACGTTGTAGGCTTGCCGTTTAATTCGCCAATCACGTCATAATTTTGCGCTCCAAGTTCTGCTCTTCCCACGTCTTTCAATAAAACTGTGGAGCCGTCCGGATTTGCTCTTAATATGATATTGTTAAATTCATGAGGATTTACAAATCTTCCTTGTGCAGTTACAGGGAGTGTCAACTCGACAGGTTTTGATGTGGGCTCTTGGCCTATCTGACCTACCGCATACTGGGAATTTTGTTCCTGGATTGCTTTTGCGATATCGGAAGTTGTGATTCCAAGCTGTGCCATGCGGTCTGGTTTTAGCCAAATGCGCATCGAATAATCTTTAGCGCCAAGGACTTGGACATCGCTAATTCCTTTTATTCTTTTTAATTCATCGACAATATTGATGCTTGCATAATTGCTTGTAAAGATTTCGTTGTAGCGATCTGTCTCTGATTGTATCGCAACAATCATAAGAAAAGAAGGCGATTGTTTTTTTACAGTCAAGCCCTGTCGTTGGACATCGAGCGGAAGTTTTGTCATGACCAAGTTGACTTTATTTTGAACATCGATTTGTGCTTTATCGATGTCTGTTCCGATATCAAAAAATATGTTTAAGCTTAAAGAGCCGGACGAGGCACTTTGAGAAAACATGTAAATCATGTTTTCAACGCCATTGATTTGTTGTTCCAAGGGAGCTGCAACTGTTTCTGCAATAGTTTCAGCGGTAGCTCCAGGATAGCTTGCTGTCACTAAAATTTGCGGGGGAGTGATGCTTGGAAACTGCTCTACTGGCAAATTCGCCATGCTAAGAATTCCCATTAACGTGATAATGATCGAAATCACGCTTGCAAAAATGGGTCTATCAATAAAAAATTTTGAGATCATTTTTTGTCTTCTGTGATAATTTGTACCGGGGTATTGGACTGCACTTTATTAATGCCGTCAACAATAACGACATCTCCGAGAATGAGTCCGTCTGTAATAATCCAGTTTTTTTGGTACCAGTCCCCGACCTGGACTTCGCGGATTTCTGCTTTATTATTGATGACGACATAGACAAACATCCCGTTTTTTCCTTCCAAGACCGCACGCTGCGGGACTATGATGGCATCTGGCCTTATAGCTCCGATTGCATTGATTCGAACAAACTGACCCGGCATCAACACATTGCCGGGATTTGGTAAAGCAGCCCTTATGCTCATCGTGCCAGTCTTTTGATTAATTGTCGGCGAGGCAAAATTAACTTTACCTCTATAGGGATATGTCGTGCCGTCTGCCAAAGCGATTTCAATTTCCAAATCTTCCTTTGGTAAAATCAATTTGCCTTTAATTTCTTCATCTTTATATTTAAGGCGTTCATTTTCAGAGATGCTAAAAAATACCCAGATCGGATCCACAACAGAAACTGTAGTCAGAAGAGCATTTGTCCCGGGTGTGATTAAAGCGCCTTGCTTATAGGTCGTATCTGCTGCAAGACCTGAAATTGGGGATTTTATAGTTGTGTAGCTTAAGTCAAGTTCTGCCTGCATAAGCTTAGCTTTTGCAGATTGCACTTCCGCCCTTGCTGTCAGTTTGTCTGCAATGGCACTATCGAGATCTTTTCTGCTTGCTGCATTTTGCGCATAAAGAGGTTTTAAGCGCTCTACTGTTTTTTTTGCGTTCCACAAGATGGCCTGGTTTTTGGCAAGGACTCCCTTTGCATTTTCGAGTGCTGCCTCAAAAGGCTTTTTATCTAGCACATAAAGAACTTCCCCAGCTTTTACAAAAGAGCCCTCCTTGTAGGAAACTTCTTCCAAATATCCTTCAACTCTTGCTCTGATTTCGACTTCATGCGAGCTTTGAGTAAACCCGACAAAGGAAAAAATAGCAGGAATTGTTGCAGGAGCAATTGTCTCAACTTTTACAGCAACAGCCCTCTCCTGTTTAACGGCAGTATTTTCTGTGTTGCAAGAAAAACCAAGGCTCAAGGAAGTAACTGCAAGAATGTAGCTGATGCGTAATTTCAAGTAATAACTCCTGTATGTAACTAGAAAATTTTAAAATAATCATTTTACAGTAATTACACAATACAATTTTGTGAGATAGTTGTTTTGGGTCTTAAGGTTTTCTTTTGGCAGCACTGGTACTGCGTTTAAAGATATTTAATTTTATGGTCGTCATTTCAGGACTCCCCATACCAAATTTTAACGTCGCTTCGCTTTGGTTAAAAATAGGTATGGGCTACAAAATGAGATAAAAATGATACAAAAAAATGTTGTGTAATAATTAAAATTTAAGATATAAGGTCGAGTTTTTAATTGTTCTTTTAAGGTACTGATGAAAATTCAAATGACACTTTTAATAACCCTGACTCTACTAGGAGGGGGATTTTATTTCTTACAAAAACCAAAACAGGATAGTTTAAATAACATACAATTCGACTATCCCTACCAACAAAAATGGGAGATAGAACCCCTTGGACTAGAAAAGCAGGAAAAAATACGAAGCATCCTTTCACAAAAATTTACTTTTTTAGGTAAAGGTGCCCGTCTTGTTTCTTACGTAAGCGAAGATGGTCAATATGTCCTAAAGTTTTTCAAATACTTATATCATCACCCATCTTTTGCAGTTCATCTTCCAAATGTGTTTCCATTCAAAAATTACAAACAGCAACAAATGGGAAAAGTCTCTTTAGAAACTGTTTTGAATGGCTACAAAATAGCTTATGATCATGATCCAAAAGGAACAGGAATTCTTTATGTGCACTTAAATCAAGGAGGCAATCTTTGGAAAGAGGTTTTGTTAACAGATAACAACGGAAAAGAGCATCTTGTTAATTTGAACGCTACACGTTTTGTACTCCAAATCAAGGTTCAGGCGTTGCAAGATGTATTAAATGAGTTACTGCAAAATAACAAAATGGAGCTTGCCAAAGAAAAGCTCTACCGGACGTTTGATCTTTACTTGTCTCATTATAGACAAGGCCTTTACGATCTTGGAGTTGGAATTTTACAAAATAATGGATTTCAAGGGGATTCTCCGATTCATTTTGACGTTAGCAAGATGACAAGAGATGAACAAATCTATTCGCGTAAATTTCAAAAGACAAGATTTGCCATTATGAAAGAAAAAATCAATACGTGGCTCCAAAAAAAATACCCTCACGAAAGGGAAGAAATTATGCTTTCCTTGGAGAACTATCTGGAAACACATTAAAATTGTATTTGTGAAATATAAAAGTTTTAGATATGTATTTATTTTTAAAAATTTAACCAAGAAGGTAGAATATGTCTTATCAACTACTTGAACAAGTAACAAATTCAAGTGACATCTATGAAGAATATAAATTAGAAGAAATATCAATCGATAAATCAAGTCTAGTTTCTAAAACGGCTCTCGAACTATTTGGAGCTCAACATGAATATCTCACAGCAAAGCTTGAGTTTAAGAAAAAATTAGAATGTGGAGCTATGGCAATTCCTTTTACTTCGATAGGTGTAACTCTTGGATGTTTTATAGCAGGTGCAATAACAAGAAGCGATGACTTGTTTTTGGCTACTATCTATAGCATGCTAGCAGGTGCCTCAACAATGAGTGTGCCAATATTGACAAATGCTTTGTATGCAAATGTTGCCACTGAATTTATACGAGGCGCAGATCTTGTGACAGCCTTTTCCAATAGTTTTGAAAACTTCAAATCAAATCCGGAAGAATATAAAGCGATGCATTTATTTACCGAGTTTGCAAATCTAAATGGAAAATGGCTTGAGTTGATTCAATCCCGTAATATCCTGCAAAAGGATCAGATCGGTTTTTTTAGATCTATAGGACAAATATTCTTAATGGATGCAATTTGTGTGGTATTAAAAAAAAATAAATTGGATAAAGGTCTTGTAAAAATATGGAATGAAGTTAAAGAAATAAATCCCCTATCACAACCTTATATCGACTTTTGGAAGGACGCAGGCCTTTTAATTCCGTCTTGTGAAGCTCATTCTCAATTTCGTATAATGAGCGGATTTATAAAATCTACAGAAATTGCAAATAAGACGAATGAATTGTTTTTATATGCTCTTAAACGCAGTATTGATGAAAAATTTATTTAATAACGGATATCATCTTTAATGAATAGAGTAACTGAAAATTCACCTTTGAATCGTTCAGACACTTCTTTAAATGAAGTTTTAGTTGAAAGGCCAGATAATATCGCTGAAACTGCAAAAACCTTATTTGGAAATAATTATGCATTATTACAACAGAAATATCAGGATTTAACCAAATCTAACTTTGAAGCCAAAGTAATTTTTGGAGGCTGTTTGGTGGGAGAATTTGTGCTTGCAGGAGTCGGTGCTACTTTATCCATCTCCTATGGCATTAAGGAATTGATCGGACTTTTTGGATGCATAGGGGGTGTTACTGCTGCGGTAGCTTCACTTTTTTCTGCAGTCGGCGGTTTATGTACGTTAAGAAAAATTGATAACACTTTGGAAAATACAACCATGTTTTTTAGCGGTGCTCATACTATCGTGAGTTTTAAGCTTGCGTTTGATGATTTTAAAGATGCCCCGGATATATCAAAAGTAAATAAGGTATTTGCCAAATTTAATAACATTAAAAGAGAAGGTTATTGGTTAGACTACATGTACCTAAATAAATTTGAGAATCGGAATTTACGAACAGTGGTCAGAGACCGTGAAATGAACATGCTTGGGGATGTCGGGAAGCTTTTTTTGATGCATGATGTTGTAAAACTCCTCCCAAATGAATTTGTAAAGGGAAATTTAACTTCGGAAGCGTTTGTAATTACTCCTGTACCATGGGCCAAAATGGGGATTTCAATCCCGAATCTTAAAGCTCTTATTAAATTTAACGAGCTTATAAAATCAGAAAGGGAAGTAAATATTGGAAAAAAAGCGGTCAGGATTTTTGATAAATCTTTTGATTTTGCGGTTCAGTTTAAGAAAATTTAAAACATAAATTTTCTTGTGCAAAAATAAAAAATTGGTTTATGGGTTAATCTAAATTTTAAAGGAGATTAACTAATATGTCAGTTGCAACTATAGATGATTCTTACGTTATTAATCCTCTTTACAAAAAAAGAGAAGAATTAGTTGAAAATTGTACTGATAAGAAAACCTCTCAATTATTTGGATACTGTTATAGTGAGTTAAAGCAAATTCGTCAGGATAACAAACTTGCGGATCGGGATATTCGTAGAATTGGTTTATTAACGGGAGGAACTGCAATCCCTTTGACATTTGCTTTAGGGTGTGAGTCATTAACAATAGCTGCGGTGTTTGGCCTCCTCATAACAGCTGTGCCTTATTTACGTTGTGCTAAAATTAATAATGATCTTGTCACTTCTTATATTGACAACTGTAAATCTATAAAATGCTTTTATAATTACTTTGAAGATTTCAAAAGAATTCCACAGGAAATTAAAATTAAAAAAATATTCGATGCTTTTGATGAAGTCTTGCAAGATGTTGCATTAATAGACACACTTGTTGGGTATCATCTGATGGAGCAGGAAGATTTGATCCTTTTTGGATCTTTTGGAAAATTAGTGATTATGGAAGCTTTAACAAGACAGCTTAAAGAGAAAAACGAAAACTCAATCATTGTAAAACAGTGGAAAGAAACACAGGATTTTACTTTAAGCTTAGATTTAGATAAAACTAATGCAGAGCCTTGGAATACGATTGGGATCAGTAATCCTGAATTGAAGTATTATAAGGCTTTTGAAAACCTGCCGCAAGAGTTTCAGTTCCTAGATTTTGCAGCAACAATCAGCGGCATTTTTAAAGCTTGTGTTGAGTATAGCATCCATAAAAATATTTTATAAATGAACTTCTTGCGTTATTAAAATTTTCCTGTATAATAAGCCTTCTCTTAGTGATGAGAACGACCGTAGAAAAAATATCCAGAGCTAGAATAATTGAGGTTTAATGATTAACTAAAAGAGGCGGTGAGGCGGGGCATATGCATTAAGCTAAGAGTCAAACACTTTTTTAAATAGACCGAAGGTCTTAAA
>JBEPVN010000079.1:0-11251 GCA_041691015.1 Parachlamydiaceae bacterium | reverse complement strand
TACAAAATTCTAATTTTAAACAACTTAATCTCTTAGCTTAATGCATATGGGTTGTAACCACCGGCTACCTATGTAAAAACCACTTCGTGGTTAAATGTAGCCAAACATCTAAGAAGCGATTTCACATAGATAGCCGGTGGTTACAACCCATATGCATTAAGCTAAGATTTGTAGCGTAGGCTTTAGCCTCTCTGTTAAAAAAAGCTTGCGCCGTTAAAAAAGCGGACCCTATTACTTCAAACCCCTTTTTGGCAATAACTTGAAGTTTTTTCTGGATCATGCTATGCTTTAACAAAATTAAAAAAGGACACATATTATGGAATTAAAAGGCATGCATTTATCTTGGATCGTTGTTGCAAACATCGACTCCGCAATCAAATTTTACACGGAAGTTATAGGCTTATCTTTGATGGAATTTTCTGCCGAGTATGGTTGGGCAGAACTTTCAGGTCCAGATGGAGCTCGCCTTGGGATTGCTCAATATTCTGAAAGCTCTGAGATAGAACCAGGAGACAATGCTGTTGTCACCATTTCTGTTGCAGATATTGAAAAAGCAAGAAACGAACTTCTTGAAAAAGATGTGCGACTTATCGGAGATATTTTGGAAGTTCCAGGACACGTAAAAATGCAAACTTTTGCAGATAATGATGGTAATACGTTTCAGCT
This sequence comes from Parachlamydiaceae bacterium, assembly GCA_041691015.1. Taxonomy (GTDB): domain Bacteria; phylum Chlamydiota; class Chlamydiia; order Chlamydiales; family Parachlamydiaceae; genus JBBSJT01. Next base: position 10,585 of record JBEPVN010000079.1, on the reverse strand, counting down.
TTGTCAATTATTATAGGGAATTAAAGCGAGCGGCAGCATCTTCATCTATCAAACTGATAGCTAAAATGAAAGGCTGGGCCGAAGCTTCAATAGAACCAAGGCTCGCATCTGAACCTTGGTTTAAATGATCATTTCTTACACAAAAATTTATAAACTGCTCTACAATAAGTGGAAAATCTCCGCCTTTTTGTAATAAAAGCATCGCAAGGCAGGCATCGGTAATATCATCTGCCCCAAGTTCTATTTTTTTTGCAGAGTTTTGGTTGTGAGCTGTACAAATATCTTTTATCTTATCAGGATATTTAGACCCTATTAATTCCGCAAAGTTTTGCAGGGTAAGACCCTGTCTCATATCGGAATCAATTTGCCGAGCTAATTCCCTCATTTCAGGCATTTTTAAGAATTCCTGAAGTTTTTTACTTTTTTCAGGGTCTTCATCATTAACTTTCTTAAAGTAAACAGCTCTTTTTATGTCAAAAAGCTCATTTTTTTGTCTCAAATCAAGTTTTGTTTGAGGGATTAATTTCAGACTCCCTGCAAATTCTAATTTGGAATTTTCCTCTACCGTAATTTTCATCTTCAGATTTTGCTTTGTTTTAGCTACAGCCGTAAAAAATCTCGCATCGGGATCGCTTATATTACTCAAATTCTCATACGCTTTAATAATTTTGACCTTCACACTCCTCATTTCTGCGGAGGAAGCCGTTGAATTTAGAGTTTTGAAAATATTTCTTGCGTGATTGTCGATAAGTAGTCTTTTTTCTGCTATTTCAGGGTCAAAATGTTCATGTATATAAAGATATACTTTATTATAAACGTTGGTCATAACATGTTTAATATCCTGCATAACTAAACCTTATTGTTTAGTATCATTATACTAATTAAAGTTTATTAACATCAACAAATTAATTATAAATAAGTGATTTAGAAGGGTGTATTTTATTCTTCTTAGAGAGGAAATAATTCCATAGGTTTTGCTATAAATCAGAAATATTGAGAGTGATATCGCTATATTGCCAAGCGAGATCAAATTCTTTTTGTACAAAATAGGTATCCGCTTCTTTTTTTTGGGCTTTCAAACTTTTAAGTAGTCCAAAAAGGCTTCTTCCATTTCTTGGATGCAATTTGAGATCATCCCTAAAAACATTTTCTGCTTCTTCAAATTGGTTGTTCTGCAGGTAGGCTCCCCCTAAACTCTCTCTTACGGGAAAATACCAATCAGGTGGTTCATTATAATTTAGGGTGTTTTGGCTTAAGACGGCTTCTTTTAAAAATTCTATTTCTTTTGAAAAATTCGCATCCAATTTTGCTATTTTTGCAAGTAGAAGATTTTCAGCTATTTTAAAAATCGGTTTAACCGGATTAAAGCCAAAAACTAAAGATTCTGAAATTTTGTCTTTTCTTGTTTTAAAAGCTTCCAATTCCCTTAAAGCGTTTTCCTTATCGCTTAAACCGGCATAAGCCATTCCCCTTGAAAAATGCCAAAGTGCATCTGTAATCGGAGCTTCTGCCTGCAATTGAATAATAGGATTTCGCATTTCAAGTAATTCATTCCAGGCATGAAAGCGTAAAAGGACAGACATTTTTCCAGAAAAGTAATATTCAAGTTCTGGCATCGCTTTAAAATGAGGAATATATAGGGCATTTAAGTCATCTGCTGCTCTTAAAGCATTTTTAAATTTTCCTTCCATGCTTCTTGATCGGATCAAAAAGAAGTAGTTGTGGCTTAGATAGTGAACCGGATAAATGCCGTCTAACCCGTATTGTTTGATATAACTTAAATCGGCTGCAATTGCAGCCTCATTTGCTAAAGATGCCTTTTCGTAATCTCCGACCAGTATATAAATATGACTTGGCATATGCATGATATGACCAAGAGATGGTGCTAATTTATGTAAGCGTTCAGCGCTTATTAAACCGTATTCAGGATGTTTGGAGGCTTCTATCGCATGAATGTAATAATGATTTGCACCTAAATGATTAGGAACGCGCTTTAACACGGATTCCAAGGTTTCTACAACATCCAAAGTCCCTTCCGCCATCTCCCCATTAATTGTCCAAAGCCTCCACGGGTTAATATCCATCGCGCTTTCTGCATAAAGTACGCTTGCGTCAGGGTCATCCTTGTATTTATTTTTAAGCTCTTTCATCGCGTTATAATAGTTGGCGTTCAGTTTTTTTAAATCAGGATTTTCAGCATCGGTATAGCGGTTTGATAGTGCCTTTATATAATCCCGTTCGTTGTCCGTGACGCGATCAGATAGTTCAAGCGCGCTTTGAATATGATTAAAAGCAACTTTTTCTGATTTATGGGTAATATCCATGTTGATGTTTGGTCCCAAAGCTAAAGCCATTCCCCAATAACCCATCGCCATGGATGGATCTAGTGCAACAGCTTTTTGAAATGACCAATAAGCCATATCGTGATTGAAACCGTAAATGAGGTTAAGACCTTGGTTAAAGTAACGTCTTGCCTCATCGTTTGTTGTAGTGACAAACCGCGCGTTATTTTGAAGGCCTGAAATAAGAGTGATTTCTTTTGTGGGATGATAGGGAAATTCCATTGCTATGAGAGAAATTTTAGCAAATAAAAGGGATAAAAACATAAATTTCTTCATAAGATAAAACTCCAACTTTTTTATATTATGTTTTTTATGTGTAGAACTGTCAACACCAAAACCTTAAAAATTTAAACTCCTCGTCTCGTGCCACGAGAGAGGAGTTTAAAACAGATACCCTAATTCTTACGCTGCGTTTCCCTTTGATACGTTATAAAGTTCAGACAAGACTTTAAGCCAGAAGAATCATTTTGTAATAGTAATAACTTTATTAAATGGGGGATGTCATGCACTTTATCAGGACACACGAACACATTCGCACCTTTTTCTACGAGGTAGTTAACCATTTCAAATTTTCCATTAAGGGCTGCATGGTCAAGAGGCGTTCTTTGTACACTCAATGGATGTTTCACGAAACCATGCTCCGGTGAGCGCAAATCTGAAGGACATAGAACATCATATGGAATTTCTGAAAACTCATCCTCAGCTTTATCGGCAGCATTGATATCCACCCCTGCAACTTCAACAAGACGTCTAACTTCGTTTAAATCTCCGCTTATAACGGCAGCACTTAAAGGTGTTCTTCCGTTTGCATCCCAAACTACTGCTTTTTTTATCTCTGAAACTTTTTTTGGTTTTTTTGGTGTTTTTGTTTTTTTTGCATCAAGATCAAGATCCATTGGTTTATTTTCTTGGGAATTAGAACTTTGGTAGTACTTAGTAAGCACAAAGATAGCGACTGCACTAATAGTAAGAAAAATGGGGAGAGAATGACTTTTCACAGTTTTTCCGAGGAAAGAACCTATTTGTTTTACATGTATTGGCATATTAGTTGGATTCAATATATTTCTTAAATTAACAGTCATTATTACCTCTTTATTTAAAATTTAACACAATTATAAACTAATATTAATTAAAAATCAACATTTTTTTATATTTTTTTTATACTATACTTAAATTAAAGCTGGGCCCCGTTTTAGAGCAATTTTTAAGCGTCCGGCAAGAAGCCGCCGGCTTGCATTTTCCAAAGTTGGGCATAATGCCCTGCGGTTTTGATTAAGGCGTGGTGAGAGCCCTCTTCTATGATCTCTCCGTTTTTGAACACTAAAATACGGTCCATTCCAGAGAGTGTAGAGAGCCTGTGAGCGACAACAAGGGTTGTTCTTCCTTCCATTAATATCTGCAACGCTTCTTGAATAAGCTTTTCTGTTACGGAATCGAGCGCTGACGTTGCTTCATCTAAAATAAGGATCGGCGCATCTTTTAAAATAGCTCTTGCAATAGCAACACGCTGACGCTGCCCGCCGGAGAGTTTTGCTCCCCTTTCTCCAACCATTGTTTCGTATTGCTCCGGAAGTTGCATGATAAACTCATGGCAATGCGCTTTTTTTGATGCTTCGTAGACTTCCGCATCAGTTGCCTCCAAACGGCCATAACGAAGATTGTCCATAATTGTTCGATGAAAAAGAGACGGGTCTTGTGGGATTAGAGCAATTTGCTGTCTTAAAGATTTTTGCGTGACTTTTGCAATGTCTTGCTCGTCGATGAAAATTTTGCCTTTTTCTAGGTCGTAATGACGCAAAATAAGATTAACAAAGGTTGTTTTGCCAGAGCCTGAGTATCCGACCAAGCCTACCTTTTCACCAGCTTTTATTGTGAGTGTCTTATCATCAAAAATCTTGGTTTTTTTGTTATAATGAAATGAGACATGCTCAAATAAAATAGCGCCTTTAGTAACAATAAGTGGTTTTGCATCCGAAACATCTACAATATCATGTTTATCTTTCAATACCGTTAAGGCTTGTTTGCAAACCCCTATTTCTTTAAAAAGCTTTGGAAATTCCATGCCTGCAATCCAGACCATCATGGTAATATTCCATGTGATGTTAAAGATAAACACAACCTCGCCAGTTGTAATCGTTCCTTGTTGAAATGAATAGAGCATAAACCAGTTAATACCAATGCCTGGACCCAAAATGCTCGCAAAACTTAAAACAAGTTTCATTTTTTCGATATAATAAAGAGATGTCTGATGTTTTTCAAGCTCTATTTTTTGGTAGCTTAATAGATGTTTATACTCTTGCGCTTGCCTGCCAAACAATCTTAAAGTGATATGGTTTGTAAAACTATCTACGATACCGCCGGTCAATCTGCTTCTTGCTTCTGCATGTACAAGGGCGTAATTACTACAGCCTTTTGAAAACCAGATGCAAATGCTCAGATGTATTACTATCCAGACAAATAAAATAGCTGCAAAAAAGGGCTGTATTAGAAGAAATGAAACTAAAGTGATCAAAATAGCTAATAACACCGGAAAGAAAAGTGATGTAACCAGCTGAATGACATTTGTCACACCCTTTGGCATATCGGCAATTTTGTTAGCGAGAGTCCCTGCCATATGGTCATTAAAATAACGAAAGGAATGGTGCTGGACATAATTAAACATCGACATGCGGATGTCTGCTTCAAGTTTTGGAAGGGCTCTTGCCATGAGATAGCCGCTTGCTCTGAAAAAAGACTCCAAAGTGATCCAAGTGATCCCCCACATCCAAAGAGTAGGCGCCAAAATCTGCCACATCATGGATCTATCTTCTGTCATAGTAGTAAGCGCGTCAATGACGCGCATGAAAATATAGGGCCAGACAGTATGATCTAAAGACCAACCAAAGCAAAAGAATTGGATTAAAGCAAACACGAACCATTGTTTCTTAATAAAATGCCAAATAAATGGCAGCCACGTATTTGGTAACGTATTCACTTTAAAACCAAACTAGAAGTTTATCTCAAAAAATATCCCAACATTGAAATCCCAAATGCTGCAAATACAGGTCTTTTAATAGGACGGACCGCATAAAAGTGATAAATAATATTAAGTATACTTAACACAATCAGTCCAGGACACAAAATATGTAAAACAGGCGACAACATATTTGCAATTCCAGTAAAGCCCAAATTCGCGATAAACGCTGAAATTCCAAGTGTGATCAAAAGTGGGACTAAGTCTCCACCTTTACTCTTCATCAAATCATTTTTGATGTAGTCAGCACAAATGGATGTTAACGGAATTGCAGTTGTTAAGCAAGCCATTGCAACAGCTACGCAAGAAAAAATAGCCCCTGTTGGCCCTAAAAGATGAAGTGAAATCTCTGAGAGTCTCTCTTCTGGAGCATGTCCTGCAGTTAAAAGCGGTGTATAAAAACTTGCGACATAGGTTAATCCGATAAACATAGCAGATAGAAGTCCTGCTGCAAGGAGGCATGCTTTAAGCATTTTTTTGAAATTATTACGTTTTGCAGTTACTGGATCCAAGTCCTTATTTTCATCGCGAAAGTGAGATAGAACAAGTGGTGCGAAAATAAAAGAGGCAATGAGATCCAAAGTATTATAACCCACATTCAAGCCTTCTTTAAAAGCATTTTCGTGGCTGATCGCTACTGTAAAAGCTTCCGGTGGGTTCATAAAACCTAAAAATAGGATAAACCCAAGCGATAGAATCAAAATCGGTGTTAAAACAAGACCTAGTAAATCGATTACGCGCTGTTTTTTTAGTGTAAAACCTAAAACGCCAACACATGCGAGCAAACTAAATGTTAAAAGAGTAACATCAGCTGGAAGATAGGGCTTTAGAGTCGCATAAGATAAAGTGATCAACCTTGGAATGGATCCGATAGGACCCAAGATTGCTTGAATTATAAAAATAAGAAAAAAACTTGGCACTTTGCCGAGGCGTCCAAAAAAGGAGCGGTAATCGCCGTCAAAAAGCATCATGGAAAGCAAGCCTAAAAGAGGGAGGCTGACACCAGTAATTAAGAGACCGAGCATAGCAAAAAGATTTTTATCTCCCATATTGCCGCCCAAAATTAAGGGCCATATCAAATCCCCTGCTCCAAAAAACATGGAAAATAAAGCAAAACCTGCAGCAATAATACTCAAATTATTTTTTAACATTTCACAAAACCTCTTCGTTTCTTTACGTTATTTAAGCAGCTTATCATAAATTATTTAGATAAACAAGACTTAAATATATTTTTTTATTATTTTTTCTAACGAAGGTGTTATATTTAGTTCATTTTTTAGGAGTTGGTATTCTTCTATTAACAGTTTGTTATTGCTGTTTCTTTCTTTTTTTATAGCTCGGATCAAGAGATTTTTTGGAGTATGTTCCATATCTATGAATTCTAAAACTTTTGTTTGATAGCCAGCTATCTCTAAAATTTGAGCCCTTGCGGCATCGGTCACTAAACTTGCAAATCTTTCCTTTAAAATCCCATGCTTTAAAAGAGGATTTAAAAAAGTACTTTTAACTTGGGAAAAAAGTTCATGCTGGCAGCAGGGAACAGATAATATGATCGAAGTATCCCAACCTATCGCTTTTTCTAAAGCAGCATCTGTTGCTGTATCGCAAGCATGCAGAGTGACCATGAGATCGACAGCTTCATTTGTTTCAAAGAAGTTAATATCCCCTTTTATAAAGTTTAAATTCTTGAACTTTAGTTTTTGAGCAAGATTTTTACAAAATGTGACAACATCTTCCTTTAAATCAAGACCGGTAACGTCTACCTCATAGCCTTTAATATGATGAAGATAATGATAAAGAGCAAAAGTCAGGTAGGCTTTTCCACACCCAAAATCGATAATACGGATCTTTTTTTTATCTTTTAGAGCTGGCATTACATCTTCTATGATTTCTAAAAAACGATTGAGCTGCCTGTATTTATCCATTTTTTTAGCGAGAATTTTACCATCTTTTCCCATGATTCCAAGTTCAACCAAAAAAGGGATTGCTGCGCCTTCTTCCAAAATATAATTTTTCTTGCGATTATGGGTAAGATTTGGCAACGATTTTTGTTCTTTGCCTTTACTGATAAATGTCCTCTTACCTTTTTTATTCGTCAGAATATGGTAATTAAAATCCTTTAATCTAATGAGGGCTTGCTTAAAGTGAGCTAGATAATTGTTAAATAATAGATCTTTTAATGCAGATTTTTCGCAATTTTTATGGAGGGCTTTTTCTCCCACGTATTCTGTGATTTGGTATTGGAGTTTATCTTTGATCGCAATTTGTCTGATTTCTATTTTTTGAGGTTGTTTGCTTGCGCTTTCAAAAGGATCACTGCATACGGCGTGTAAAAATTCTAAAGAATCAATTGCGTCCTTTAATATTTGTTCATGGTCTTTCATCATTTAAGCCTCATTATTTATGAAAAGATTGTCCTTTTTGGAGTGCGGAAACAAGTTTCTGCACTCCAAAATAATAGATGATTCTTAAGAAAAAAACCAGAGAAAGGACTTAAGGGAAAGCACTTAAAAGCACTTTCCCAAAGAAGTTAGCAAACGACTTTTTTCTCGTTGACAGCTTTCTTGAATGTCTTACCTAAATAAATAGCTACAACAAACCAGATCAATAGAAGAGGAAAACCTAAAGCTCCGCTCATCATTAAATAATGACCGCGACCTGCGATATCTCCAAAAATTCTTTGAAAAGGGCTTAACATCATATTGAAAATAGAACCTGTCTCTTTGGATGCGCGAGACCCAAAAGTTTCAATCCAGGCTTGCGCTTTAAATCTCACATCCGGTGTTGTTGGAATATAGAGCTGTTTTAATGCAGGACCGTTCAACGCATAATTAATCGCTTTTGATCCCACCATCAAACTAAACAAAAAGGGCAGGCTCTCCACTGTTAAAAAGCTAAATAAAGCAACACCCACAATGATAGGCATAGCAGCCAAAGCAGTCCCAACGCCTAAAAATCTTGTAACATTACTGATACCAAGAAGTAAGCAAAGAAGAGAGACGATATTTACACTGGAGCCATAGATACTTAAATAATTACTTAAAGCAACTCCCGTGTATTGGTCGCTTGCTGCCAATTTAAAGTTATAATCAAATATAGTAACGATAATTTCATAAATGAAATTCGCCGCAAAAATACCTAAAAGATATTTGTGCCTTAAAAGAAGCTTTAAACCCTCTAAAAATCCAGGCTCCTGTTCGCTTTCTTTTTCTTCCTCATTCTTTCCATGGAAAGATTTTAATAGATCAGGCGGTGTTTTTCGCAGAAAATATTGGACTAAAGGAATAATTAACAGCGTCATTAACCCAAGTATTATCATTGACAAAGTGTCTGTTGTCAGGTTTAAGCGATGAGGAAGGCCCCCAATGCCATAAGGAAATAAAATTCCACCCATTTGACCAATAGCTACCACCAAAGGAAAGCCTCTTTTTGCAGGAGTGGCCTCCGTTGTATCGGTCGCAAACGCCCAAAATAGAGCAACTACCAGCGATCCAAAACTTTCGACAAAAACATACCAGACGTAGCCTAGGATTTTGGTTCCCCAGTAGGCAAAACCAGTCCTTGCTGCGATATCTTCTGGCGTAGCTTGTGCAATCGTCATGGCAACCCCAAATATAATGATCGAGATTCCATAAAACGCGGGCAAAATCATGAGCATCTTTTCGCGGGATGTTTTTTCAAGAAGCTTCGTATAAAACATCACCAAGGGAAGAAGCGCTAAAACAGAAACGGTCTTTGCATAAGGAAGAGATAATTTATCCACAAGACGGATGAAAATAGCATCTTTTAGCGGCCGCAGAGTCCAATAAACGCCAATGATAAGAGCAAAAATCAAGCCCATTCTTAAAAATTTTTTGAATTCCTCCCTTCCAAAATCTCCAAAATTGAATTTGCAGACCCATTGAAAAAAGGATAAAACCCTTTCTTGAATACCCATTTAAGATACCTCACAATCTTGTTTAAAAAAATCTTTTTACACTAAACTGTGATCGTATCTAAAATTTATATTTTATACAAACGATTAACTATGATTTGACACATCATGGTTTTTAAATTTCTTTAGTTGCATAATAAATTTACCTGAAAACACGTAACTCCAAGAAAAAATATCAATTCCTTCTTTTGAAATGCGGACTTCAGGGACATATGAATCTGATTTTTTTTCCTTTTTACAATGAACAGCAGGGACAGTGGGCGGAAATAATTCTATTTTAAATTTTATTTTTTGAGCTGTGAGCAAACAAGCAACGTCCAATACTGAGGGATCTTTATAATACTCCAATGAGGTACTACGACTTAAATCGTTCTTTATCAAATGATGGGATGTGATAATTGTATCGTCGACACATACACTCTCTCTTCCCAATTGACCAAGGATAATCCAAGCAAATTTTTTTGTTTTTTTTTCAGAATAATCTTCTGAAACTGTTATTTGATAGTAACCATTTATATTATCAGGGTAATGTCTTTTTAAAAGATTTCCAAATAGAGTAAGTGATAATCCTTTTGGACGGCAGCAGACGCTGTAAAAGGATAGATCAAGATTCGCGGGAAGCATTCTAAAAGCTTCTGTCATTTCTTCATTAGGAATTTGAAAATCTGGATGCGCCTTATTCCAATCTCTTGGATTAAAGAGACCCTTATATAATTCAGCGCGTCTTTCAGCAAAAAAATGGTGAGTTAACAAATTCCAATTTTTACACACTAAACTGCATTTTAAATGGTCATGCTCATCAAAAGCCTCAAAAATCTTTAAACAAACATCACTGAGTAAATTCGGAAATACCCCCCCAATCGCACTATCCAATGCATCAGTATCTAAAAGTGTTCCATAATAGAGGTCAAAGATTGTATTTAAATCAGAAGTTGTCATAAACATCCTTATATAAATTTATGAGTATTACAATGTTAACTTAAGAGTTGTTAAAAACTCCAGTTGATTTTATCATGTTAGCATGCTTAAAAAATACACCTCCATACTCATTCCTATTTTACTCATGATTTTGATAGCTCCTTTTACGCCTTGGGCAGATCTTTCCATAAGTCGTTATTTTTATATCAACGAACATTTTAGCTCAGGACCATTTTTTGATTTTATGTTTTATGAAGGGATAATCCCTGCTTGGATACTTTTTATTTTAAGCGCAGTAGCATTTTTGCTGTCCTATGTTTTACCAAAATTTAAAAGTTTAAAAAAGCCAAGCTTGGTTTTGATATTGACAATGATTGT
>JBEPVN010000078.1:0-11435 GCA_041691015.1 Parachlamydiaceae bacterium | reverse complement strand
CCCTCAAAAACGAACAAGGGCTAAAGCCCTTGCAAACAAACGCAGGCTAAAGCCTTCGCTGCAAATTTTAGCTTAATGCATATGGGGCAACGCCCTTAATTGGTTTAAGACAATAATAACAATTGAAAACTATCGAAAATCTCAAGTAACAGCAAAACTATAATTTTTTTTTGTAATCTTAACTGTTTAAATTTTTTAATATGACAAGGTTTTTAAATTCTTCGGGAGTATCATTTAAAACAATATTTTGCTCTTGAAGACGTTCTTTAAAAAACCTCTGGAATTCAACAATTTCATTCCTATTAAATTTTGGGTGGGAAAGTATGGGAATTGAGTGTAAAAAATCAATCGAAGTATTCCAGCTTACGCAAGTATGGTTTAAAACATGGATTAAATTAAGGTATACCTGTTCTATGAGACGATCTCGTTCCTTATGATCTAAAGCAATAAGCGCCCATTTATTGGCCGCGTCTAAATTTTTACTCGTTCCAATGCCCTCAGAGTACATAGTGATAATTCTTTGCTGGCTTAAAAAACATCCATGAGCTGCTGCTTTTAAATGCCAGATAAAAGCTTCATTTAAATTTTGTGTTACAGCAAAACCATTTTCATACGTATATCCAAGAGAATATTGAGCTTCCATGACTTTATTTTTTAAACGTTCGGCATCAAACTTTTCTTGAAATATAAAATCCGAAGTAGGGTCCGGTGTGATCTCATCAGAATCTGACTCTTCAACGAGATCTGGAGCCTGAGGCAAATCATCTTGGATATAATAATCTTGGATGTGGTCTAAAATAGTGTCTCTAATATCATTTAAATAGGAAAGATCGGTTGCGTTTACGTAATTGAGAAGAAATTGTTTCTTATCGGAACCCTCGTTTAAATGACCCAGATATTTAAATTGGTCTTTACCTGTTTTTGTGTAATGCGAGATCGTAAAAAAGAAAAGGTCGTTAATGTTTTTTCCTGTACATGGATTTATCTGGACCTTTAACTTCGACCACGAAAAGAATTCAGTTGCCGGAATCGGATGCATGTGCCTGTAAGAGCTATCCCTGTCAGTTGGGATCACAATCACAAAGGGTATTTCTTTTGCCAAATGTCTTTCCATAAGTGTCAAGAAAGTACTTCCTGAAACGGGAGAATTACTGTTGAGATCAAGCACGGATTCAAAACCCACCCCTAACATTTCTGTTACATCGATTTTAACAAATCTCCCTTTTTCCAGATCAGTTTTTTGTCGTTTTAATTTCGGTTCCATAGATTCTGATCTTGTAGGAGCCTCTCTATTAGTTGGTGTCATTTGTTACCTATTTTTGGGAGGATATTGTATGCTTCTTTGAACTGTAATGGCATTGTCTTTGGGTCAATTTGATAAAAATCTATGATTTCATCAAATTGCTCTTTACTAATTAGTAAGGATTTTATTTTGATATGATTTGAATATTCTTCTGCTTTTTCCAAATTTTTACGGGGGTTTTTGCCGCTGGAATAAAAAATACAAAGATTAAAACCACACAGAAAATTACCGAGATTAAAGCCTTTTAAAGCCCATTCTATTGCTTTGTCAAAATCTTGTTCTATACAACGTCCTCTTGAATAAGAATAACTTAATATCATTAAAGCCTGTTCGTGATTATTTTCTGCAGCTTTTGTATACCAATAGAACGCTTTGTTTAAGTTTTTAGCGGCATCTTCTCCAATTTCATATATTTCACCCAAAGTATATTGAGCATTTACATACCCATTTTCTGCAGATTTCACAACTAATTGAACAGCTTCTTTTGTATCATGTGGCACGCCGAGCCCTAGTTTGTAGAAACAACCTAACATAAATTGGGCTTTCGAATGACCGTGATTTGCCGCTTTTTTATACCAGGATGCAGACTCAACGTAATTTCTTTCCAAATATTTTCCTTCGGAGTAGAAGCTTCCTACAAGAAATTCAGCTTCTGAATATCCTTCATTTGCAGATTCCAAATACCAAAAAACAGCCACTTTAATATTTCTTTCAGTCCCTTTCCCATAAAAAGAACGTTCAGCTAAATTAAATTTTTCTACAGGATTGTAAAGCGGTCCGACGTAGGTTCTTAAAAAATCTAAAATATTAAAATTGCCCAAGCAAGTAAAGGAATCTTTATTTGTATTCGTATGTTCTTTAATCGTACAATAAAACACAGTTTCTATTTTTTTCTTTGTTAGCGGGTTTAATCCATTTTTGCACAAGTCTAAAAGATGGGAAGCGCTAAAATAATAAAATTTTGGATGTCCTTGATCTTGCACGAGGCTTAAAGAGAAGGGGAGTCCTTTGACAAACTGTTCCTGCATTAATTCAAAATAGCTTTTATGGGTAAGGGGCTCAATAAGCGTAAGATCAAGACGTACTCTAACAATAAGAGGAATAAAATATTTTGATATGTCGATAAGTACCGGTTTTAATTCTACATCTACACGCTTTTTTTTTAGTGGCGGTGACTTAAAATTATCGCTGAGATCGCTTGGCCTTTTTAAGTTAGGATTTGTAACGCTTGGATTCATAAAATATCACCTAAATTTTTTATATAATTAGTAATTTACAATATTAGTATTATTTAATCAACAAAATAATCAACACTTATTAAGTGTAAGTCAGAATCGGTAGTAAGAAGAAGAGTTTCAGCAGGTAATCTATTGGAAAGGGGAGTCTCCCAATATTAGCTCTTTTAATTATTAAAAAAATGTGTTTTTTTATAAACAATAATAAATAATTAATTGACTTTTTTAATACAATTATGCTAATATACATAATAATATTTTTTTAATTTAAAAAGGATCTAAAATGAACGACATAAAATTTACAATTAATTATCACATCCCACAAATTGAAGTGCAAGTTATGAGATCAGAAAACCCCAATCAACCTGATAAAAGAATTGTAAAATACCGCAATAAAAACAGCAATTCATCTGATATCAAAATGATTGAATCTGATCTTCCGGATACTATAACAACACATGCTAAAGAGAACTTTAAAAGACAAAGAGATTTATCATCTTATGAAAGCGGTCCTGCTTTTAAAAAACAAAAATTGATGAGTGAAAAGAAATTAAATGATTTTGTCACACGCGTTTGTCTGGAAGGGGATGATGACTCAATTGTAAAAGTCGCAAATTATCTAACTCAAAAAAAGCGCGCAATAAATGGTCAGACACTCACATTACTTACATGTCGACTCATTAAGCTATCCGGCCTAAAAATGAAGACCGGTTTATACAATTTTTTTGATTGTAATGTTAACCAAGAAATTGTGAAACAGATTTGTGAGGAATGCGATCGAATTAAAATTCAAAAATGTATGGCTTACATAAAAGATGGAGAAGTAAATACTGTTTTAGATTACCTCAAAGATAAATTCAATATTGATCCTATATTTGCTAAAAATGGAAGTCACCACAGTATGCCACCTGAAAATTTCTTTTTACACCTACAAGAAACAAATGTTATGGAATGTTTATTTTCTGCAAAAAGAAGAGATTTACACGCAGCTTATAATCATCTTAATTTTATGTTCTTGATTGATCCAAGCCAAAATAAAACTAAAACAGCAGAACTTCATCATCAAATTGACCAAATTCACCTAAATAATTGTATGAAATCTATCGAACAGGGGAATGCGGATGAAATTAAAGAATTGATTGAACACCTGTTTGAAAAAAAGAATACTTCAGCGGTGCACTTTTTTTCTAACATTGAGAACAGAAGCGCCATGCTTGCTGAACATTATGCAATGCAAGATCAACCGCAAAAATTAAAAATACATCTTGATTTCCTATCTATCATTGATCGAACCCCAGATGGACTCAAATCGGCTAATTTTGCAGAACACATCAATAAAATCCATACCATAATGGAAATAACTAAAATTTAAAGGGGATAAGGGGGTACTTTTTTAGTATTTTTCTTTTTTATCTCATTTTGTAGCCCACACCTGCATTTTAACGTCGTTTCGCTTTGGTTAAAATTTGGTGCTTATATCATGTGATACATTAACCGAAAAAAAAGTTTTTTTTTCTTTGTCATAAAACTTGAGATGTTGTTATGGTAAATACTTACTGAATCTTTCAGTATCTTAAATTAAGATATTTGAAGATTTCAGTAAGTTTGTTTTCTTATATAGAAAACCTTGTATAACCACAACTAGGAGATATTATGAAACAATTAAAAATTCTTACAACATGCTTATTACTTGCTGCTGCACAGTGTGCGGTTGCGGATACTTATGTTCTTACGAATTCTAATAAGCCGTTTTCAGAAGTAAACACTAATGTGAAAACTCATTCACCAGCTTATCATAATACCATTGCTGATATTTCTATCGATTATGAGGGTGCACTGCTTGCAGGCACAATCAGACTCGATAATGGCGTGGTTTTACGTATCGTTGATTACAAATCACGAGACGACAATGAGATGAAAACTTGGGGCCCTGGCGATGTCTTAAGATTTGAATCAAGAGTGCTTGGTGAAAAAGGTCTTCTTTTGTCTGCTAAGAAAATAAATGGCAACAGAGAGGGGGTTGTAGAGCCATATCTTGTTTATGATGTCATAGATGGTGATTCAAAAACATGTCTCACCATTAAAGAAATAAACGAGGAAGGAAAATATATCAAATTGAGCGATGAGACCGTATGGGGTTTTGGTTATTTTGCTCAATTTTCCACGAAATATTGGAAAGTTGGCGAACATGTGCTGATCCAAGGATCTAGAGCTGATAAATCTTATGATTTTATTAATTTGAATGTCTCTACACTTCATAATGCCTCTAACGCTACAGCTGAATTTGCAATGTAAATTGTATCTTGGCTGATCTGGAGCTTAAGATTTTTTAAATCTTAAGCTCCTAAACCTCTTTATCTCAAAAGTAAAAAATAAGTTGCTTCATTATATTTTCATTATCCGTCCATCCTCATTTTGTGTACGCCCGAACTTTTTCAGTGCGTTTGCTCGCAAAGTGATGCCTCATCAAAATTTCGGCTTTAAAATTTGATTTTGAAAAATTAGCGATAAGTCAATTTAAGTTCTCATTTTTACAAGTTTCGGTCGAAAATAACATTATTATATAATCGATTGTTCACAATATTATTATAATTATGTTATAATATAATAAAATAATTACAGCGGAGGATAATATGTCTTATAATAATATTGACCTTAAGGGTATGGAAAAAATTAGTCAATTCAACGAGGTTTACAAAAATAAACCTGAAAATCAAGAAAATTTTTTAAACCATTTTAAAGAAGCTATTAGCTCTATTGAAAATAGCCTTCCATCTGATAAAAATAGAAGTTTTTCCGGTTCAGACAGTAGGAAATTGTCCGATTTTACGGCGATTGCGAAGAGGTGTTTTAAAGATATTTCTCTAAGTGAAAATAGTGCAGATTTTGCGGATAATGTAATTCAAAGTTATGTCACTAAACTTAAAGCATCTTCCTTCAATGGTCAAAAATCAGTTGTTAACGAAATGTATTCTATCGTCGATCATATAAGGAGTAATGAAATTTTTGAGGATATTCCACTTGAAGTTGGAAATGTAGATCTTTCTAAATTGCTAAAAGGACACCAAGAGAAATTTAAAAATGCGGAAAATGAATTAAAAAGATTAGATGATGAAGCATTAAAAATAGCAGTACCTATTACCGTTGTTAGTTGCACGGGAGCATTTGCGCTGATACCGGGTGTCATGTTATGGGCGACTCCCATGGTTGCCTTACCCCTTATAATTGGTGGCGCAATTTGTCTCGTTGGAGGATTTATTGCTCTCTTAGCATTCAATACTTCAAAACAAATGGCAGCGGAGGAAAAAAAAATCGAGACATCTCAATCAGTATTTAGAAGTTTGTTCGTTGTAAGAGATTTTCTTAAAAAAAATCCTGAGATTTATAAAAAATATAAAGAATCTGAAAAGGACTTCACACTTTATGGTAAAACCCCAAGAGAGATTTTTTTGGAAATTCAGAACATTGTTAATGATCCTAAATTAGAATCTTATATAAAAACAAATTTTTAAAAAATAAGCATAATTTCCTCTGCCGCTACCGATAGTTAGAGCTATTCTAGGCTTCGGTAATGAAATAAGGAGAAGTTTTCATCAATTTCTTAACGTCTGATAATATATGTTATGTTAAACTCAAAGGATTAAGTGTGCTTAAGGCATCTCGCCAAATTCAGTGACTTATATTAAATTCTCTTTAAAAAATGCTTTATATGTCTCAGAGTTAAATTTATATAACATAGCGGGACGTTGCCTTTGTCCTTGGGTTTTATTTCCGGTAGGTTGAATAAAATCCATTTTTGCAATTGTTTTTCGAAAATTTCTTTTGTCAAATTTGATATTCAGTAGCTGTTCATAAATGTCTTGAAGATTTTTTAAAGTAAATTCTTGAGGCAATAATTCAAAAACTAATGGGCGTGTCCGTACAGCAACTTTTAGAGAGTCTAATGCTTTTTTGTATATTTCATTGTGATCAAATGCTAATGGAGGCAGTTCATACACTGGCCACCATTTAGCTTCTGAGGCATCTTCTGAGGCTGATAACTGCGAATGACCAAAAGATACTAAGGCAAAAAGAGCAATTGTGATAGTCGGTCCCCTTGGATCGCGCCCTCTTTTATTAAAGGCTTCAAATTGCTCTAAATAGACATTTTCAATTCCTGTTTCTTCTTTTAATTCTCTTAAAGCTGTTTCTTCTATTGTTTCATTGCCTTCCATGAATCCGCCAGGTATTGCCCACATGTCTAAAAATGGTTTTTTCTTTCTTTTGACAAGGGCTACTTTTAATTGATTTTCTATATAGCCAAAAATGACGCTATCTACAGAAATAGGGTAATGAGAGCGATTTTCTAATTCGTACATTTTAAGATCCTTTTATATATTGTATATATTACACTAAAAAAGATTGCAAGGAAATTTATTTTCTGTTAATATAGTGTAATACTTACACTTTGTGTGAAGTTAAATAATAATTTATTCATTTTATGTAGGAGTTTAATTATGAGTATTAATAGTGTTAGTGATTTGACGCCACACGAAATTTTGATTTCGGAAAAATTTAAAAAAGTCGATAAAAGAGTTGTCACACCTGAACAATTCGAGTTGAATGTGGTAAAGGATCTAACTGTAAGAGCTCTTTTAAAAGGCAAGTCTTTACCAAACGATATAAAGATTTATCCGACTGGAGGCTTTAACCAAACTGTTTTAAATTTTACTCCTTTTAATTTTGGATTTTTTTTAGAACGCGCTTGTCGAGGGACAGGTCTAACTGCTTATCTTTCTTGTGATGCATTTCCTCTTAATCATGAATTTTTAGTGGATGGACATTATAAGTGGATGGCTCTTCCTTCAGTTAAGGATTCAGATACTATTATTTTAAAAAAATTAAGAGATGAATCTAAGGTTTTAGACATATTTACTGTAGAATACGGCTTTTCTGCTGAACTAACTTCGAAAAGAAAAGATTTTGATTTTACAGAAGTTAAAGATCCAAAGCAGAGTCAACTTTTAATTTGTGGTATGTTTCCTTATCAGTTTTTTAATCATACAGCAATGGATCAAAAAGGAACGCGCATTACTAATTTACTAGGTGCAGCTCTTGATCGGATTAAAGACTGTGGTGCTCATACAGTAGAAGTTACCTTATATCCTGCAAGGGTCAAAGAAATTTCAGAAAAAGATATTTTTTTTGTTGTGCTGAAAAATAATGAGGGTCATTTAGATGAGTTTCTGATGCGTCCTCAGTGGAAAGTATTTAAAGGAAACTGTGAACATATTTCAGACTTTGTCATAAGATAAGTTTGTTATTCGCGCAATAATAAGGATGAAATCTTGCACGAATAAGCGATTCGTGCAACTTTTTCTTTAAAAATGTTGCACGAACAAGATTCAAAATACAACCTTCACAATTCTTTGAATGGCAGAAAAACCGGGGATGAAACTCCCCTTATTTTGTAGATTCAATTCTTGTTATTGACTCTTCTGTTCAATCAACATCTGATCCGGTATTTTATTCCAATGAATTCGAATTAGAGATTCCAGGCTTTTTAAGTACTTAAATGTGGATTTAATGAAGTTTTTATCTTGGTGGAACGGAGCAAATCCATCATAATTTCTACCCCCCAAAGATGTGCTCCAGACAGGTAAAGCACACTGTATTTCGTATTCTTTTAAGTGAAATAAAACCGTAATTTCATTTACAAGTTCTTTTCTTGGTTTTTTTATCTGGTATTTCAATAAATCAATGCGGTTTTTTAAAAATTTTGCATTTTGGATGGACCTACAATCAATTGTTTGATGAAGAACTTGAAAAGATATGATATTGAGACATTTTATCACACTTTTTGTGTCATATTGCAGAGAAATCATATCTTCACCAGATCTTAAATCTACCTTTAAGGAGGCTTTATCCATGATATAATCGTTAAATTCCGGAATTAGTGTAATTTGAACAAAGAACCCTTCTTGTTTAAAGGTGGATTTGCCTTTTTCAGAAGTTCCATAAATAATGTTTGGCAGATGCGTGGTGATGTGAGGTTGTAGGGAATAATCATTTTTGAGAAAAATTTTTGTCGGCAATTCACAAATTAGAGTCGTAAGTTTGCTTTTGAATAGTTCATGTATCCGGAAATCTCTTAATTTATCTTTGTGTGCTTTTTTTTGCTGCACTTTTGGTGTTGGACTAAAAACTTGAACGGCTAAATCGTAAATTTCTGCCTGAATAGTTGGGCTTGATATGTTTGAAAGAAAAGGTTGTCTTAAGTATTCCTTAAACGATGATAAAAAATCAGCATCTGTCTGCTTTAATTCCCAGCACTTAGATGAGGCAAAAAGAATAGCTGACTCTGTTTCTTTTGTAGTGCTAAGCAAGGATGACATAGAAAAATTTGAAAATATATCCTCATTAAAATCAATTTCTATTAATGTCCATTTTTTTAGATACTCCCCTCCGGAGATGGCTTTTGAGAGAGGATTGTGATCGATCTGTTCCAAAGCAAAAGCCGTTTTTTGTGGGGCTTCTGATTCAAAAGTAAAAGCGCTTGCCAGAGGCAGAGTTGCGGTATTGATGCTCATGTTTGCCCTTTTAACTTGATTTTTTTAGTTTATTTGGGAATAATATTCAAGACTTTTTTATCAATGTTTTAGACAAAAGAAATTCAAAAGATATTTTGAATTTAAGTGGGGCTACAGACAAGAGGGCAAGACTCCCCTTTCACTAATTTTTAGCTTAGTCTCGACTTTAAAGCTAAAGTCGAGACTAAAGACCTCATCTTTTTTTACAAAGATTTCCTTAAATATTCTTTCAGGCTTGACTTCATTTGGTTTACAGTGAATGTCCATCGCTTTTCTTCCGTCAGTAATGATCTTTTTATTTTTGCGAGATACACTTTCAATTTCCTCCCACATAACTTCATTTAACTTTTTAATTTCTTGTAGTTTTTTCTCGTGTTCTGATTTCATTGAGGAAGAATGAGTGTATTGATCTCTGTATCTGCGACTAATAAGGCTTTTATTTGTTGGGCATATATAAGATGAACACTCTTTAAACTGTGCGTTTCTCCTTTTATTTTATCTAAAAGCTTAGGCTTCAATTCATTTATATCGGATTCTGTAAATTTCCAGTCCGTAAAAATAGAATGAGTATGTTTTTTGACAAATTCATCATAGCTTAAATTCGAAATATCTCTTCTTACAGAAGCATCAACATCTTCTATAGTAATACCAAGGGAAGAAAAATCACTGGCAAAATCTTTGTAAGTCATGATTTTAAAAGAGCTACCAAAAAACTTAATTCTCATGATCTCTGCTGCAGATTGATCTATTTTGATCAGACGAATGACGCTATTTTCACCATTTCTTCTCTTAAACATGTTATAAGCTATTCTTGGATCAAACTCTTTGCTAGCTTCGATTGGAAGAATCTTTTGCTCAATTTCTAAGCGAGTGACCTGAAATAATTTTATGTCTTCAGCTAATCTATCAAAAATTTCATTAACACCGTTATTTTGCCCTGGGAGTTCAACTAAAAATAATTTCTTTAATTTAACCTTTTCAAAATCTTTTAATTCCAAAAGATCTACACGGTGATGACGTTTCCGAAAAGTAAAGTAATCTTCATTGTTAGCCAAGACATTTTGAATTTGACCGTTTAAAGCAGCACGTAAAATCTCATCAGAATGCAATCCTAGTTTTTCTCGTTCAAAACTGAAAGACGATAAAAGTGTGGTTGAATCCAAAGAAGAAGTACGGCATTCTTCCAATATCAATTTTGTAAGCCCCTCACGGTCGAATAATTGAAGGTTTTCATTTCCATTTCTATCTTTAAATTCTTGATAAGTTTTGCAATTTGAATGTTCATTTTTAAGTAATTCTTTAAGCTCAGCAGCTACGAGAATATTATATGCGCTAATCTTAGTACCATATTTTGAATTTATCGCTAAGAATCCAAGTTTGTTTGTTTGGATATCTTTTGCAGCTTCTGCTCCCTTAGTTGCTCTGAAAACAGGATCGTTCCAAAATTCATTTTTGCGAAAACAAAAGAATGATGAAGTCGCTAAATAAACTGTCAATAAGGAGTAACCACATACCGCGCGCTTGATTACAGAGGGTACATCTACGAGCCATAAAGCTGTATGGACAGTCTTATATGTAGAACAAAAAGTAAGTCCTGCAAAAATTGAGCCTGCTATTCTTATTATGGATTTTCTTGAATAAAACCAGGGGTCGAGAGCGGAAAGTTGGCGTGAAAGGAGGGTTTTGTGGCCTTTACTTGACCAGTCGTTTACAGAAAATGGGGTTGAAGATGTACTTTTCACAAAAAAACTCCTTTAAGATAATTTTTTACTATTAACGAAAGCTAAAAACTATAGTAAAATTAACTTAAAGTCAAAAGATTTTAATAACCTTTAGGGACGATTAAAAGGTTAAGATCCAAATGAAGTGATTGCTGAAAAGACTTTTAAGGGTAGTTTTATAGTATAAATAACCACATCAAAAATCGTATTAGCAACTTCTGCTATACGCATAATTTCCGGGCTGTAGATTACCCTCACAATTTGTTTGGTTGTCAAAAAAGTAACAGCAATAACAGTAAGAGGAAGGATAACTTTTGGGTGGAGAATAATTTTCGAGACCTTTCCAATGATCATAAAAGATTTCGACCCAACTTTAACTCCACCTTTTAGAATATTTTTAGCAATTGAGGTAATAGAATTAGTAAGTTTAGAAAGACCATTGAACTTCTTGCGTTATTAAAATTTTCCTGTATAATAAGCCTTCTCTTAGTGATGAGAACGACCGTAGAAAAAATATCCAGAGCTAGAATAATTGAGGTTTAATGATTAACTTAAAGAGGCGGTGAGGCGGGGAGACAGAGAGATAATCGAAAATTTATTATCTGAA
>JBEPVN010000077.1:0-11455 GCA_041691015.1 Parachlamydiaceae bacterium | reverse complement strand
CTTAATTTGATGTGATTTTTATGAAGAAAAAACACACAAAATTAACACCCTAACCTCAAGCTAAGACCCCTATATGACCCTTTAGGCTCTACATATTTAATAATTATCAAAATATCCTAACAACTCTAAATCCCTTGCTTTTTGGATCAGTTCAGATTTTGAAAAGCAGACAAGTTTGCATTTAATTCTTTCAATACAATGCTCGATAGTCCGGCAAGAAAGCTTAAGTTCTCCTGCAATTTGATTTGCTGAATACCCCTTAAGAATATTTTTAAGAACTGTCAATTCTTTGACGGTTAAAGAGGCATTAGCGTGAATGCCAATTTTTTTATAGAAAAGTTCTCTTTCTCGTAAATTTATCATGACAGGAATATCGACTTCCTTAAACCTTTCACCAATTAGCGTTCCCATATTGATTTTTGTTTCTTTCAGCAATTGAATAATAGGTTCATTTTCTTTAACAAAATAGGAAATAAATTTGCGAATTGGAACTGTTTCATTAATTAAAAGAATATCATGCATTTTGTTTGGCGTATTGACGTTAAGACCAATAATCTCTAATCCAGTGGGAACTTTATTCAATAAGACCAAGCTAAAATTGACATTAAATTTTTTCCTTGCGATTTGGCTATTTTGTTTATAATCTTCATCATTAATGTCTTTGGTTAAACTAATTCCACTCTTAAAATTACTTGGATGACGAAAATGTGGCTGTCTTAAATACAACTTTTCGTCAAAATAATGTTCCGCCCATCCAGGATGACTGCTTACGCTAAAATAATTTCCATTGTTTATTATTTTATTATAGGATATATTTTTGCTCGTTTAAGATACTTATCAAAAGTCAATCATAACATGAAAAAAACAATAAAAAGGAGTTAAATCATGTCATCACGAGTATTTGCAGAACCGTTAAAAGCACAACTCATGTGCAAGTTCTCTCATGAACCACTTACAAAACCAGTTATTATTGTCCCTTGCGGTGACAGAATACAAAAAAAAATCGCAAAAGAGCGGTTTGGGGATCTAATTTTTGATGGTTGGAAAATTGGAGCAGGAATGAATTGCCCTGTGTGCGATCGTTCAGCAGACGGCTATATTATCGATAAGGAGATGAGAATCATTTCAAAAGAAGTTTTCGACGGTCCAAGTTTTCCGGGAGAAAAAGCTGTTTTCGTTCATTCAAAAGGCGATTTTGAACCTAATGCAATAAAACAAGAGCGCTGCCGCATGATGAAATTTGTCAGCACTGCAACGACTGCCTTTATCCAAAAATTTGAAATTCTTGGATACAAGGATGGTGAGGTAAAAATCTGGATAAAATTTGATTCAAATGAAACGAAACAATTCATTAAATTTCTTAAAAAAAATAATGTCGATATTGGATTATATTCCTCCCAAGACTCATATCGCACGAGAAATATAAATGAACTTCAAAGCTTATTTAGAGTGATTTCTGAAAACAGCACTTTTCCAGCTCACCTAAAAGAAAAAGTGGAAAAAATTATTGCCTTAGGGAAAACAGAAAAAATTACTACATTGAGAGAACCATTTGGGTTTGGTAGATCCGGGGAAATTAAAATGCTGCTGCGCGACATGCTGCTACGTGATTTACAGGCAAACACGAAAACTGCAACAACCCCACTTCCTTATCCAGGAATTTCAGGAAAGTTTGTGCATCAAAAAGGAAACTTTGAACCATTTGAACCAAAACAACATTTATGCAGGCATCTGAAATTTAAAAGTGAAACACCAGGCTCTTTGATAAACCGTCTACAAATTTTTGGTTACATTCAAGGCAACGTACATATTCGCATCGATTTCGATCCAATTAATTCAGATAAAATCGATAATTATTTTGCAAGCCGTGGGGTCAATTTAACATTTACAATGTTTGAAAAAAGAAAGGGATTTTATAGAACAGCGTCATCTGAATTAAAAGCTGTTTTTGATCTTTTCGCTGAAAATAACAGCCTACCGGTTGAGTTCTTAAACCAAGTAAAAGAAATCGTTGAAATGGGGAAAATTCCAAGAACAGACGGTAAAAAAGATGAGGAAAGCATAGATTCTCTACCTGAATGCCACCTACAATAGCATAAAAAAGTAAGTATCTCTTAAACTTTATAGTTTAAGAAATACTTACTTATCGGGGTCTTAAGCTTTTTTGTGGCACGAACTATAGACAAGGGCTAAAGCCCTTGCAAACAAACTTAAGGCTAAAGCCCACGCTACAAATCTCAGCTTGATGCGTATGCGCGGGCTTTGGTACTCCCTAGTAGAGGACGTGCATGAGAAAGAGGCCTTCAGGCGGGGCTGCTGGACCTGCCTTTGTTCTGTCTTTTGCTTGCAAAATGTCCAAAATTTCAGATGCATCGCGTTTATTTTTTGCAACTTCGACTAAAAATCCTGTAATATTACGCACCATTTTATAAAGAAAGCCGTCCCCTTCAAATTCAAGTCTGATGCCGCCATCCTGATTTATGACATCAAGCCTTTTTAAAGTGCGTATGGGGTCATGAGAGACAGTTCCCTTATGCGTTTCATTTGTAAAGGATGTAAAATCATGTGTGCCCAAGAAAATTTCTGCTCCAATTTTCAACTTTTCCAAATCAAGCTTTTGGTGAACATGCCACGAGTAGTGGTATTTAAAAGGGTTTGATACAGGATCCAGATGAATATGATAATGATATATTTTTCCGGTAGCCAAATATCTTGCGTGAAATTTTTCAGGCATCTCCTCAATGGATTTTACGCGGATATCCTTTGGCAATAAGGCGTTTAGCGAATGCAAAAAACGTCTTTCATCAAGCTTATAAGAAATATGGAAATGTGCTGTTTGATTAATGGCATGGACTTTCGCATCAGTTCTGCCGGAGCCATGAATCGTGGTTTTTTCTTTTAAGATGATTGCCATCTTATTTTGAATGATTTCCTGGATGGACAAACCATTTTTTTGAATTTGCCATCCAAAATAGTTTCTGCCATCATAGGCAATTATAAGTTTATAACAGTATGAGTTCATTTTGTTGTATAATGCTTTCTGCGTGCGACAAGTCTTCTTTTGTAGTTATTTTGATGTTTTGATAGGAGCCTGTTACAAGCTTAACCGGTTTTTTTAATAGTTCGATGAGTGAAACATCATCCGTGACTTCCAGGTTATGTTCATTTGCAAATGCAAAGCCAGAGGCTAAAAGGTCTTGTCTTATGATTTGCGGTGTCTGAATTTCAAAAAGTTTGGAGCGGTCCAATGTTTTTTTTATAAAACCATTTGTATCATTTTCTTTCACGGTAAATTTTAAAGGAACTGCGAGTGTGGAGGCTCCATGGGCTAATGCTTCTTCAAAAGCTGTTTTGACGTGCAATTCATTTAAAAAAGGACGGGCTCCGTCATGGATGCAAATGAGTGTTGAATGGATGCATGCTTGTTGCAATCCATTAAAGACAGAATCCTGGCGTCTGTAACCCGGCAACGCAAATTTTAAGCTGATAGTGTTTGGTTTTTCAAATAGAGATTGATAAGATGGCTCGCAAACAACAATGATTTCTTTAATATTTGGAAGACTTAAAAAAAATTCAAAGCTATGGAGGATGATCGGTTTTCTTTGAAGTTCCAAAAATTGTTTGGGGATATGACTATTCATCCTGCTGCCTTTACCGCCGGCTAAAAGAATGACGCTAACAGAATAATCCATGATTAATTTTCCTTAAAATTTAAAGTGAGGTCAAGGATTTCTGGGATGGCAAACCAGCGGAATTTCATCACGCTTCCAATGCCTCTATTGATATAAATTTTTTTGTTGTCTTCAAAAACCAAACCTTTGACTAAACGTTTATTTTCCATAAGGATAAATTTTTTCCTAAGGAGCGGAATATTTACTTGTCCGCCATGAGTATGACCGCTTAAAATCATATCTGCCGGATAATTTTTTAATAGGCCAAGGCAGTCCGGATTGTGGCATAAAACAAGTGAGGGGTAACTTAGGTCGACATTTTTAAATGCAGTTTCAGGCAAGCTTCTTCCAAGACTATATTCGCCAAGGCCAATCAAGTTTAATTTTCCATCTGGCAACTCTACAAGCTTTGTTTTGTTATGAAGAACCTCAAAAGGTGTTTGTTCCAGTAGGGATTTAAGTTTCTCATGAAAACCAACAGAGCCCACACGTTCCGTCATTTTTTTTTGGATTTTAATCGTGGAAAAAAGTCTTTTAAAACCTTTTATCAGAGTAGAGGAAGAGTTTTCGATAACGTCGTATTCGCCTTTTTCATTTATAGAAACAAAGCTTTTATAATCATGGTTGCCAAAAACTGCGTAACAGCCAAAAGGCGCATGTAAAGTATTTAAGAATTGTTTTAATCTTTCTTCATCGACTAATTTTGAATAACACAAAAAATCGCCTGTAAAGACAATGATGTCTGGAGATTGTTTTAAAATTTTGGAAGTCAAACGTCTTAAAAAAGAATCGCTCATTTGTTCGCTAAAATGAAGATCGCTAAATTGGACTATTTTTAAATTTTTGAGAGTTGTGAATTTGGGAAGAATATTCATTTTTAGCTTCGTGACAGAGATCAAATTTGGCTCTATAAAGCGCGGCCAGATGCCGATTATCGATACGACGCACCATAAATCCCAAAGAAAGTCTGTAACTGCAAATGATTTTTTTGTCTTCATGCTAAAATAATAGCAATGTGTACGGTCTTTCGTCAATCATTAAGAAATCCCGCAAGTCGATTTTAAGTTTTGTGAACAATCGGACATTATAGTCTCTATTGTCTAAAAACATAATCGACTTGCGAGGTTTACCTTTTGTGGCTAAACCTTATTTGTTAGCGCCTGCAAGTTCAGGATCTTTCAAATGTTTAGAAATTTTGCTTGTCATTTTAAACATATCGATTGATTCAGTAGAACCAAGAACTTTCGATAGTTTTTGATCCGGATTGATATTACGTTTGTTTTTAGTGTCTTGAAGTTTGTGTTTTTTGATGTATTCCCACAATTTTTTTGTCACTTCTGTGCGAGGCATTGGACCTTTTCCAACAACTTCTGCTAGTGTATCGCTAACTTGCACCGGTTTCATAAACGCGGATGTTTTTTTTTTTTCTGTGGCCATGATTGACTCCTTTTCTTAATTTTGAGAGGAAAGCTTATAAAAGCGATCTCTATTTTTTGATCGATTACCTTGAATGATATTTCTTTTATCGCTGTTCGTATTTATAGTCAAAAGAATTTATTAGAACAATTTTCATACCGTCTGGCTTTAATGAAAGTTTTGAAAGTAAATAGGTTTTCATTTGTCTCTCCTAACACTCTTAAAATAAGTATGATATAAATTTTTTAGAAAAGCTTGCGATAAAGCCTTATTTCGTGGCAATCTACTTCTTAAACCGTAAATTTTAAGATGAGTGATGATGAAAAATCAAGATGCAGACAAGCTTAATACAAAAATTACAGAATTGAAAAATCTTTTAGGCAAATTGGATCATGCAAAATCGATTTCTGAAAAGATATTGGTTTTAGATCAGCTTAAGGGGGTAATACAATTCAAGAATACTTATGGGGATGATTGTTTTGATCATTTGCCAAAAGAAAGAATAATGCTCCTAAAATCCCTTATCGCTATCTCACAGGAGCATATTGTCTTAAATGTGATTAACAGCAAAAATTCTGATGGAATATTTCGTACATTAGCTGAAGTGGATAAGTTTTACAGTGAGGAAAATGGATTGTTAGTCTATCAGCTGAATATTCTCCGGTTGATTATGGAAAATGAGGAAGGGGATAGGCATTTTACAAAAACTAAAAGTAATAAAACTTTCCTAAAACCCTTTGGCACTGATTTATCAAAGCTTTCGTTTGAGTTAAATAACGTAATTCGATGCGGAATAGAAAATCTTGATAAAATTGCTGAAATTTACCCCATAGGGGGCGCCGGGGAGCGTTTAAAATTATGCGATCCAAAAACAGAAGAACCACTCCCGGTAGCCATGCTCCCTTTTCTTGGAACTACACTTTTAGATGGGCTGATACGAGATCTGGAATCGCGTGAATATCTTTATTTTAAATTAATGAAAAAGCAGCTCATAATACCTGTTGCCATGATGACATCCGATGAAAACGCAAATCACACCCAAATTCAAAATCTTTGTGAAAAAAAACAATGGTACAATCGTCCAAGAACGCATTTTTTTCTTTTTTCACAACCGATGGTGCCTCTTGTGACAATAAAAGGAGATTTTCTTTTTTCATCTCCAACAGAACTTATGTTAAAACCAAGCGGTCATGGAGTTATCTGGAAGCTCATTTTGGAAAATGGGGTTTTAGACTGGTTTAAATCACATGGAAAATTAAATATTTTAAGCCGTCAAATAAATAATCCTGTTGCAGGCGTCGATTCAGGGCTTCTTGGGTTTTCCGGTATTGGATTTAAGCAAAATCATTGTTTTGGATTTGCCTCCTGCGAAAGGCATTTGCATGCATCAGAGGGTATGGATATTTTAATAGAAGAAAAAACAGATTTCGGATTTGAGTATAAAATCACAAACATCGAATACACAGAACTTGTAAAGAATGGAATTGAAGATCGCCCGAATGTGGCAGGGGGTCATTATTCGAAGTTTCCTGCCAATACAAATATTTTATTTATCAATATTGAAGCAATTGTTAAACTTATTGAAAAATGCCCAATCCCCGGTATGTTGATTAATATGAAAACAACAATACCCTACATTGATGCCTCCGGTTCACTAAAAAAAATTTTTGCAGGGCGTTTAGAGTCTACCATGCAAAACATCGCAGATGTGATTACAGATAGTTTGAAAGAAAAAATAGATGAAGAAAATTACCGGAATTTAAGTAGTTTTGTGACTTATAACAAAAGAAGTAAAACTATTTCCGTAACAAAGAAAAGTTACAGTAAGGGAAATTCATTTTTAGAGACCCCTGAAAGCTGTTTTTATGATATCAATAAAAATAATCATGAACTCTTCTTAAATTATTGCCATGTTAATATGCCAGAAGAGGTATCGATAGATTATTATTTGGAAAACGGTCCTGCTGTTTTGATTTCGTACCATCCGGCGCTTGGACCTCTTTATTCGGTGATTTCACAAAAAATTAGAAAAGGAAATTTTTTAAATAATAGTGAGTTACAGCTTGAAATTGCAGAAGTCGACATCGAAAATCTTGAACTGGACGGCAGTTTGATCATACAGGCAGGAAATATTACTGGAGCACTTGATGAGTTTGGGATCAAACAATACGGAAAAAATCTGTCAAAATGTTTGTTTAAAAATGTTAAAGTTAAAAATTTAGGAATAGATCGCAAAGCCAAAAATATTTATTGGAAAAATGAAATTAAACGTCAGGAAAGCATGACGATTACTCTCCATGGGAATGCTGAATTTGTTGCTGAAAACGTTACTTTTAGCGGCAATGTGCATCTGGAAGTCATGGAAGGGGAACGCTTAAGAGTCGTGCAACAGGGCGATGAATTAGTATACAAAAAAGAAAATGTTTCGGAAAGCACTCCTTATTGGGATTACGCATTCGACACTGATGACAGCGTTATCTTGACAAGAATATAATATTACATAGGCTTAAGACTGGGCGTTTAGATTAAAAAGGCCTGCCATAGTGTCAAGTCTTTTTAATCAAAACGCCCTGTCCAATTAGACTACCAGTTTCTATAAGCTAATGCCAACAAAGCCATAGCAAGAACTGTTGTTTTTAAATGACCTTTATTAAATTTTACAGAAAAGGGCAGAACATTTTTTATTGGTTGTCCATTTTCGATTTGATTTGCTGGTTTCGTAGTAAAACTTAAAGATTTGTAAAGTGCGCCAGCGCTCATTATCAAAAGAGAGAATCTATTAGTTGCAACTTCTCCCACTTTTTCAATAACATTAGCAAGCGTTGGGGAAGAATGGCTAAATTTTGCCCAATTAGCGCTTCCAAATTCTGCAGCTTGTGATAGATAATCTTGTATTGTTGCAGGTATATTCATATGTATTCCCCTTTAAAGGTTTGTGTAAGATATAAAGTTAAAACAGTATTTAAAAATCTGATTTATATAAATAGATTTTAATTTAATCCATTTTTTTTAGCAACCTGAAATCTAAATTACCACTGTTTAAGCATCTTCTAATACTTTGACTTAAAACTTTAAAAAAGTTACAATTTCGCTTAAAATCTTTAGGAGTTTTTGCAGATGAACAACGAAATTGAAACACGCCTTGCCCTAAGCGAAGAAAGAATTGCATCACTCCCGAGGTTTCTTTGACTTAAGCAACAAAGAAACCCGTATAAAAGAACTTGAAGACCTCATGGAGAGGGCTGATTTTTGGGACGACAACCAAAAAGCATCTGTTGTGATCGAAGAATGCAATGATCTTAGGAGCTGGGTAAACCCCTATCTTGATTTAAAAAGACGCTTTGAAGATCTAAAAAGTATTTTGCCGGAAGCTTTTAAAGAAGGCGATGGTGCGTTTTTAAAAGAGCTCATGAATGAGTTTGAATCTATCGATAAGGCTCTCACAGGACTTGAAGTGAGAAAAATGCTATCTGGCGAGCTCGATAACAAAAACTGTTATTTAAGCATCAATGCAGGAGCTGGCGGTACAGAATCTTGCGACTGGGCCTTGATGCTCTCTCGTATGTACCAGCGCTTTGCTACAAAAAGAGGCTGGAAAGTAGAGACCCTTGACTTTGTTGAGGGTGATGTCTGCGGGTTCAAAAGCATTACTTTAAAATTTGATGGACCCTATGCTTATGGCTATACCAAGGCTGAAAAAGGTGTGCATCGCTTGGTGCGTATTTCGCCCTTTGACAGTAATGCCAAAAGACACACAAGTTTTGCATCTGTCGATGTTTCACCGGAAATTACCGATGAAATCACTGTCGAAATCAAACCGGATGATGTCAGGATAGATACCTATCGAGCAAGCGGCGCCGGAGGTCAACATGTCAACAAAACCGATTCTGCAGTACGTATCACGCATTTACCGACAGGAATTGTTGTTTCTTGCCAAAATGAGCGAAGCCAGTTGCATAACAAGGAAACTTGTTATAAGATGTTAAGATCCAAGCTTTATCATGCAGCTGTTGAAGAAAGACTTAAAACTATTAGCAACTTAAGTCCGGAAAAAAAAGAAATTGCCTTTGGCAGCCAGGTCAGAAATTATGTGTTTCAACCCTATACACTTGTTAAAGACACGCGCACAAAACATGAAACAAGCAACGTAAATGCTGTCATGGACGGAGAAATCGACGAATTTATTAACGCTTACTTAAAGGAGTTTGGTTAAAAAATGGAAAAAGATGCAAATATGATTCCGGGTTTTGATATTCGTTATACTGAAATTAGTGATGGCAAGTACTTAAAAACCTGGCTTATGGATCCAACCATTGGGCGTTGGTTTCCTATGGCAGATGAAATGGAAGTAGATGATGCAGCAGGAAGATGGGTCGGGTTTTGCCGTTATAAATGCAGCTTGACAGCAGTCGTCGATGGGGTTCCTGTCGGACTTGCGACCCTATACTTGCAGCCTTACAAAAAAATTGCGCATCAGTGCGAATTTGGAATTATTGTTGCAGGAGAGCATCGAGGAAAGGGCATTGGAAGTGCTCTTATCAGAAATTTGATGCATTTGGCAAAAACAAGTTTTAAGATTGAATTGCTTCACTTGCAGGTGTATGAAGGAAATCCGGCTACACGTCTTTACGAAAGGTTTGGGTTTAAGGAATTTGGCGTTCAAACACATTGGATTAAAGAAACTAATGAAGAGGGAGAACCGTTCTATGTAGGACGCGTCTTCATGGAAACGACATTATAAACAGACTAAACTTAAGACAAAAAATATGAGTATCGCGCTTTTTCAAGAAGAACTTGAAGATGATATAGGAAAGAAACTCCAACTGAAAATCAACGACAACCGCTCTACCATGCTTAGCGTTAAGTGGGAGCCAGATTGCACGAAAGTTTCTTTGCATCGCATGTTTTTAAAAGCTCCGCAAAACATCATGCAGGCACTTGCTTGCTATATCCGTGAAGAAAATGGGGTGATGCATCCAAAAATTAAGGCTTTTATTGAATCCGGTTTGCAAAAGTTAGATTATTCATCAGTTTTGGATCCAAAAAAACTTTATCAAATCGGGAATGTGCATCACTTAAAGCAAATTTATGATGATTTAAACCGCGAATACTTTAACGGTAAGCTTCAGCTTGCAATTACCTGGTTTGGAAAGTTTAATTATCGCAATCGTAACCGGGTAACTTTTGGGCTTTATCACGATTCGATGAAATTAATCAAAATTAACCGAATGCTTGATTCTCCAAGTTTTCCGGATTATTTTGTAGCTTATGTGATCTACCATGAAATGGTACATCATGTGTGCCCGGCCTATGTTGATGAAAGAGGCATTAACCGGATTCACAGCAAAGAATTTAAAGAAACAGAATCTAAATTTAAATATTTTGGTTTAGCGGAAAAATGGATCCGGGAAAATCAAGATAGCTTTTTTTTGACTGATAGGTAAGATCATGGCAGGACATAGTAAGTGGGCTAATATTAAACATCGTAAAGGCAGGGCTGATGCTAAAAAAGGGAAAATTTTTTCTCGGATTGCAAAAGAAATCATCAGTGCTGTAAAAGTCGGCGGAGCAGATCTTAAGACCAATTCCAGGCTAAAGCTCGCTCTTCAAAAAGCAAAGGAAGCAAACGTTCCAAACGAGATTGTCGAACGCAACATCAAAAAAGCCTCTAGCGCAGATCAAGCGGATTATTCAGAACTTACCTATGAATTATATGGCCATGGCGGCGTAGGCCTGCTAGTTGAGATCATGACCGATAATAAAAATAGAGCCTCATCTGATATGCGCATTGCGACAAATAAAAGGGGTGGAACAATTGCAGCTCCAGGATCTGTTGCTTTTAATTTCGATCAAAAAGGAATTATCCAAGTTCCAAAAAATGATCATAGTGAAGATGAACTTTTTTTGGTGGCAACAGAGGCCGGCGCTGAAGATTTTGAAACAAATGATGAAATGTATGTCGTCATCACAGAGCCCGGCAATCTTTTTAATGTGAAAGAATCCATGACAAAGCTTGGGTTTGTCTGCGGTGAAGCCTCTTTGGATATGATCCCAAAATCGTATGTTGAATGCGATGAGGAAGCTCTAAAAGCAAATTTGGCACTGATAGACTGGCTAGAGCTATTAGATGATGTCGATACCGTCTACCACAACATGAAAGAAGACGACTAATGCACTCCTGTTGTCCTCTCTACCCTAGAAATAACTTTCAAAAAAGCATTTTAAATATATTGGGGTCCTAGCTTGACAGTATGACAGTTTTTTTAACCCTCAATACTTATACCGTAAGGGTTAAAAAAAACTGTCATACTGTCAAGCCTGACCCCTTAATTGATCCTTAATTTGGATGCGGAATTTGTTATTTAGGA
>JBEPVN010000076.1:0-11609 GCA_041691015.1 Parachlamydiaceae bacterium | reverse complement strand
TAGCGTAGGCTTTAGCCTGCGTTTGTTTGCAAGGGCTTTAGCCCTTGTTTGTTTTTGAGGGTTTTAACCCTCGATTATGATCTTAATAATTGAGGGTTAAAACCCTCAAAAACAAACAAGGGCTAAAGCCCTTGCAGACAAACGCAGGCTAAAGCCTACGCTACAAACAAACTTAAGGCTAAAGCCTACGCTACAAACAAACTTAAGGCTAAAGCCTACGCTACAAACCGCGGATTAAATTTTGACTTTTCGTTTGAGGTCGGAGATTAAAGCTTCAATCTCTTTAACGCCATGATCCATCTTAGCGTAGCGTTCTTTTTCATCATTGATCAATTCATTATTCAGCATAGCTTGTTCAAAATCAAATCCTGAAGAGCCATTTGCTTTGCGTAAAGTATCGAGTTGGTTTTTGATTTCGAGGCGGCGTTCTTTTCTTTGATTTAGAACAGTTGTCAATTGGATGAGCGCTTGTTTATCATCATCTGATAAAGACATCATCGCTTCTTCTTTTTTGTCGCTGATAATATCGCGTAAAGTTTTAAGACGTTTTTCAAGGTCGTTCTTTTCTAATTTAGTGATTTTAGCATTGCTAATTTTTTCAATCAAAAGATCACGCTCTGACACAATTTTTTCTGCATCAAAAGTGCGGCTATTTTCAAGAAGCGATTCAACTTCTAATTTTAAGTCTTCAAAAGCTTTTTTCTTTTCTACTTCCCGCTTAACTTCTTCAAGCTGTCTTTCGTCCTCAGCAAGTTTCATCTTGTCAAAAATCGGTTTTCTTGCAAGATTCATTTCTTCTCGTAAAAACCTGACTTCATCCCGCCCAAGTTCGACGCTTCTCATGAAGGAAGAAATTTCATCAAGCGCAGTATTTGCATTTTGAATGGACATTTCTTCTGCTGCATACTTTTCAGTAAAGCTACGAATTTTTTCTAAAACGCTATCTACATTTTCTTTGTAGTATGCTTTTTGTTGTGCGCGTTCTTTCTTGCGCTCTTTTTCCACAACTTTTAGCTTATCCCAGCAGTCGCTAAGGCGCATGCGTGTTTCAGTAAAGGAATGCGTATTAAGTGTAAGAAGTTTTGCAAGACCTTGTAAAGCCTTGATCTCTTCTCGTAAAAAGAAAAGAGCGTCGTCGATTTTGTTGTCTTTAAAATATTCAGTAATGAAGTCTTCAATATCTGCTGAAAATTGTTCACTTAAATTTTTAATGAGTTCTTTTCGTCTTGGAAAAATTTTGTCGCCGATAAGAGAGAGGCGTTGAAAAAACTTATTTTTAATTTTGATGCGCATTTCAGTACGGATCAATTCTTTTCTTAAAGAATTAATGCGTGTCGCTTGCGTATTTAAAATATTAAGTTCGCGTTGTATGAGATCATAAAAGGTATACCTGTCGCCAAATGATTTGGCTTCAATGCCAAAATCTACGGGATTTGATTTTTCCAAATTTTGCTCAATTTGATCTAAATCTGTTTCTAATGCCTGAATCGCAATTTCTATTTGCTCTGCGGCAAATGAGCTTTGTTCGTCTAAGATTTCTTTAAGCCTTCTTGCTTCTTTCGATAATTCCGTATACTTAGTCCACATTTCAGAACGTAAAATAGCCGGGATGTTTTCTTTAAAAAGCTGTAAGCAAATATTTCTTGCGTCCCAAAAGGATTTAAAATGAGGACTGCCGGCTTGAGCTAGCGAAAACTCCATAAAGTCCATCGTCATTTGCAATTTAGCTTCCACCCCTTCAACTTTTTCATATTCATTTAAGAATAAGTCATATTGGGAATTGCCTTTCTTTTCCTTTTTGTGATCAGTCGCGATTTCGTCTTTGTGCAGAGTTTCGTCTTCGCAAACTTCGTCTTCTGCATTAGAAACGACTTCGTCTTGAGTCAGATTTTCAGCAGGTTCTGGAGCTTCTGACAGGAAGTTAGACTCGTTCTCATTTAAAGTGATGTTTTCAAACTGTTTCATGGATACAACTTTGTGAAATATATTAAATCTTGATGTTTTTAGACTGCAACAATACTCTATTTTGATTTTCTTAGAAAGGAAAATCCTCCTGTTTTCAGAAGAATTTTAATTTAAAGGCTCTCATAGTCTTTTTGAATCCTATCTATAATAACCTCATAATCATGCAATTCCATATCAATTTCTTTTTTTTCAAATAAAAGCTCTTTTTTAAACCAGGTAGCCTGTCTTTTTGCATAATTCCTGGAAGCTTGTTTGAATTTGTCTAAAAAAGTAATTTCGTCTTTCTTTGTTCTGTCAGTTGCAAGATAATCCAAAACTTGCCTATATCCGATAGCTTGCACTGCCGACGAATTAGATCTTATCCCTTCTTTTTCAAGACGAATCACTTCTTCAATAAGACCCTCCTCAATCATTTTATCGCATCTTTTTTCGATGCGTTCATAAAGATGGGCGCGCGGTCTATTAAGAAACCAGCAGTGGAAATCATAATTTAAAGGTTTTTGACGACCTTTCCATGAGAGCTTGCTCACTAATTTTCCGGTTAATGTAATGATTTCAAGGGCTCTTACAATTTTTTGTTTATCATTTTTGGTTATCGTGCTTGCATACTGAGGATCAAGTTTTGAAAGACGCTCAAAAAGTGCGGCCGGCCCCAAATCTTCCATTTCTTTTTCAAGCGCGCTTCTTAGTTCCGGAATGGAGGGAGGACCGCTTGGCGGACCATAAATTAAAGAATGAATATAAAAACCAGCTCCGCCTACAATAATAGGAACATTGTCACGGCTATGGACAAGTTGGCAGCAATGCCTTGCTTCATAATAGAAATCGACCACATTAAACTGATCCTTAACGTTTCGGATATCAATCAGATGATGTGGAATATGGAGTCTGTCTTCCTTTGAGGGTTTTGCAGTTCCGATATCCATGCCTTTATACACTTGCATCGAATCGGCTGAGATGATTTCACCCCCGATCATTTCTGCAAGCTTCATGGCAAAATCGCTTTTACCGCATCCTGTCGGACCTGCAAGAACGATCACTTTTTTCTTAGGCCTTGGCAAAGTAGCAGGAAGGCGTTTTTGAGCCTCTATTGCAAGGCCTGAAAAGATTCTCTGTATCTCGTCTTTTTCTATAGTCACATCAATCGACACTTTAGTTAACCTCTTATTAACTTGGCTAACAGCATCATACAACTTTTAAGAAAGAAAAGTCATTAGGAATTTAATATCTTCCAAAAATATATTCCCTTTTGAACGCTAACAGAAGACCTACAAAAAAAAGGTTAGCATTGCAAAGGGATGAGCAAATCTTCAATCAATGTAATGATTTGTTTTTTGACATCTTCTAAAGAACCTTGGATTGAAACGCCGGCTGCGTTGCGATGACCACCCCCGCCGAGCCGCTCCATAATTTTACGAATATCCAAATTAAAGCTTGAGCGAAGAGAAACACGAACATGACCTCCCGGCAATTCCCTTAAAAGAACAATGCACTCCACATCTTCGATCAATTTATTAAAATCATGGATATAATCCAAATCCGCATTTTCAATTTCAATCGGATGAATGCCGATTTTTTCGAGTTCGCCAAGCGTTAAAGTTTCAATAATGACTCTATTGTCAAGATAGGTTTCCATCCCTTGAAGCGCATTTACAAGCATGCGGATTTGAGGCATCTTAACATGTTGAAAAAGCCTTGAATACATTAAGTCCGGATCTACCCCAAGTTTCATGCACTCTTCTGCAATCTTGTGAGCTTTTCGATCTGTCGATGAATAAGAAAAGCGTCCTGTATCACAGATAACGCTTGTATAAATTCCGGTAGCTGCTTGGAAATCGAGTTCATATCCGCATTCTTTATAGAGTGTATAAATCATAGCTCCTGCACTGCAGGCTTTTGGATTAATCGCCGAATAATCCGCAAATGTTTCGGTAAGCTCATGATGATCGATACAGATTTTTACAATATTTGGATTATCAAAAAGATCGGCCACTTTCCCGATGCGATCTTTTTTGTGAGTATCTAATACAATAATAACTTGGATTTTTTCATAATTATTTGAGGGATCGTAAATTTCGTGTGTTCCGTGATAATCAAGAAAAGAAAATTTTGAGGGTATTTTGCTGTC
This sequence comes from Parachlamydiaceae bacterium, assembly GCA_041691015.1. Taxonomy (GTDB): domain Bacteria; phylum Chlamydiota; class Chlamydiia; order Chlamydiales; family Parachlamydiaceae; genus JBBSJT01. The sequence goes on along the minus strand of JBEPVN010000076.1, from coordinate 7,516 downwards.
CGTCACAAATGTGACATGCTTTCCCATTAAAATCAAAAGCTCTGTAAGCGCAGTCGCAGCTCCAATCCCGTCGCCATCTGGATTTACGTGGGTTGTCAAAAGAAAATGTTGGTACTGTTGTATGACTTTTTTTATATCGCGCCACATAAAAAGACTTATTAAGTATATTAACGTTTAAGATTCGTTGTTTGCTGCAAGCTCATAATTTTTTTCAACTGCCGGTCTTTTTTCTAAAAATTGAACCCTTTCTGCAGCCACGCGTAATTTACAACGTTTCTCTCCATCTTTTGCGTGCCAAACATCAAGTTGCAAACGCCCTTCAATCAAAACAGGCGATGAGCAGTCAAGGGATGCGGCGCAAGTTTCTGCTTGTTTGCCCCAGACAACGACATCGACAAAACAAACTTCCTGCTGACGATCTCCACCAAGTGTCGTAAACTCCCTATTCAAAGCGACTAAAAGATCTGTGACGCAAATACCATTTGGAGTTTTCCGAAGTTCGGGCTTTCTAGTTAATCGCCCGGCAATTAATACCTTATTTAATGCTACCATAAAACTTAAATCCTTTTCGTAAAATAATTCATACCCCAATAAAAATTGGTATAAATCACAGAATAAGGAAAAGAATTTTTTTTACAAGGAAATTATGTAAATAATTTTTTTAAACTAGTTACTTTTATTTACATTTAAGTAAATCCAATCAAAATAAGATTGATTTCCTCCATCAATTTTATAAAAGATTATTTCGGGTACTTCATAATGACAATTATCTTCTATTGTTTTTTTTACTTTTTCAAAATTCTCAATAGTAGTTTTTAAAGTAATCTTACTTTCTTGTACTGTTTCCATTTGATTATCCCACATATAAACAGACTCAATCCAAGGAATTACTTGAGCGCATGCTACAAGCTTTTCTTTTACAAGAAGTCTCGATATTTTACGCGCTTCATCCAAGCTACCAGAAGTCCATGTGATTTCTATTAATTCATTCATTGTATTCACCCTAAAACTTTAATAAACCCGAGTTGTGGTATTCTTAGATCAATTACGTTAGACTGCATTTTATCGCTATTTGTAGGTTTTATCTTTTCTGCCAAATAGTTTTGTAATACTAAATAATTTTTAAGTTCCTGCTCATAATTATCTGAAGTTAATCTTAAGATCCTCACATGATGCGATAATACAGAGCGTTTATTTTTTATTTTTTCAATTTTTTCTTCTAAGACAACAATAATTTGTTTCTGACCATAACTTGAGGCATAGGCATGAGAAACGTCGATCCGTTTTAATTGACAAGTATCAGAACAAATGTTGCGCGTTAAATAATTAAGCAATCCTTTGGCAAGAGATAACTGTCTTGTCTTGATAGGATATCCCAAGGCGTAGGTTGCACTTTCAGATTCAAGTCCGAGGTAAATTTCAGGTAAAATTTTGGGCGTAAAAAAAGGCTTGATCGGGATGATGACGCCCTCATTGTCAATTGCGGTATTCGCATAATCCACTAAAAAAGCGATAGGAACTCTCGAAATATAATGTACATGGATTGTTCCTGGATAAATTTTTTTTACTTCAGCTTTTTTGATCAAAGGACTGGAAGTTAATTGATGTTCTGCAAGGCGTGTATTAAATCGGTAAATATTTGTTGGCTTACTGACAGAAAGATTCAAAAGTTCAGCAAGATAAACTGTTTTTAAGGGTTCTTTTTCGTTTGACGCTTGAATAATTGCTTGGATTTCATATCTGTGATCATGAATTCTTTGTTCTTGAATATATTTAAAATAAGCAAAAAAAACGCTTGCGGATCCAGAGATCATGCACGTTGTTATAATGATCATTCCTATGGCATTTTTCAGAGGAATTTTTTCTTTAAAACTCATAAGTTAGCTGTCTTCGTTTTTTTTCAAGCCCAAGAATAATCAATTGGTCCATGAGTTCTGGACCCATTAAACCGTTTGCAGCACAAATTGCAGGATATAAACTGATGCTTGTAAATCCGGGGATTGTATTAATTTCGTTAAACCAATAATTGCTCTTTTCATCGAGAAAAAAATCAACCCTTGCCATACCTTGACAGCCTGCAATCGCATAAGCTTTTTTGGCAAGTTCAATCCCCTCTTGCAAAATATCTTGATTTAAAACAGCTTGGGATTTGGTTTTAACCTCATCAGACAAATATTTAAATTCATAATTATAAAATTTACCATCCGTACAAATTTCTCCTGGCGGAAAGCTTTGAGGACACTCATTTCCAAAGACAGCAAATTCAATTTCCCGTCCCTTTACTTCATTTTCAACAAGCACATGCGTATCATACCTAAAGCTTGAGTTTATTGCTTTTTCAAGATCTTTCAACTCTTCAACTAGGCTAACGCCAACGCTTGAGCCAAGATGGGAGGGTTTTATATAAAGAGGAAATTTCAGATCCCGTAATATTTCTGCAATGATTTTATTAGAATGGCTTTTCCACTCCTTATGTGTAATCGCAATAAAAGGTGTCGTTGCAATCTTGTTTAATAACATCAAATTTTTCGTGATGACTTTATCCATACAAATCACAGAAGCTCTATAATCGCACCCCACATAGGGCTTATCCAGCATTTCAAAAAAACCTTGAATAGTCCCATCTTCCCCAAAAGAGCCATGAAGAATAGGAAAAAGAATATCGCATTGCTGTAATAACTGCATGACATCCTGGCTTATGGCAGATTCTCTTTTCTCATCGATAACATCATTTTCTAATAAGCTAGAACCTGTAAGCCAATTGCCTTGTTTTGAAATTCCAAAGCAAACCTTATCGTAAATTTGATCATTTAGCTGAGCTAAAACATATCTTGCAGAACGTATGGAAATTTCATGCTCTTTGGAGCGTCCTCCAAATATTACACCGACTTTCATTTTTCTAAGAGGAGCATTTTTGGAAAAATCAACAATTTCCTGCGCTAAATTTGTGATGTCGCCAGCACCAAGTGATATGACGACATCATGTGGTAAAAGCTCTTCATGAAGCGTTGAAGCCAATAATTTTCTTTGGATATAACGTGCAGAAATTTTTAAACTTGTTAGCTCCTTCAAAATCGCTTCATGGCAAACTCCAAAAATTGGTTCTTCCCCTGCTGCAAAAATATCTGTGATAATAACTTCAGAGACATCATCAAAAACATTTGGAAACGTTCCTAAAATATTTTTCGTTCTTGAATATCTATGGGGCTGATAAACCGCAATCACTCTTTTTTCCAATGTGGCTTTTTTCAAACCTTTTAAAGTCGCTTTTATTTCTGTCGGGTGATGCGCGTAATCATCTAAAAATAAAATTTGATTTACAAAAGCTTTTTTTTCGAGGCGTCTTGATACACCTTTAAATGTTTTAAAAGCCTCTCTTAATACAAATTCATCAACATTCAGCATCAAAGATAAACCAAAAACTCCGGCAGCATTTAATGCATTATGCTCCCCGAGCAATCCAAGTTCGATTTGTTCATAAATTTTACCTCTAAAGGAAATATCAAAAAGTGAAGAAAAGCCCGATTGCTTATAATTTGTTAAACGTAAATCATTATGATCTGAAAATCCATAACTTATGCCTTCTGGATTAATCTTTAAAAGTCTTGGATCATCTCCGCAAAAAAAGAGATGTTCTTTTGAGCCTACATTTTTGAAAAATATTTTGAAGGAATCAATTAAGTTTTCTTCTGTTTTAAAATGATCCATATGATCGGAATCGATATTTGTAACAATTGCGCCAAAGGGTAAATATTTTAAAAATGTTCCGTCGCTTTCATCTGCTTCTGCAACAAAATAGTCCCCTTTTCCATACGCGCCGTTTGTTTTAAGATCAGATGCAATACCGCCCACCATAAATGAGGGATACATCCCGGCTTTAACAAGCACCGTTGCTAAAAGCGATGTCGTTGTTGTCTTGCCGTGCGTACCTGTGACTGCAAGCGTTTTAAAATCCTGCATTAATTCCAAGAGTAAATCCGAGCGATGTAAAATCTTGCAATTTCTGTTTAATGCTTCCAAATATTCCGGATTTTCTAAAGAAATGTCAGAACTAAAAACAACAGTTGAGTCCTCTTTAATATGTGCTTTAGAATGTCCGACAAAAATTTCAGCCCCCTTTTCTTTTAAAAAATCGGTAAGATAATTACTTTTTAAATCGCTGCCGGTCACTTGAAATTTTTTGGTAAGCATCATCTGCGCAAGTGCGCTCATTCCAATGCCGCCGATACCAATAAAATGGCATTTTTTTTCTGTCATATTTTTTTCACAGGTGATTTAATATTAATGAGCACAAGTCTTTTGGTCTTGCATTTTTTTTATACTCCCGCATGGCATCTTGCATTGTCCTGAGAAGAATTTGGTCGTGATTTAAAAAAATACTAATTTTTTTTCCGAGCTTTTCTGCATCCAAATCTTTTTCCATAAAACTAATAGCCCCGCCAACTGTCTTCGTCATGAAAGATGCGTTTTTATCTTGATGAGCATCTGCTGCATAAGGATAGGGTATCAAAATTCCTGGAACTTCAAATTCGAGCTGTTCTGCAATGGTTGCTGCCCCTGCCCTTGAAATCACAATATCTGTTGCAGCCCATGCAAGGTCCATTCTATTTTCAAAGTCTTTCACACAAGCTGTGATCTCGTTTTTTGCATAGAGTTCTTCTATTGATTTTACAGATTCCGAATCTCCCGTAAAATGCAAAACCTGCAAGGCATCTTTTTTTCCCTCATAATAAAGCGATAAGGCTACTGAAACCATATCATTAATTTTTTTAGCCCCTTGGGAACCGCCAAAAATAAGAATAGTTAATTTATTCTCTTTTAAAAAAAAGTAATTTTTTGCTGTTTGCTTTCTGACAGAGCCCATCTTATACCCTTCTCTTAAAGGCATTCCAACTTCTACAATATTACCTTTTAAATGATTGGCAGCATCTGGAAAGTGAATGCCGGTAGCTACTGCATGCTTTGATAATAGCTTGTTCACTTTCCCAGGGATGCTATTTGCCTCATGTAGGATTATGGGAATTTTTGAGAGTTTTGCTGCCATAAGCGTTGGGAAGGTATGATAGCTTCCAAACCCTACAATGATGTCTGGATTAAATTGCTTGATCGCTTTTCTACTTTGCCACATCCCTTTTAAAATATTTTTTAAGTTTTTTAATAACTTAAATGGATTTTTACTGTTCACAGGGGCACATGCAACACTCGCATGTAAAAAATCCTGGGCCTGGAAAAATCGATTTTTTTTTAAATCGCCTCCGACGAACATCACACTAATGCCTGGATTTGTTTTATGGAGTTCTTTTGCAAGAGCGACACTTGGATAAATATGTCCTCCTGTCCCACCGACAGCAATCATCACTTTTTTTTTCATATCATGCGCTTTTTATAGATAATACACTAGTACACTGCAAGGTAAGATTCGAAAATTAAAATATTTATTTTAGTCGACGAAGTTACCTTACAGTGTACTAGTACATGAAAGTGAGATTTTGTTCAAGAAGAAATCAAAAATATGGATCTTAATTTGCAATTCATAGACCAAAATTGGAAAATTAAAAATTAATTGGTGTCATATTCCAGATCGCATTTATACATCAAGTTTTTAAGCTCATATTTAGCATCTCTATAATTTTGCTTAGAAGTTTCAAAAGCAGTTTGCTTTCTGGTTTCGCTTCCTTGATTTTGCTCTCTAGTTTTCGTCGGATCATAGTCATAATGACCATTACTGTAAGTTGTAAAATACTTATGTTCTTGGACTCCGATTTCTATATTTTTTTTAGCTTTGTCCTTATCTACTTTATTTAATGTATCCGTCACATAAGCAATACAGAATTTCTCCGTTGCAGATTCGCCAGAATCAAGTTCAACTTCTTTTAATTTTTTCTTTAATGATGCAATTTCAATTAATACCTTATTACTTAAATTGGTAGGTAAGATGGTTTTTTTTATCGTCTCGTTTGAAGTTGTAGGGATGTCATTTTCTGGAAGCAAAGATTTTGTATTTTTCGCAATGTTATTTTCTAATTCATCAATTTTTGAGGGGAAAATTGAATAAAATAATCTTTCAAAAAGTGTTTGGTTTTTTACATACATATTCTTTAAGTTTTTTACAGCAGCGCTCAAATCATTCCAGTCTTTTGAATTAACATTATTTTGATTTAACTCATCAAAAACTTCTTCTATAATTTGATCTAGGTCAAACTCTCTTTCTTCTTGGTCAACTATAACTTTGACAGATCGAGATCCAAAAAACCAACCTTGTGTTTTGACTTCTGCATTAGGGAGTTGTTCTTTTACTTTACAAAAAACGTCGTGGGTAAACAAATTAACACTCATAAAAACTCCTTGATCCTTTAATCCTTATTTACTATTATATCATATTAATATAATTTATATGAATTTAAAATCGGAACTTTCTATATAACAGATTAAAACCAGTGTATACTAGTGTAAACTAGTGTAAATAAGAGGAGAAATTGTTATAGCTATTTTTGAAATTCTGTCATCATGATGTTTAGTAAGATCAGCGATACATCCGGCAAAATCTTTTTTTGTTTGGTGATAAAGATGAATTTTTTTATAATGGCAGTCCTTTTCGATTGCTTTTATCGCTTGAAAAATACATTCGGAATCTTCACTGTTTAAGGCGTAAAAAACTTCTTCATAAAGGTTTATTAATTGCATAAATATCCTTGATATTTTTTTGCTCAAACTATTAAAAAAAACGATTTAAATCAAGGAATTTATGCTCATTACATCTTATGTAAATCTCCACAATCCAAATGAGTTTATCAAACGCAGTTCTCCTTTTTCTTTTGCTGCTGCATTGATTTTAGGTTTGGTTTTAAACAAAATTTTTAAAAGAACGCCTCTTCAAAACATAAAAAGAATGATCCCTACCATGAGGATCATAAGAAATAAAAAAAATCTTCAAAGATCAGCCGAGCATTTGCATAAAATTAAATGCGTTATTAGGAGAAAGCTAGGAGCAACGATTGTCTCTGAACCTTATCTCGGTGTAAGCCATCTTATTGAAAAATTATTTGAAAAAAACATCAGAGACTACAAAATAAATGAAAATTCTATAGAAATTAATTTACACGAATCTATAAAATTTATACGTAAAGCTCATTCTATTATCCAAATTCCAAAAAAAGTGATCTTCAATGTTAGAGAAAATGGAACACTTGTATTTGATCATTCTGACTATGCACCACGCAATCTAAGCATTGGAGGAGTCTTTATCGCTAATTGGTGGACTGTGAAAAAAATAGGTGTACGCATTTCATGTACCTATGAGGTGCTTCAGACAAATGGTACAAGTTCTCAAACAAAAGTTTTAGAGATAAATCACTATTGGCAAGATTCATGGGATGAAAATGATGAAGATGATGATGTATAATTTTTGAGCGCGATAATCTCGCTGATAAGATTCCTTAAAACTCTGACCGCCCTCGTAATGGCGCAAGCTTTTTTCAACAGAGAGGCTAAAGTATCACCACGTTGTGGTGAACAA
>JBEPVN010000075.1:0-11646 GCA_041691015.1 Parachlamydiaceae bacterium | reverse complement strand
CCTCTAACGTTAACTTCAAAATTATGAATTCCTGCAATCAGATTGAAGCGTAAACCAAATCGTTTTCTCCTATTCCTGTATCTATCGCTTATAATTTTGAATCTCTTTAAACTTCCTATCACATTTTCATTTATGACCCTTTCTCTAGGAGATTTTTTGATTCTCTGTAAAGTAATGGAAAATATCAAAAAATTAATTATGCAAGAAGTCTATTGTGTTGTCTATGTTGGTGAATCAAAGTGTTACCTGAAAGGACGACATGTTTCAAAGGGTGACGTCCAAAGGGATGACGACGCAAAGGATCATGATGATGACAAGCGATAGCGCAAACATTTGCCTGCCCCATAACTGATCATTGCCCTTCATAAAGCCTTTTAGGCATAACATCACCCATGCAAGACTGCAAAAAATGATAAAGCTTAATGTCAGGCTTCCTGTGAGTCCAAAATAAGTAAGCAGGCTTGCTGTAATGCCAAAACAAAAGATATAAAGAAGCATATGAATCTTTGTTCTGAACATGCCCTTCTTGATTGGAAGAAGCGGCATTTCAGCTTTGGCATAATCTTCAAAATGATAAATGGCGATCGCAAAAAAATGAGGCATCTGCCAAAAAACTAAAATAGCAAATAAAATAAAAGCCCCTATATCCAGCTGATTGCTTACTGCCGTATACCCAACTACCGGAGGAATAGCTCCTGCGATGCTTCCGATTGCTGTTCCATAAAGCGTCTTGCATTTCCAAAAACTATAAAGAACGACATAAACAAAAAAACCGATCGTTGCTATTGAAAGCGTTAATAAGTTTGTTCCGAAAAATAAAATAAGTCCGCCCATGCTTCCTAAAAAAATTGCCAAAATGGATGCATTTTTTCTTGAAATAGCCCCCGTAACCAAACTTCTATTTTTGGTGCGCTCCATTTTTTTGTCTGTTTCGCGGTTGATATCGTTATTTAAAATGCAGGATGAGGCCATGATAAATCCAAGACCGAAGAGAACGGACAAAAAAAGTTTAAAGTCAATATGGCCCTTTGATGCTAGCAAGAAACCAGCTCCCACCGTAATCAGATTGCCAAAAACAATCCCGGGCTTTGTCAATAAATAATAGTTAATCATGAAATAGGCTCTCCATATGGGGCATCATTCGGAAATTTAAGTCATTCATAATCCATATCGAGCCTATGACAATTGCAAGAAGAATTATGACTGTAAAACAAAAAGAGAAGAGGAAATAATGCGGCTTTTTTTCCTGTCCGAGATGTAGAAAAAAAATCAGTTGAATTGCAGCTTGAACAAGACTTAAAGTAATAAGTGTATAAATCATGACCCGTTTTGAAAAAGAACGCTGCCACGTGATGTAAAAGCTAAGGCATGTTAGACCAAGCGATAGGATAAATCCTGTGATGTAGGATTTTAAAGTTCCGTGCCATTCTTTTTGAATTTTTTTTAAAACAGCTTTTTCACTCATTTTTTAAACGACTCCAAGTAAGTACACAAACGTAAAGATGAAGATCCAAACCAAATCGAGGAAATGCCAGAACATATTAAAAATGACAAGTCTTCTAAAAGTTTCAATAGTGATTCCAAATTTGATGACCTGTGCAATCATCACAAATAGCCAAAGCAGACCAAAAGAGACATGAAGACCGTGTGTGCCAACTAGTGTAAAATAAGAAGATAAAAATGCGCTTTTTTGAAAACTGTGCCCATCTGCAATCAGTGTTTGAAACTCAAAATATTCCAGCGCAACAAATAAAGCTCCAAGCGCAAATGAAACCATCAGCCAAAAAAGAACTTTATTCTTTTGATCTTTTAAAGAGGCTAAAAGTGCAAATCCTGCTGTCAAGCTACTAAAAAGGAGGATGATTGTTTCTATAAAAGCATCTTTCAAGTTAAAGATTTCGTTAGAGGATACGTTTGTAGCTGTTTGGTTATGAAGTACTGCAAAAGTGCAAAAAAGTGTTGCGAAAAGTAAGCAATCGCTCATCAGATAAAGCCAAAAACCAAAGACAGTCTTCGAAAATGTTTCTTCGTGAAGTTCATCAATCATAAGGGTTTACTCCTTGAAGATTCCATTGCTTTAACTTCTTTTGCGGTAATGAGGGTGTGGGTGTCCGTTTTTGAGAGCTTAAAAATTAAAAGTGACAGAATGCACACAAAACTAAAAATGCTTAGCCACCAAATTTGCCATGTCATCGCAAAACCAAAAATCAAGCTAAAAACTCCGATATAAAAGGCTATCGGTGAATTTATCGGCAAATAAATATCTTCGTAATCTTTTTTTGGAGGCACGGATTTGCCGTGCTTGATCTCCCACAAAGGATCTCTGTCGTCAACTCTTGGGATTTGCGCAAAATTATAAACTGGAGGAGGTGAGGCTGTAGACCATTCAAGTGTTCTTCCGTTCCATGGATCGCCCCCTGTATGATCCCAAAGCTTTTTTCTATTTTTAATGGACCAAAAGAGCCCAAAAAATTGGATAGTCGCCCCGCAAAAAAGAATCACAGCTCCGATTGCGACTATAATAAAGAGAGGATGCCAGCCTGTTGCTTCTTCATAATGGTCAAGACGTCTTGTAGCTCCCATGAACCCCAACATATAAAGGGGCATGAACGCAAGCAAAAATCCGGATAGCCAGCACCAAAAGGCGTAGCGGTTGAGTTTTTCGTCGAGGACAAATCCTGTAAATTTAGGAAACCAATACGTAAATGCTGCAAAGAATCCAAAAAGGACGCCACCTATCACCATCCCATGAAAATGGGCAATGAGAAATAAGCTGTTATGAACTTGAAAGTCAACCGGCGGAACAGATAATAAGACGCCGGTCATTCCGGCGACTGTAAAATTGAGTAAAAAAGCAAAGAACCAAAGCATGGGAGATGTAAAATGAACCCTGCCTCTAAATTTTGTAAATAGCCAATTAAAAATTTTAACTCCTGTTGGAATCGCTATCACAATGGTCATAATCCCAAAAAAAGCGTTGATATGCGGGCTTGCTCCCATTGTAAAAAAATGATGCAACCAGACAATAAATGAGATAAAAGCAATAAAAATGAGTGCCCAAACCATGGAAGCATATCCAAAAAGTCTTTTTTCAGAAAAAGTCGGGACGATCTCTGAAAATACGCCAAACATTGGGAGCATAAGAATATAAACTTCCGGATGTCCCCATGCCCAAATCAGATTGACATACATCATGTAATTGCCACCTGCATCCGTTGTAAAAAAATGCATACCGAGCATACGATCTAACGCGAGCATATAAAGAGTTGCTGTTAATATGGGGAATGCCAATATAATCATGATCAAGGTCAAAAGGCAGCTCCAAACAAAAATAGGCATTCTCATGAGGGTCATGCCGGGGCAGCGCATCTTCAAAATCGTCACTAAAAAATTAACCCCGGAGAGCGTACTGCCAACTCCTGCTATTTGGACCATCCATATCCAATAATCAACGCCCTCGTTTGGACTATATTGGATATTTGAAAGCGGTGGATAAGCAAGCCAGCCTGCTGTTGAAAATTTCCCGATTGCAAGTGATGAGAGGGTCAGCATGGCGCCTGCTGCAAAAAGCCAAAAGCTCAAGGCATTTAAAAAAGGAAACGCGACGTCTCTTGCGCCAATCTGTAGAGGAATAATAAGATTCATCAAGCCAAAAATAGCTCCCATGGCAACAAAGAAAATCATGGTAGTGCCGTGCGCTGAAAAAACTTCCTGAAAATGCGAGGGCGAAAGAAACCCATGTGAATCTCCGACAGAGAGCGCTTGCTGCAGACGGATCATCATGGCATCGCCAAAGCCTTTTAAAAACATGATAAGGACAACTACGATATATAAAATGCCAATCCGTTTTGGATCTACCGTTGTGATCCATTCACTCCAAATCCATTTCCAAAGCTTAAAATATGTGATAACACTAATCAAAACAATACCTGTAAAAACCATTGTCATTACAGCCATATTTTGGCTTGGTTCATGCTTAAATGCGTCTAAAGTTAATGTGCCAAACATTTTTTTACTCGTGATTCTTGTGATGGTTCATAGGTTGCATGTATTTATTGACGATACTTTCAAATAGGGTATTGTCTTTAAGCTGAAAAATTTCTACGCTGTTATCCAAATTTGGCAAAGCCATTTTTTTGTATTTATCTAGATCAAGTAAGTTGGCTGATTTTTTAGCTGTAGCAATCCAGGCGTCATATTCATCTTTTGTGCTGGACTTGGCAGTAAATGTCATTCTTGAAAAACCCTCTCCACTGATATTTGCAGATGATCCTCTAAAATCGCCAGGCTCATCTGCTATGAGATTTAGGATTGTAGTCATGCCGGGCATAGCATAAATCTGCCCTCCCAAGCTTGGAATCCAAAAAGAATTCATGGGAGCGTCTGCAGAGATTTCAAAACGTATCGGAGTCTCTTTTGGAAATTGGATAAAATTAACTGTTGCAATTTTTTCTTCAGGATAAATAAAAAGCCATCTCCATTGTAAGGCAACGACCTGTATTGTCATCTCCCTGTTTTTTGATTCGAGTGACTTATAAGGATCTAATTCATGTGTTTTAACCCAAGTAATCACGCTGACTATTACGACCATGACAAATGGCAGTCCCCACCAAATACACTCTGCCAATGTATTATCGACAAGGTCAGGATCATACTTGCCTTTTGGGTTATCCGCCCGATAAATCCAGGAAAAAATAAATGTCAGGATATAAACCGGAATGACCACAAGCAGCATTAAGCCTTGAACAATTAAAAGAAGGGTTCTTTCTTCTTTTCCGATCAATCCTTTTGGAAATAAAACGGCAATTTTTTCGCCATAATGCAGGATTTGAAGAGGCTGCATGATAAGGATTACAAGAATCAACAATCCTGAAAAAGCAAGCAACGAAAATAGAGGTTTTTTTTTGTAAGTCATATTTTTTTTGGAGTCGCTAAATTTAAAATAAACTCTAACATAGTCCATTTTCATATAAAGTCAAATATTTTCATGATAAAGCAGTAAAACTTAATGGAGTTCTATTAATATAATGTTTTAGCAAATTGTTGCTCTACTACGCACGTTTTTCCATGGAAAAACGTGCGTAGTAAACACGTTTTTCCATGGAAAAACGTGGATTTTAACACGTTTTGCTAAGGAATCCTTGACTTGAAGTATTGGAATATTATAGGCTCAAGATATGAAAAGAGATATTTACAAATCACTTCTAGTATGGAAAGATTCCAAAAGGCGTAAACCATTGGTTTTAAATGGGGCAAGGCAGGTTGGGAAAACTTATGCCTTGAAATATTTTGGGAAGACTTATTATAAAAATCTCGCTTATTTTAATTTTGAGAAAGATGAGAAGCTAGCACAATATTTTGAGGGGTCTTTAGATCCAAGACAGCTTATTAGAACGCTCAGCATTCATAGCGAAGTTGATATTGAACCGTCTGACACTTTAATTGTTTTTGATGAAATTCAAAACTGTCCGAAGGCATTAAACAGTCTAAAATATTTTCAGGAAGAAGCAAATGAATATCATATTGCAGCAGCAGGTTCCCTATTAGGAGTTAAAACAGCAGGAGATAAAGGATTTCCTGTTGGCAAGGTTAATTTTCTTCACATGTACCCATTAACTTTTTTTGAATTTTTATCAGCAATCGACATGGAAAAAGCAAGATTGTTTTTAGAGGAATATAAGACGTTTGATCAGCTTCCAAATCCGATGCATGAAAAATTATCAGGATTCCTAAAGGTTTATTTTTTTGTGGGAGGGATGCCGGAGGCTGTAAATGAATATAGTAAAACATGGAAATTGAATGTTGTGCGGGAAATCCAATTGGAGATTTTAAATGCTTACGAAAAAGATTTTTCAAAGCATGCACCTCAAAATGAGATCATGAAAATTACTACAGTTTTTCATCAAATACATCGACAACTAGCCAAGGAGAATAAAAAATTTATTTTTTCCATGATCCGTAAAAGTGCGCGTGGCAGGGATTATGAAGAAGCTATCCAATGGCTTTCAGATGCAGGCCTTATCCATAAAAGCTATTTGGTAGAATCTCCAAAATTTCCTTTAAGTTCTTATGCGGATCAGAACATTTTTAAAATTTTTCTAGCTGATGTAGGCTTACTTTGTGCTCAAAGCAATCTTTCTTCCCAAATAATTATCGATGGGAATCTTTTATTTACTGAATTCAAAGGTGCTTTAACTGAAAATTATGTAGCTCAAGAGTTAATTGCAGTAAAACAAATAAAACCTTATTATTGGACAAGTCAAGGAACTGCTGAAGTTGATTTTCTGATAGAAGAAGGGCATGAGATTTATCCCCTTGAAATTAAGGCCGGAGAAAGCAATAAAAAAAAGAGCCTTCTTGTTTATGATGAAAAATATTTTCCATCAAAGCTTATTCGGGCAACGACTATGAATTTGAAACATGATGGAAATATATATAATTATCCTCTTTATCTTGTTTCTAAAATTCCTCTAAAACCGGTATGAGCTTTTTTTTTAACGCAAAGCAAGACAGTTCCTGTTGTTCCCTAACATGTTATATAAGTTTTAGAGCTTGGCTTATAGTTCGGACATTTTTTATGTTTTTTTAATGGATTTATTGCCTTAGAAGCGGTCTATACTTCGGATATTTTAAAAGATTTTTCGCATAATTCCATGCCTTAGAAGCGGCAAAAGCATATAGCCACAAGCGTAAGCTTGTGGTAGATTAAATTAAAAATTAAGCCGCGAATGCGGCGAAAGAGAACTATGTATGAGTACATTTACCAATTTAATTTATCACATCGTTTTTAGTACAAAGCATCGACACCCATTGATCGTTGGAGATTTTCAAAAAAGACTTTATGAGTATATTGGGGGGATTATTCGTACACAAGATGGAAACCTTATTGAAATAGGTGGAATAGAAGATCACATTCACTTATTAGTAAATTTATCTCCTAAAAAAACTGTTTCTGACTCTATTTGAGATATTAAAGCTAATGCATCAAAATGGAGTAATCAGATGTTCCAACAAACAAAATGGTTCGAATGGCAAAAAGGATATGGAGCTTTTACAGTTAGCTATTCCCAAATTGAATCGGTTAAAACTTATATTCAAAAACAGCATGAACATCATCAAACAAAAACTTTCGAGGATGAATACAAAATATTTCTCGAATTACATAATATTGGATTTGAACGTAAATATTTATTTGAGAACGAATTTTATGGTTGAGTTCTTTCGCCGCATTCGCGGCTTAATTTTTAATTCAATCTACCACAAGCTTACGCTTGTGGCTATATGCTTTTGTCGCATTCGCGGCATGGAATTATGCGAAAAATTTTTTAAAATGTCCGAAGTATATACAAGTTTTAGAGCTTGCTTCACTATTATCAGTTGTGCTAAGGATAAATCTATTTTCAATGCAGGTTTTTAATGTTTCTGAAATGTAAACACATAGTACTTTTCTTTTGTTTATTCTTATCTTTCTTTGTTTCAACATTTGGATCAGAAAATTTTGAACAATACATCAAATACAACCCTGACGGTGTAAACAAAATTGGCCGCATCGTCATTAACGACCGTACAAGTGGTATCACCGCAGGCACTTCTCTTTATGTCAAAAAGGCATTGGAGTATTACAAAGAAGAAAAACCAATTTTCATTATTTTGGAGTTGAATACACCAGGCGGCGAAGTTTTTTCAGCGCAGAATATTTCAGATGCTTTAAGAGAGATCGATATCCAGCATAATATCCCGGTTGTTGCCTACATTAATAATTGGGCTATATCTGCAGGCGCTATGCTTGCTTATTCATCAAGATTTATCACAGCTACAAATTATGCGAGCATGGGTGCAGCAGAACCTGTCATTGCAGGAAATTCCGGGGATCTAAAAGAAGCTTCGGAAAAAGTAAATTCTGCCATGCGCTCCGATATGGCAAACAGAGCAAGGTTTTTTGGTCGCAATCCTCTTGTTGCAGAAGCAATGGTCGATAAGGATATCATTCTTGTTTTAAGGAACAATGAATTTGTAAAACTGGATAACGAAAGAGAGATACAAGCATCAGACACTTTGATCTCTCCAAAAGGCAAACTTTTGACGCTGGATTCTGAACTGCTTATAAAGTATCACGTTGCAAATTTACTCGTGCCTTCCATAAAAATAGAGGCTGTCACAAATGAAGAAGAACAACAAGGCAAATGGCCTGCATCCAAATCAGCTCTTTTTCACGCAGATTTTTTTAAAAGTATTCCAAATGCGGTTATAGATGAATATAAAGCAGACTGGAAAACAAATTTTTTTATTTTTCTTGCAAATCCGCTTGTAGCCTCTGCATTATTTTTGGGTATGATGCTTGGGTTTTATATGGAATTTAGCATGCCGGGAACAAGCTTACCGGGTATTGTCGGTTTTCTTTGTTTATTATTGATTGCGCTTTCAAGCTTTAGTTTGGAGATTGGAAATGTCTTGGAGCTAATTTTGATTGGCCTTGGTCTTTTGATCATCCTTATCGAACTGTTTGTGCTTCCGACTTTTGGCTTGCTTTTGATCGTAGGTTTGATTTTATTTTTTGCAGGCATATTTGGGCTTATGTTACCTGGTCTTCATGCAATTGATTTTGAATTTGATACTCAAACTCTAAATGCTGCAGGTGAGGCTTTTTTTGAAAGATTTGCCTTATTGAGCAGTACATTTATTTTAGGTTTGATTTTAATGGCTTTGATTAGTAAATACATCTTTCCTGGATATTCGGTGTTTAATCGTTTTGTTCTAAAGGGCAATGAGCAAACAAATTATTTGGCTGTCGATAGCTCTGACAGCTTACCAAAACTTCAGACAGAAGGTGTCGTCTTTGCTGATTTGAGGCCAGCTGGTAAAGTCATGATCGATCAAAATATTTACGATGCGATAAGCTATGGAAATTTTATCGAAAAAAACACCTCTGTGAAAGTTGTCGGCTATGAGAGCGGTATTATTGTTGTAAACATTAAATTGAAGGATGAAATAAATACATGAGCCCCTATATCCTTTTAGTATTTGGTTTTATCCTCATCTTTATAGAGTTTTACATTCCTGGCGCCATCATGGGCATTCTTGGAGGGATTTTAACTTTTGCAAGTATTTTGGTTTTTATTTCTGAACATGATTCAGCTATAGCTATTATTCTCTATATATTAGGTGTAATTGCAGGCCTTGCACTTTTATTTAAATTCGCGATTTGGAAAATTCGCAACGCAAAGCCTGAATACAGCATTTATTCTGATTCAAGCCAGCATGGCTACAAAGCCTCAAAGTATGACCATGAAGCAATCGGAAAAACAGCTATTGTTTTGTCCGACCTAAAGCCTGGCGGCTACATCTTAATAGATGGCAATCAAGTTCAGGCTATTTCTGAAAGCGGCTATATTGTAAAAGGCTCCCATGTCATTGTTGTCGGGGGTCAGGAAGAGAGTCTTATTGTTAAACAAACACATTCTTAAGGAATAATTGATGAACAACACAAATCTTATACTTGGTGAAACAGGTTTTGAATTTAACTTCCTTTTCATTTTTTTGGGCATCATTGCCTTTATCATATTAAGCATACTCGGCAAATTTATTAGCTTATGGTTTCAGGCCTTTGTTTCCGGAACTCCCATTTCGTTGTTTAATATCATCGGAATGAGCTTAAGAAAAATTCCCCCGCAAGTTATTGTCAATGCGCGTATTAATTCATTTAAGGCCGGTTTAAAAGATATCACAGTTTCTGATCTTGAAACGCATTATCTCGCAGGTGGACACGTAACGGATGTCGTTGGCGCTATGATTGCTGCCGATAAAGCAAATATTCCTCTTGATTGGAGACGCGCTACCGCAATTGACCTTGCAGGCAGAAACTTAAGAGATGCCGTGCAAACATCTGTCAACCCAAAAGTCATCGATTGCCCAAGTCATGGCAGTTACATAACGGGCGTTGCTAAAGACGGAATCCAGATCAATGTACGCGCGCGAGTCACCGTGCGAACAAATATCGCCCAACTTGTCGGTGGAGCTACAGAAGAGACGATCATTGCAAGGGTTGGCGAAGGGATAGTTTCTGCAATTGGCGGCTCGGAAACACATTTGCAAGTTTTGGAATCTCCTCAAAGAATCTCAAAGCTTGTCTTAGAAAAAGGTCTTGATTCATCGACTGCGTTTTTAATTCTTTCCATTGACATTGTAGAAATGAACCTTGGCGAAAACATTGGAGCTAAACTTCGCGCAGATAAAGCAGAATCTGATAAACGCATAGCTCAAGCTGAAGCTGAAAAAAGACGCGCGATGGCAGTTGCGATGGAACAGGAAAACATGGCAAAAGTAAAAGACATGGAAGCTAAGTTAATTGAAGCTCAAGCGCTAGTTCCTATGGCAATGGCAGATGCTTTTCGAAAGGGAAATTTGGGGATTATGGATTATCAGCGTATTCAGAACATGCAATCTGATACCGATATGAGAAATTCAATTGCAAAGCCGGATTCTGGAGATAAGCGTTAGATGAAAGACAAAAAGAAGCCCGATCTGTACCATCAAAAATCGACAATAGAAGACAGACGTTTAAAGTCATCTATTGAAGAGCGTAAATTTCAAGCATCCATTGAAAATAGAAATTTACGAACAAATATTGAATCCAGATATGAGGACCCTTATGGAAAAAGGACAAATGTCCTTAATTTGAAGGATCAAGCAAATGCACCCTCTTATGAAGTCATTGGACGGGCAGGGGAGTCTTATGCTACAAGTTTAATTAACGGTTTAAGATCAAAGAAGGACATGGTCATTTTGCGGGAAATTTTAGGCCCCCCAAAATCTATGCAGTAAGTATGACAATAGATGAGAATTACAAAAGAGTTACAGAAAAGATCTTGGAGGCTGCAAATGCAGCAGGAAAAAAAAAAGAAGATATGACTCTTGTTGCTGTGACAAAAAATTATTCTAACGCAGAAATTCAGCAACTTTATGATTTAGGTTGTAGAAATTTTGGCGAAAACCGCCTTCAAGACGCGCTCCCAAAAATGGAAGAAGCGCCAAAAGATATCATTTGGCACATGATTGGATCGCTTCAAAAAAATAAAGTGAAAAAAGCTATCGGAAAATTTGGTCTCATCCATGGCGTTGACAGTTTGGATTTAGCCTTAAAAATTTCTGAATGCAGCGTGGAGCTTGGAGTGGTCACATCTATTTTACTTCAAGTAAATACATCCGGTGAAGATACCAAGCATGGGTTTTCTGAAAAATCACTTATAGAATGCTTTCAGACAATTCTTAAATTTCCTTCGTTAAAAATTGAAGGATTAATGACCATGGCGCCTTTAACAGATGATGAAAAAACCATCAGGGGATGTTTTGCGGATTTGCGCATGTTAAAAGATTGTCTAAATGAATTATTTCTACCTCAGTGCCCTATGAAAATACTTTCGATGGGGATGAGTCATGATTATGAGTTAGCAATTAAAGAGGGGGCGACCCACATCCGTATAGGCACCGCCCTTATGAGCAGTGGGGCTGGTTGCAAGCTTTTTTCAACTTAAAAGCAAGACAGTTCCTGTTTTTCCCTCTATGAGAACGACCGTAGAAAAAATATCCAGAGTTAGAATAATTGAGGTTTAATGATTAACTTAAAGAGGCGGTGAGGCGGGGAGACAG
>JBEPVN010000074.1:0-11679 GCA_041691015.1 Parachlamydiaceae bacterium | reverse complement strand
GCGGATTTCATCCTAATGCTAAAGCATTAGGTTTTCATCCGTCCAATTGATAAAACTTCAAAATGCGTCTTAGTATATTCCTTAAGTTTTTCAAATTTTTTTATTTTTCCATGTTTTGTTGAGTATTTTACAGGGATTTGTAAGTGATTGCTATTTGTATAATACTTTATCGGATCCATGAACACCTATTTTGTTTGTGGCGTAAAAATCATTCATTATTTTTAAACGAGTTCTTATATAGATCTAAGAATATTTTAATAATCAACCCTACAACATCTTTCGGAAATATATTATGGAAAAAAAATGAATTTGGACCGTACAATGTTTTCCATATTCGTTCAAAAGCCCATTTTTTATGTACATTTTGTAATGCAAATTCGCATTCTTGTTTTTTCACTTCCTTAAAGACAAGGCGATGATAGAACCTTTCAGGTGGGTTTATACCATCCATTTTTTCAAAACAAATGATCGAACGTTCATTTTGGATGTGATACGCAATGATTCGACAATCATTTATCGAATTAAGAGTTCCAATATAACTTTTGTCTATAAAAAGTTGTCTAAATATATCCATTTCTATTTCATGTTTGGTATGATTTAAAAGTGTTAAGCGGCAAGTATTAAGTCTTCTTAAAAATTGAATTATTGTCGGGTTTGGTATTAAATCAGCTTCAAGTGGTATGAGCTCTGTAAGTATTTTTAATGAAGCATCTTTTTTTAGGTATTCCTTTGGATCAGAGATTATAAAAGGTATTTGGGAATAAGGATTTTTAATAAAATTTCCAAAAGTTATACCTAAATATAATTTATAAGTACCCTTTCGCATTAATAATCTTTTATCTGGAATATCACTCATATCACTTTTTCTTTCCCAACAAACTATTGCAGGATAATCGGGTACATGGTAGAGAATATGATGGCTATTTGTTGAGTTAAAAGAAATTATATGGACATCATCAAAATAAAGATGTCTTTTATTATTAAGGCTTACTTTTATATTGGTGTAATTTAAAAATTTTAACGTTACTTCCTTGCAAATGTATTTTAGAAGAGTTGGCGTTTTGTCCTGAACAGAGGCTTCTGGTGAAATAAAGTGAAAAAGAGTGTTAAAAAGTTCCCAAGAGTCATATTTTATTTTTTTGAAAGACTTAATGTTTCCATGACGATCTTTATATTTTTTGGGTAAAAGAGGGTTTGGTTTCATGTGTTCCCTGTAAGGATCCGGACAAAACGTGGAAAAATCCATTAAAGTTATTCCAGAACTCATAAAAACTCCTTTGTAAATTATTTAAACATTCAAATAATTTTGAATGATTTTAAGGGATATGTCAAGAGGTAGATTGAAGCGGTAAAATGAGGAATCATTGTCTTGGGTTGCCCTCCACAAGAGGTTAAAAGCTCGTTTTTTTAAGATTCTTTTATAGGCATTTTCACAAACATAGCCCTTAAGAGGATCTAAATATGTTTCGATGTGAATAATTTTTGCTGCAACGGTATTTGCAAGTTTTATGTAAATAAAAGTATATTCCGGCATGTTTTTTTTGTTAAAAGCTACGAGATGAGTTTTAAAATTATCCAAGAGCATTATTTCTTCACCTTTAAAAAATAATCTATACATAAGATCAACAGTTATATCGTGAGGAGTGTAGTTTACAAGAATCACCTCTGAAGAAAAATACCTTTTTTTGAAGTAAACGACCGAGGGCGTGGTAGGTTCCATGTCCTTCATCACTCGAAGCCCGTTAGAATTTATGATAATTTGGGTTTTTATTTGCACGGGAATTCTTTCCCATAAAGGTCTATCTTGCTTGTGTAAATCAATCTGGCGAAACTCATTTTCATAAATTTTAAAAATATGCCTCCTATTGGAAGGATTTGAGTCAGAAGTATCTGTTATACCGGGAACTATTTTTTGGATCGTTTCAATAAAGATGATTGAAGGTCGTTTTTTTATATGGTAGGCAATTGCATAACTCACCCTGAAATTTTCCGAAGAAGTATCTGGAATACTTGAGGGAAAGCCATCGATGAAAAGTTTTCTAGAATGCACAGCAAATTGATGTTTTGTGTAATTTAAGATTTTTAAATAGTTATATTTTATGTGATAACCTGGATAACCAGGATATCTTTTTTTAATTTTTATTAAAGTTGGAGTCTGTTCAAGAAGTGCCCTTGGTGCAACACACTGAAAAAGAACTTTAAAACGCTTTTTACAATTTTCTGTTTGATTATTAAAATTTTTGAGCTTTCCATCTTCTGTCCTATAGCTTGCAGGCATTTGTAAACTACTTTTATCTAAGCGGTAATGCGTTGAATCCATTTAAATCCTGTTTAAGGTGTTAAGTTCGCTCTGGAAAATTCTAAAAATATCTAATATGATGATGCGATAAACATCAAGAGGAAATTTATTGCGATAAAAAGGAGAATCTCTGTTAAAAGTAGCTCTCCATAAATTAAAAGCCCTTTTTTTAAGGAGTTTTTTATAGGCATTTTCAGAAAGATAACCTTTTATGGGGTCTTTAAAAAGAGGATAGGATGCCTTTTTTGTAAATGTCCTCAAAATGTACTTTAAGTGGATTTGAAGAAATTCAGGTTGATTTTTTTTATGATAGGCAACTGCTTCACAATTACTCCAAACAATACTTTTTGAAAAACTTACATTTTTTATGCATAACTTATTCCTAATTATATTTATTTGATGAGTTGTAAAATTAAGGAGGATAAATTTAGGAGAGTCTATTCTTCCTTTAAATTGAATTAAAGAGGGTTCCATAGCTGCAACAAGATCTTCTTTTGGAATTTTCCTCAATAAATTAATAAGACCTTCTGTAAGGTTTTGGTAGCCGTTTGGGATTAAAATCGGAATTTGTAAGAGCAATTTTTTTCGCTTGTTTGGGAGCGTAAGCCAGGGCATACATTTATAATAATTTGTTTTTTGAACTATAAAAAGCCTTTCCGCGGGAATTTCTTCATTGGTTGCGATCGATTCTAAAAATATAATTTGTGGGAACTTGTGGACTTGATAAGAGATATTAAAAGAATGTTTGTTTGGATAATTTATTAATGGAAGGTCGTTGATTAAAATTTGTCCTTTTTTACCGATTGAAAATTTTAGGCTCGTAAAATTTAATATTCTGATGCAAGTATGACGCTTTAGTATTGCTTCATATTTTATATCAGCTGGTCCTATCGTAAGATCAGCGTCTGGTGAAATGACTTGAAAAAGTTTTTCAAAATTTTCTTTTTCTGAATGTTTAAGTTTTAATTTTTTAATTTTTCCATTATTTGCAATATAATAGGAGGGCATAAATCTGAAGTGATTGTCCGGCTGATAAAGTATAGGGTTCATAAGCTTTTTTCTTTAATGATGTTGATATTTAAGCTTCCTGCAAAACATCATTTTAATAATCAAATTGGGTTTTACAAGAACTCTATTGGAGAACATTTATATATTTTACCGCAATATAAGACAAAATTTCCATGGGAAGATTGTGAAAAATTGAATTTTCATCATATTTTCCCGTCCAAAGTCTTTTAAAAGCCATGTTATAGTGAATTTGTTGGAACACATCGAGAATTTCTATTTTACCGACGATATTCCAGACGAGTTTTGTATAAATTTTTAGAAAATGATTTTGCAATCCTTCGTATTTAATGTCCAGGCACATCACCTCCTTATGATCAACCAAGTAATAAGCAATAAGAAAAGCATTCCTCTGAAATAAATTTGTGATGTTTTTTCTATTTATAAAAATCTGCTTGTAAATATTGTACGTGATATTTTCATTAGTGTAATTGATAATAATAAGAGTTGCTGTATTTTTCCTCGGATAAAATTTAATAATGGCAGGTTCTTTTGTTAAGTCAGCCTCAGGCCCAATCTTCTTTGCTAAAGAAATCAAATCAGGATTTATCGAAATAAAGTTGTGGTCCAAAACAGGATAGGAAATTTGAGTAAATAGTTTATTTTTTTCTTTCATGTTGATAGAATATTCATCATATAAAAAATTTGTAACCTCGTAAGAATTACCTATTTTTGAAAGAAAAAATCTTCTTAAAGGTTTGCTCGCATCCTCCTCGTTTTGTTCGACACAAGCAATATGGGAAAATCTCAATACGGAATAAATAAGCAAATGACAACTATTTTTAAAGATAAACTGGAGCAGGTGGTTATTTGCAAAAAGATTCAACCTTTTATCAAGTCTTAATTCAATACTTGAATAGTTTAATATTTTTACAAAAACTTGATTGAAGTCACACTTTATTAGAGACGGCATCAAATCAAAATCAGCGTAGGGTGAGGCAAATCTAAAAAGAAAGCTAAAAGAGAGTCTGGAATGCTCTTCAAGTTTTATGAATCTGCGTCTTCTCTTTTGCAGATCCCTATAATATATAGGGTAATAGGACTGGTTTTCGGCAATGATTGTATGAATTGGCAATGGATCCAATTAAAACCTTCTATCTTAAGTTGGTTTACCGGTATCTTTTTTTATTTAAATTCAAATGGATGATTTTGACAAGAGTTAATATATTATTTTTTTTTATAAAAGAATAAAGCAAGTCCTGAAATAAATAAGGCTATCACATTGGCGAGGTGCTTTAATTGGAAAACATTTCCTGTTGGTATAAGAAAGAAAAAAAGATAAATGCAGCCTAAAAAAAATAAACTGGCACCGATTGTTTTGGTTGGCATCAACACACTCCTTTAAAAAAAACCCCAAAAAAGTTTTTGGGGTTTTGATTTTTTTTAAACCTCTGCCAATTCTTCTTCAAAAGACAACTCTTCTGCAGGAGCTGATGATTTAGGACCATTTTTAAAAGCTTCCTTGTAGGCTAATAAAACTTGTGTTTCAAGCTCATCTAAAAGTTTCGGATTCTTTTTAAGCTCTTCTCTAACAGCTTCTCTTCCTTGCCCAAGTCTTTGGCCTTTGTAGCTAAACCACGCGCCTTTCTTATCGACGATGTTGTATTCTGTTGCCATATCGATTACAGTGCCGGTGCGCGAGATGCCCTCGTTAAATAAAATGTCAAATTCAGCGATTTTAAATGGAGGCGCCATTTTGTTTTTGACAACTTTAACTTTAACCCGGTTTCCAACTTCTGCATTGTCGTTGCCTTTGATGCCGGCAGTTCTACGAATATCCAAACGCACAGATGAATAGAATTTTAAAGCGCGTCCACCGGTAGTGGTTTCTGGGTTGCCATAAACAACGCCGATTTTTTCGCGAATCTGGTTAATGAAGATTGCGCATGTGTTGCTTTTTGATAGTGCGGCAGTAAGTTTACGAAGCGCCTGGGACATAAGCCTTGCTTGAAGCCCGATAAATGAGTCTCCGATGTCGCCTTCAAGTTCAGACTTTGGAACAAGGGCAGCTACAGAGTCTATCACGATGACATCAATGACGTTTGATCTTGCAAGCGTTTCTGCGATGTTTAAAGCCTCTTCACCGCTATCTGGCTGAGAAATCAGAAGATCATCAAGGTTAACGCCGATTTTAGCAGCATAGCCAGGATCCAGCGCATGTTCAGCATCGATATAAGCTGCAAGTCCGCCATTTTTTTGAGCGCTTGCAACGATGTGCATCGCTAAAGTTGATTTACCGGAGCTTTCCGGGCCAAATATTTCGACAACGCGGCCTCTTGGAACACCGCCGATGCCAAGCGCGACATCCAAAGCAAGCGCGCCTGTTTTAATGACATCGACTTCAATATCTGCAGAATTTTTACCAAGGCGCATGATGGAGCCTTCGCCAAATTGTTTTTTGATGTGGCTTACTGCCAAATCCAAAGTTTTTTTACGATCTGCATCGTTTATTTTTTTACGGTCATCAGCTTGAGCCATGAGAGTCTCCTTTTATAATTCAATTCATTAATCAAAGGGTCAGCATAACGCATTTCCACTTTTTAGGAAAGAACGAGACTGCATAACGTCGCTAAATAAGTTCAAGATTTTTTTCAACTTAAAAGGAAGCTTTCTAGCCTTTTGCGATTCTTTGCTTCCTTTCCATATAACAAATTTCGCTTCCCGTATTCCAATAGAAAAAACATAAAAAATGTCCGAATATAGACCGGTGGTTGTCACCACCGACTATCTATGTAAAATCGATTTTAAGATAAGAAACTTGCGTACTTAAATCTTTTATTTGATGGCATTTAGACCGTACTAAAGGAAAACTCGGGTGAAAAAGCTTGGAATCTTTAATCTTGCGGTTTACCGTTGAAGTAGGAAATTTTTTTTAATAAGTTACCATCCGGATCGTGAATAATTGCAAGACCTGTTCCGTTAAGAACTTCGCAGATAGCAGTTTTTTCTTGTTTTTTAAAATATTTCCCTTTCACAAGCTTATCGTGATCATAAGATTCCAAAAGCATGACGCTTCCATCTTTGTACCAACTCGTAAGAAGTCCATTTTTCATGTTGTTTGTCATTTCGCGCTGACTTTCCTGGGAGCCGTTTTCATACCACGTTTTTACGATCCCATGAATGCTGCCTTCCCACCAGGATATGGAAATTTTGGGCTGTTTTGTGTTTTGATAAAACTCAATTTCTGTTCCATGTCTCATTTCATTTTTGACATGGTAAATTTTGGAGATGTTGGAATCCAAATCAAAAATTTTAACTTCGCCATCTTGGACGCCATCTTTAAACTCTTGTAATTCGCAGACTTTACTTTTGCCAAAAACAGCTTTGAGACCAGAGCCTTCTTTAATTTCAGAAACTAGATTGCCGCATGAATCATAATAATAGCCTGTAATTAATCTGCCATCGACATAAGATTCATCTGCTGCAAGCCTGTCCAAACTCCAATAACGGATTGTTTTGCCATGTCTGACATCGTTTGATAGCTCAGAGGTTTGAAAAAGTTCTCCATTTTCCAAATAAGTTTCAAAAGTGCCTTCTGCAAGATTTTTTCTAAAAGGAATGATTTTCCAAATTTTATTATTTTTATGGTAGTAGCGAGATTGGCCCGTTAGTTCTCCTTTACAATACTCAATTGTAGCAACAAGATTGCCGCAGTCATCAAAAACACGGCTTGTACCCTCAAAGAGCCAGCTTTTTTCAGACGATGGGTTTAAATCGGCAACCCCGCCGATGACATATGTCTCAAGTTTTAATGTGCCATCTGTAAACCACTCGCGATAAAAGCCGTTTGCGCGGTTATCTTTTACTTCCAAGTATTGTTTTAATTGACCATTTGGGTAGTAACTAGTAATGCATGCTCTAATAGAGCCTGCAGGATCTCTTGAAAAGACCCTTAAAACTTTTTGATAGCTTTGAGGTTGCAAGAAATTAACAGAGGCGTACTGCTGCAAACGATCTTTTTGACTGATCGTTTCAGACATTCCGTTTCTGTCAACAAGATTTATGCTCACAAGTTGTGGTTTATAATACTCTACAGGATGCGTTTTTGGTTTTGAGCAGCTTAAAAAAACTGTCATACAAATTAAGATCAGGCTTAAAAATTTCACAGGAATTCTCTTTTTAGTAGTTTCATGTTTAGAAGAAAAACATCATTTTTTTCGTTAAGGCTTTTTTTATCCAGTTTAAAATCTAAAATGATCAGCTGGGGATAGTGTGGAGGGGGTGAAAAAGCTCCAATTTCAACGCCTTCCACATGGCTTAAAATTTGTTGCACGTTCGAAATATTGACTTCAACGGGATGCACAAGGGTTTCTGTTGTTTCTTGAAAAAGCGGATGGGATTGGACAACGCCTTCAGAAAAAATCATACTGTTTGCAGAACCTGTTAAAAATTCAAGTCTTTTTTTGACGGCTTCATCTTCTGCAAAATTCGGGTTATTTACGATTTTGTGCAAATGATCGACTTCCGGCTCTAAAAAGGTCAACGTTTCCAAATGCTTATCGATGTAAAAATGATCGGCATCTTTATTGTGATTGCGTAGGGCAATGTTGGTAGCCTGTTTTTTTTCACGCATATAACTTAAATGCTGGATTTCTTTTAGGTTGTCTTGGAGCTCATCTAATAGCCCTTTATTTGACATGAAGTGAATGACTACAAAGAAAAAAGGAAGCAAGCTGCAAAACATAAGAATGAGTAAAAGTCGTTTCTTGGAAATATTTTCAAAAAAGTTCATTTTAAATCCTGGAAGAGGGGTAGGCTGTTTTATCTTTTAAGAAAAATGAGGTTTTATATTTTCCCCGGTTTGAACTCCATTTAATTTCACCTTTTGGGTCTACAATTGCGTTTGGAGCAATCAAAGCATCGTGAAATTCGCGCGCAAGCTTAGGTGTCTCTGTGTTGAATTCAAACTCGACTTTTACCTGATATTTTTCTTGTTTTTTTGTTTGGTCCGGTTTTTTTAACATGGAATAACTAAAGCTTTCAAGCTGAATAAGAGGCTTTAGAGAGTTCATGTTTGTGTCTTTTAAAACAACATTCGGGTGATTGCTTAAGAAGGCAAGAACATCGCTTACTCTTGGAACATTTGGGAATAATGGAAAAAGATCAGGCATGGATTGGAGTTCTTGATGAAGAAATCTTAAACGTTCGTTGATTTCGTCTTGCGATAAAGCTTTAACAGGGGTAATTTCCCCTATTTCCTTAGATTCGGACGGAAACTTTGATAAGAACTCATTTTCGAATGCACTATATGGCTTGTTCATTCCTGAGATGAGTTCTACATATTCCTGTTTTAATTCATCCTCATAGTACCCAAGATAAACTTGACCAAAAAAGTAAAATGTAAAAGCTACAGTCAAGCATAGTGCAAAATATATCAGAAGCGGCTTTTTTAGATGTTTCCATGGATTTGGATGTTCAAGCTCATCTTTTCGAAAATTAATAAGATCCAGAGCTTTTGGTAAAATATTTAAGGAAAGACCAATTGGAACAGCAAATTTTTGCAATTCATCCAGGGTAATTGGAAAATTATTATCAGGTTCTAAAGAACAGACTTTTTTATTAATTTTAGAAAGAAGCTTTACAAACAAATTTTTATTGCTCAATCCGTTTCCTAAAATCAGAACATCTTCAATTTCCAAGCCTTTCATTTGTTTGCTTAAGGCGTATAAAATGCGGATCACATCATTGAGTTCGATTTCTGTTTTTTCTGTGAGGTGAGTTTTGAAAAAAATAGATTGGGAAGCAATCAGCTTTTTATTTTTTACAAGAATGCAAGTGACATAATTTTCTTTGAAATACAGAATAAAGTAGGCTTTGGAGGAAGAAAAAAAATGGTTTGAAAAACAAGTCAGCGCGGACGATTCAGACGAAATAACTTCCGGCTCTATTTGCAACTGCTGCCATTTGGCAATTTGGTCTTTGATATGATCTTTTTTTGCGGCAAGTATCGTCAATAGTGTGCTTTCTGCTGTTTGGTCTATTTTAATTTTATCGATCAAGCCGGATTCATATGGAAATGGTAAAATAGGTTCAACTTGGAAAGGCAGCGCTGCGTTTATGTCGCGTTCTTTTTTTAATTTGATCTCCAAGGATCTTGTTAAAACCTGATTTCCGGAAAGACAGCAGGCGCTTAAGTTTTTGTCTATAAGATCCTTCAAAACTTTTTCGTCCAATATTCCAGAAGATGCCATGTAAAGCGGTTTTACATGTGTAAAGCTTTTGTTATTTTCAAACGTATCGACTTTAGCTTCGATCAAACTTTCTAATTTTGGCCTGCCTTTGAACCAGGAAAGATAAGCTATTTTTAAGTTGGAATTTTCAAGCTCTAATCCGAGTGTTTTAGAGGCGTTTGGTTTGTCTTGCATAGTGAAACTCTATTTTTGTATAGCAATACGAAAAGCTGAAGTATAGCTTAACTTTCCCATTCTTAACAAGCCCTATGGATTTCCTAAATGGAAAGCGAGGAGGTTTTCAGGACTCCCGAATATAAACTTGATATTTAGGGCCTCTCTGTCTTAGTAGTACCGAAAAAAAAACGGCAGGCGATCAGTCTGCAATATTAAAGCAAACTCACACATATTGGTTTGTTATATGGAAGAAGGTGTATTGTTTGAACATTAGCATCCATAAACTACTTTTCAAAAATTAATAATTAAGGTATTATTTAGATTACTAAAATTATGATAACCTAAGTTTCAAAAAATGCTTATTAAATTAATTGATCTTTTTTTTCAGATTTATCTTATTCTCTTGTTTGTAAGAATTTTAAGTTCATGGGTACCTGAATTTCAAAGCTACCGCATCATGCAATTTGTGAATTTTTACACAGATCCTTATTTAAACTTGTTTAGACGAATTATCCCCCCTCTTGGCATGTTTGATTTAAGTCCGATAGCTGCAATTTTTTGTCTTGGATTTATAGAAAATTTTATTAAATTTTTAGCCGGTTTTATTTCATGAAACAATTTTATGTTGAAAATTTTGAGCTTGGCGACATCGTTTTGCCAAATAATATTTTTTATGCTCCTCTTGCCGGCTGTTCCGATTTTCCTTTTCGCAAAATTTCAGCAAGTTATGGACCCGGACTCATTTATTGCGAAATGGTCAAAATGGACGCTCTTGTAAGAAATGATCAAAACACATTTCATATGTTGGATTTTGACAAAAGCATGCACCCTATCGGGGGACAGATCTGCGGAAGCAAGGTCGAAATTGCAGGAGCTGCCGCAAGAATTATTGAAGATTCAGGATTCGATGTTGTCGATCTAAACTGTGGATGTCCAGTTGATAAGGTCACAAAAGACGGAAGCGGTTCTGGTTTGTTGAAAAATCCGAAATTGATCGGAGACATTGTCCATGAAATGGTAAATGCGGTTAAAATTCCTGTGACTTTAAAAATCAGAGCAGGTTGGGATGAGGAAAATATCATTGCCGCAGAAGTGACGCGCATTGCAGAGGCTGCCGGAGCAAAAGCCATCTGCATCCATGGAAGAACGCGAAAACAAGCCTATAAAGGTCCTGCAAACTGGGATTATATACGCAACGCAAAGCTTGCAGCCACTACAATCAAAGTGATCGGTAATGGCGATATCATGGATGTGGGATCTGCAAGAAAAATGTTTGAATATACAGGATGCGATGCGATTTTAGTTGCACGTGGAACAATGGGGCAGCCTTGGATCGTTAGCGATATTATTCATGAGCTGCAAGGTAAAGAACCTCTTTTAAGAGGTGTTGAGGAGTATAGGCAGGCGCTTTTTAATCACTTTGAGTACACATTCGATTACCATCATGCAAGACGCACAGCGGTAGATATGAGACGCGTTGGCTGCTGGTATTTTAAAAAATCTGCAGGGACAAGGGGTTTTAGAGAGTTGATCAGCAAGGCTGCAACCCCAGAGGAAGTAAGAGAACTTATTTTGAATTTCAATCCGGGCGAAATGATCCCTGATAGCACACCAAATGATGAAATCTCTGATTGCGAGTGTTAAGCATGACCATGCATGTATTATTTAAAGGAAATATTCAGGGTGTCGGTTTTAGAGCGGCTGTCTTAAAGTTTGCAAGAGCGCTACATTTGAGGGGTACTGTTGCCAATTTGGATGATGGTACGGTTGAGGCTTATTTCTTAGGCGATTTATCTGAAATCAATCAATGCATTCAAAGCATAAAATTACAGTTTGGAAGTAATATTGAAGATACTGTTATTAAAGCAGTGGAACTTCCCGATCATTTCGATCAATTTAACATTCGACAATAGACTTCTTGCGTTATTAAAATTTTCCTGTATAATAAGCCTTCTCTTAGTGATGAGA
>JBEPVN010000073.1:0-11737 GCA_041691015.1 Parachlamydiaceae bacterium | reverse complement strand
CTGTAACTCTGTCGCCGTTTCACGGCTCACGTATACCTGTCGATATACCATGGGCTTACGCCCATGGCTACACGCTTTCGTCGCTTCGCGACTTGAAACACCTGAAAGTTATGTGATTTTTTCTGCTAAATAATGCAACAAAATTAACACCCTAACCTATGGCGCAAGCCCTATAGAAGCTCAGCCAAATCTTTTGCAAGGGAAGTGACTTTTGCGCTGTTGACATTGCTTAAGATAATAATAGAGGCCTCGCTTTTTGGATCATACGTGACAATACCCTCATAGCCATCTAATTGACCACTGCTGACAAAGATTGGTCTTTTTG
This sequence comes from Parachlamydiaceae bacterium, assembly GCA_041691015.1. Taxonomy (GTDB): domain Bacteria; phylum Chlamydiota; class Chlamydiia; order Chlamydiales; family Parachlamydiaceae; genus JBBSJT01. The sequence continues at coordinate 11,412 of JBEPVN010000073.1, read as the reverse complement.
GATCATCATTAATAATGAATAAGCCATATCCTGTAAAAAGACCTTTGTTATGTGTTTCATAGTAAGGCGTAGTCATTTTTTTGACATCTTCTTTCGAGATGATTTTTTCTTCAAAAAGAGCTTTGATAAATGTATAGAGGTCTTCTGTTGTCGAAATAGCAGAAGAGTCTGCAAAAAGGGTTGATAGATTGACATCGTCTGCTTCAATTAAGCTTGCTGCGGCTTTTTTATCTTTTTCGATATAGCCTTTTGCAAGCATTGTATCTTTTTCAAATAATGTGTCTAAAAATGTCATGCCGGCCATTCTTGTGGCATTCATACCGAGCGGTTTAAAAATTTCCGTCTGTAAAAACTCATTTAGAGGTTTTTGAGAAATTTCTTCGATGATAGCTCCCAAGATATTATAGTTTGATCCGTTGTAATCATAATAAGAGCCCGGTTTAAATTTGAGAGGGTAGTCGGAAAAAAACTGAAGAAGGTCTGCCGGCTTTTGCAGGTCGAGATCAAATTTTACAAAGCTTCTAAGCTTCGCGTAATCCTCAATGCCGGAACTAAAGCTTAACAAATCATGGATGGTGACAGTTTCAGCAAAGCTTGGAAAATTTCCTCCCCAAATCGGATTATCTCTACCAAGATAGCTACTAATAGGATGATGCAAATCAATTTTTCCAAGCTCTTGCAATTTCAAGATTGCGGTTGCGGTAAAAAGCTTTGTGATGGATCCAATAAGAAATTCTGTCTTTTCATTATTTTTGATTTTGTTTTCAACATCTGCATAGCCATACGCCTGTTTAAATATGACTTTGTCCTTAACAGAAACCAAGACAACACCATTAAATGATTTTTTGGCTATGAGCTTTTCTATTTGGGTGCCAAGTTCGTTTTTTTGAGGATTACTGCTTTCTGCATTTGCTGGAATAGGAGTATTAATAGTAGTAGTCGTTGTGGTTTGTGTCGTTGTAGGATTTTTTGGGGAATAAAGATTAAAGAAGTTAAAGGCGTAAATGAGGGCTAGTATTAAGAGGATTATGTAAATAGCGTATTTCATTATCTTTCCTATGTTTTACAATAAAGGATAAAATCTTGTTCTTTCAAGCAATTTTTAATTTAAAATATCAGGGAATAAAAAAATAGCTATATATAGATTCAAAATGCTAGCATTGCTTTAAAATAAATAATGTTGAGGCATACATGAATAACAAACCAAAAATTTTAGCTTTTGCAGGATCTTTAAGAAAAGCATCTTTTAATAAAATGATGATCAAAGTGGCTGCAAAAGGAGCAGAAGATGCAGGCGCAGATGTCACGATGATTGACTTAAAAGATTATCCCTTACCAATTTACGATCAGGACTTGGAAGATGCGGAAGGCTTGCCGGAAAATGCGCTTAAGCTCAAAAAATTGTTTATGGAAAATGATGGCTTATTACTTGCGTGTCCAGAATACAATAGTTCCATTACGGCAGTGTTAAAGAATGTGATCGACTGGGTTTCAAGACCAGCGCCAGGAGAAAGCACTTACCTTTGCTGTTTTATCAATAAGGTGGTTCTCTTAATGAGTGCATCTCCTGGAAACTTAGGCGGCATGAGAGATTTGGTTCATGTGCGCTCCATTTTTGGAAATATCAATAGCATTGTGCTGCCTGCTCAAAAATCGATTTCTGGAGCAGACAAAGTTTTTGATAAGGATGGTAAAATACAAGACGCAAAAACAGAAAAGGATGTCCTTAATTTAGGAAAGGACTTGACTCTTTTTCTTAAGAAGTTGAAGACAGGGTCTGAAAGTCTCGCGATTGGATAAAATAATGCTTTTCGATTAAAAAGCCCTCATATATAGATAGTTTTAAAGGTTATTTAATGACGGAGGGTCTACAGTCATGCAAAATTTTAAAAACACTTTATTTTTAATGGTTTCGGTATCTTGCGCAATGGTTTTTAGCTTAAGCGCAGAGCCACCAGAAGACGTTGATTTAGTAGCGCATGGCGGAGGTCATCACGGCGGGGGTCACCACGGGGGTCATCACGGTCATCATGGACATCATGGACATCATGGTCATCACGGGCACCATGGAGATCATCATAATGGAGATCATCATAATGGCGACCACCATAATGGCGACCACCATAATGGGGATCATCGTCATGGCGACTTGAACGGACGTCACTGGAATGGCAATAGTTGGGAAGGCGGCGGCGTTGATGTCAACGGGGGTTATAACCCTGCGATTTATACACCTGGAACTCAAGTGATTCCTGCAACTCAACCTGTAAATTATTACTACACACAGCCTGCAAGTGGCAACTCACAGCAATCAAATCAAGGCTCAAGCAGTTCCTCTTCACAACCAGCTCCTGCAAGGCAATAATCACTAGGAAACATACGGCTTAAACATTATATAGGCCGTATGTTCCATAAATTAAAAAAATCTTATAGATTTTTTTACACAAAGGTTTTTTATGAGAAGTTTTATTAGAACCATTCTCATGGCAGCTATTATAGCTCTGTTATTTACCGGAAGCTATTTTGGCTATCATTATTACCTGCAATCAAAACCCCCAATTAAAGTTGGCATTCTCCATTCCTTGACAGGAACCATGGCTATTAGCGAAGCTTCAGTCAAGGATGCAACACTTATGGCAATCGATGAAATTAATGAAAAGGGCGGTCTTCTTAACGGTCGGCGCATAGAACCTGTCGTCATAGACATCAAATCCGACTGGGGATACGCAAAAGATATGGCCAAAAAACTCATCGATGAGGATAAGGTAAGCGTCGTGTTTGGTTGCTGGACATCAGCTTGCAGAAAAACGATCAAGCCGGTGTTTGAAGAAAAAAATCATCTTCTTTTTTATCCTGTTCAGTATGAAGGACTTGAGCAGTCTCTAAACATTGTCTATACAGGGGCAACCCCAAACCAGCAAATATTTCCTGCTGTAAAGTGGGCATTTGATAATATCGGAAAAAAAGTATTTCTCGTTGGATCAGACTATGTTTTTCCAAGAACTGCAAACGCGCTTATCAGGAATAAGATTGAGGGGCTTGGCGGTAAAGTTGTAGGAGAGGAATACATTAAACTTGGTTCTAAAGATGTTGATGAGGCTGTCGATGAAATTATTTTAGCAAAGCCGGATGTGATTTTAAACACCATAAATGGCGATACAAACATTGCATTTTTTAAAAAGCTTCGCGAAAAAGGGATACATTCAGATCAAATCCCTACGATCTCATTTAGTATCGGAGAATCCGAACTCAAAAATTTGGATCCGAAATTGGTCGAGGGGGACTATGCAGCTTGGAATTACTTTCAATCGCTTCCCTTAAAAAATAATGAAAGCTTTGTGAGACGATTTAAGGATAAATATGGGGAGGATCGTGTTTTAAGCGATCCAATGGAAGCTGGCTATTTTGGGGTATATCTTTGGAGCCAGGCTGTAGAAGATGCCGGCTCTGATGATGTTATGCGGGTTAAACAGCAAATCAGGAAACAAAGTTTAAATGCACCGGAGGGGCTTGTATATATAGATCCAGAAACGCAGCATACATGGAAGATTGTACGTATCGGAAAGATCAGAAGTGACGGACAGTTTGATGTGATTTGGGATTCTAAAAAACCTGTGAGACCCATTCCCTATCCTATTTACAGATCAGTACTTGATTGGAATTTATTCTTAGATACCCTTTATAAGGGCTATGGGAATCAATGGTTCAAAGGATGATGGCTAAATCATGGAGGAGTTCAAAAGGATTTTAAAGAACTTGAGCAAAAACACCTATATTTGGTGGTTTCTTTTAACTTCGCTGATCCCTCTTTTTGTATCGCTTATCTTAGTTGAAACGATTTCACGAATAGCCTTGGAAGACAAAATCTTTAATGAACTTACTGTCATTGCCGAAAAAAAAACCGTAGAAATTGAAGCTTTACTTCAGAGCAGTAAAAAGCTTGCGGATTTGTTATCTGACAATCCGCTTTTTAAAGAAGTTATTGATATGTATGAGACAGGTGGAAAGCCGGGAAGTCTTGAACCTATCAAAAGTGAATACAAAGAGCTCATAAAAAAGCTTCGTGTCTATTCTAAAGATTTGATTAATTTATATAAATATTCCGATATATTTGTTTTTGATGTAAATGAGCGCCTTATTTTTTCATTAAATTCTCCACAGCTTATCGGACAAACAAACAAAACGCTTGCAAATGAGCAGCTAAACAAAGTACTCGACTTAACAAATGTTCTCGAAGAGCCTCAGATTTCAGATTTAATTTATAGTGATGACTATTCAGAGCCGCAGCTCTATATTACAAGTCCTATTATGGAAAAGGAAAAGACAATCGGCTTTTTAGTTTTACAATCCGGAAATACTTTTATTGAAAACACGATTCAAGATTTGGCAGGACTTGGAGATACGGGAGAGGCTCTTGTCGGAACTGTAAGAAATGGAAATATCGAGCCTGCAGTAGATTTAAGGCACGCCAATAACGTTGAATTTATGGCGGGCGAAAAAAATGTGGACTACAGGATGCATAAAGCATTTTTAGATGCAACGCACGGGACTAAGAGCAAGGGTTATATGCAAGACTATCGCAAAGAGCAAGTTCTTGCAGCAACAAGGTATTTACCCTCCATGGACTGGGGGCTTCTTGTAAAAATTGATTCCGATGAGGCTTTGGGGCCTGTAAGAAAGCTTACCTACAATATGATAGCGCTTGGTTTAGTGGCTCTTTTGAGTGCGCTTTTTTTGGCTTATTTTGTCTCGGACCGCTTGCAAAAATCGCAAAATAAGTTGACACGACTGATGGGGGATTTGGAAGTTGCCAATCAAGCTGTAGAAAAAGCAACAGAGGCTAAATCACAATTTTTGTCAAATATGAGCCATGAATTAAGAACGCCTTTAAATGCAGTGATCGGCTATAGCGAAATGCTATCTGAGGAACTTGAGGAAAAAGGCGTTACGGAATTTGTTCCTGACCTAAATAAAATTAATACAGCCGGCAAGCATCTTTTAACATTGATTAATGATATTTTGGATATCTCCAAGATTGAAGCCGGAAAAATGGAATTTGTATTTGAGGACATCGATCTTAAAAAACTCCTGAACGAAATTGAAGTGATGGCAAGGCCGCTTGCCGCAACAAAAAATAATAAATTTATTCTTAAAAACTTAAGCGATATCACCTTTATGCATAATGACGGAACAAAGATCAAACAATGTCTTTTGAATTTAATTGGAAATGCATGCAAATTTACAGAAGATGGTACTGTGACGTTAAATGTTGTGTCCAGTGAAAAAGATGGCAAAAAAGCTGTTAGGTTTGACGTCATTGATACAGGTGTCGGTATTTCGGATAGAAATCTCGATAAGCTATTTAAGGCATTTGTACAAGTTACATCCCCGCTTGCGCAAGGGGGTACTGGTCTTGGATTATATCTTACTTTAAAGTTTTGTCATCTAATGGGTGGCACTGTTTCTGTTTCAAGCGTTCTTGACAAGGGAACGACTTTTACAATGATCCTACCGGTATATTATACCGAAATTCCAAAAAATAAGGGGAATTATGACTAAAATACTCATTGTTGAAGATAATGAATTAAATCGGGATATGCTGGGAAAACGTTTAACAAGAAAGGGTTATGAAATTATATTTGCTGAAAATGGCTTAAGCGGGGTTGAGATTGCGAAAAATGAGCTGCCGGACATTATTTTGATGGACCTGTCTTTGCCAATTTTGAGCGGCTGGGAAGCTGCCGGAAAAATCCGCACAATTGATACAACAGCGCATATACCGATAATAGCCCTCACAGCTCACGCAATGGCAGGAGATAGGGAAAAAGCTTTGGAATCCGGCTGTGATGAATATGTGACAAAGCCTATAGAAATGGATGTTTTGCTTGAAAAAATGGAGTTTCTTTTAAAAAATAAAAAAGCTTAAAAAAATATGGCAAAGAAAGACGATAAAAAACAATTCAGCTTACGTGAAAAAGAGGCTTTGCTTGCTGCTTTAAGAGCTCAATTTTCAACCCCTATAGATGTCATCATCGGCTATACGCAAATATTACTTGAAGATGTCCAAAAAGATCAAACTGAGGAATTTTTAAGCGATTTATCCAAAATTTTAGAATCCGGATGGATTTTACAAAAAAAAGTGGATCAGCTTTTGGAATTGTCAAGTTTGAACGAACAAAATGAGATGTTTGATTTTAAAAAGTTTAGTTCCGATCTGCAATTTTCCTTACTTACCCCTTTAACATCGGTAATTGGTTATTCAGAACTTATTTTAGAGAAAGAAGAGCCCGGAAAAAACGAACAATTTTATTTGGATGTTCATAAAATTCATCAAGCAGCCAAATTATTCATCAAATACGTTGGAGAAATTGATCGGTTGGCAAGCTCGTACTATTCTGGCATAGATCTTTTGTCGCAGTTTGAAAATTCGAGCCTTATGATCAAAAAAATGATGACCTCCATACCGGCACTTGAAAAAGGATTTGTTTATCATCGCTCCCTAACTAAAGGCTCGATTCTTGTTGTCGATGATAATGTCATGGCAAGAGAGCTTTTGATGAGGCGCATCACACATTATGGATTTACAGCAGTTGCAGCAGACGATCCATCAGACCTTTTTAAAAAGATTGACTTGAACAATTTTGATCTCATCTTGCTAGAAATTGTGATGAATCGTGTAAGCGGCTTTGATATCCTAAAAAAAATCAAAAGAAACCGAAAATATGCAGACATTCCAGTCATTGTGACATCGCCCTTAGGAGAAATTGATACCTTTATAAGATGTTTAGAGCTTGGTGCTGACGACTATCTCAAAAGACCAATCAACGAGGTAATTTTTCAGGCAAGGATCACTGCATCAATTGAAAGAAAAATCTTAAAAGACAATGAAATTAAATATCTTGTTGAATTAAAGAAAGAGAAGAAAAAATCTGAAAACCTGCTTTTGAACATTGTACCAGAAACCATTGCAAAGGAACTTAAGAAAGGACGAAGAAACATTGCGGATAAATATCCTGCGGTTACGATCATATTTATCGATATTGTCAAATTTACTGAAATAACGGAATTTTTAAGTCCGGAAGAATTGATCAAAATGCTGAACTTGATTTTTTCAACCTTTGATAAGCTCACAGATAAGTACCAACTCGAAAAAATAAAAACAATTGGCGATGCTTACATGGCAGTATGCGGCGCTCCTATTGCTAACAGCTTGCATGCTGAACTTGTTGCAGAATTTGCACTTCATGCTATGCAGGAAATAGAAAATTTAAATAAAATTTTAAAGTTTCCTGTACAAATCCGCATTGGCATTCATACGGGACCTGTTATTGCAGGTGTCATCGGTAAGAAAAAATTTATGTATGACCTTTGGGGAGAAACTGTAAACCTTGCAAGCCGCCTTGAATCAACTGGTGTTGTAAACAAAATTCAGGTCAGCGAATCTACTTATGAGCATTTGAAAAATCAATATTCCTTTAAAAAACGAGGGAGCATCACTGCAAAGGGAATGGGACTCTTAAACACCTATTTTTTGGAAGGCAATTTAAAATGAAGCTAATATTTTTAGGATCAGGCTCTGCATTTACTACAGGAAAAAATAATTATCATTCCAATATGCTTCTTGAAATCGATGGGAAGCAGCTCTTGATCGATTGCGGATCTGATTGTCGTTTTTCGTTGCATGAACAAGGCTTTTCCTACAAGGATATCAAAAGCGTTTACATAAGTCATCTTCATGGAGATCATGTCGGTGGTTTGGAATGGCTTAGCTTTACAACAAAATTTGATAAAACGTGTAAAAAGCCTGAATTGTATATCGAAGAATCGATCGCGAAAGATTTATGGAATCACGTGCTTGCAGGAGCATTAAATTCTGTTGGGACAAAAGCTGATCTTGATACTTTCTTTAAGGTTCACTTAATCAAAAAGAATTTAGCATTCAAATGGCAAGGAATCGATCTCAAACTGACTCCGACAGATCATTGCTGCTATTTTGATAAAATCATGCCGACGTGGGGTCTTTTTTTTACTTTAAACGGTAAGAAAGTTTGGATCAGCGGAGATACAAAGTTATCCACAGAACTTCATCAGAAATATTATGATGAAGCAGAAATTATTTTTCACGATTGTGAAGTGTGCAATATTTGTACAGACGTGCATGCACGCTATGAGGAACTTTTGAAATTGCCGAAGAAAATAAGGGATAAAATGTGGCTTTATCATTATTCTAAAGATAAGCTCCCTGATGCTGTTAAGGATGGTTTTAGAGGTTTTGTTCTAAAAGGGCAGACTTTTTTGTTTTAAAGCTTTTCGACCGCTGCCGAATACGCTACAAATCTTAGCTTGAGGCGTATGCTGCCGCAGCGGATTTGATAGTAGCGACTAAAAAAAAATGGTAATATCCTGAATTTTTTAGTTGTAAAATAGCAAATAATTCTTTATACATATGTCTCTTAAAATCAACACTGAGGCATCATGTCAAAGAAAATTCGAGCATTTTTTTGTACGTTCATTATCGGCTTTACAAGTTTGTTTTCAGATTGTAGCGAAGATATTTGTCTTTCGCAGTATATTCCTTGCCCAAATTGGCTTAAAGACATAACCATTGGCGGTCTCATCAATGTTGCAGCTTTTGGTTCAAACCATACCCCGACAACAATTGGAACAATTCCAAAACGCCTTGGCAGCCCTTCTGCGACAGATTTGATCGTTCCCTACTCCAATTTGCATGCGACAGGATATATCGGAGATTGGATCACAGCAAGGCTCGTATTTGCTTATGCGCAAAGATCGCCAAGTTTTGTAAGAAATCCAGCTGGAGGAGGCGATGTTTTTTTTGCGGAATTTGCAGAACTTATATTTGCAAATCCAAAAGTTACTCATTTTTATGGACAGGCAGGAAGACATTATTTGATTTTTGGGGGCCTTGACCCCTCTACCTATAACGAAAGCCTCACACAATTATTATCTTTATCCAGGCATACGACAGCAACAATCGGATTTAAAGATTATTATGGCTTAAGTTCTGCTTTTTATATTTTTAAATCCTTGGAATCTCGACGTGATTTTTTTAGGGACACAACAAGGGTTCGCAATTATGGAGTTGCCCTGGATTATACAACAGGAGTCTATGAAGATAACACGGGTCTTTTATTTGGGGCAGGTTACATAAGCAATATTGCAGGATCCCTCTTTATAAGTTCTACAACATCCCATGGAAGCGATCTATTTAAAGGCTATTTTCGCCATCCTGTTCCGGCAGTTGATTTGCATGCGAAATTTAATTACCGCAGATTTGATTTTTTCGCGAATTATATTGGAGCTACAAGATCTTTTAACGTGCATGATGTGGCCTTTACAAAAAACAGGGGTAGGAGGTTTATAGGGGCTAAGCCTGCAGCTTTTGGAATAAATAGCGGCGTTTCCTTTAAAATTTGCGACTACGACACGCGTTTTGGTCTCGGGTTCCAAGGCTCAAAAGAATGCGCTGCGATTGGTACTGCTGTAGGCAGTGTGGCAAGTCCGATTTCCGGTGTTTATGGACCTTTTTTTGCAATAGGCATTCCAGAATATCGTTATTACGCAAATTATGTCATTCATCTTTATCCAAATTTTGATATTGCTTTTGAAGTGCTTAAGGATTATGGCTATAAGCGCTTTAATGGAGGGACAGGAAGAAACGCTACTATCGGAATGATCAACCTTATGGCCAAGTTCGGCGCAGACTAGCAATCAGACCCTTTTGTATATCTTAAGTTATTGTGTATAAGTAACTAAAATAAAAAACCCTGGGCGTTAAAGTAAAATTATTGTTTGAAAGAATTCTTTTTTGGATTATAAAAAAAATTATAGGGATCACCCTAACAAGTTATAATACTTTAAAAAAAGGAGCTTCTCTCATGGCTAATAAATTCAAAATAGATATCATTTGCTCAATGTTTCTTGCAGCAGTTTGTTTTAATGCAGCAGCGATTGCAGAAGACTCTTTTCGTCAAAACACTTTCTATACAACCACAGAAAAAACGACAGCGACAATTTCAGATCAGGATCTTGCAAAAAAAATCCAAGATAAAATAGGTTCCGGTTGGTTTTCAAAAGGATATGAGCAAGTGGGAGTTCGAGTAAATAATGGAAATGTTATATTACAGGGGACTGTAAAGACTGCAGGTGATAAAGAGAAATTAGACAAGGAAGTTCGCAATATCGAAGGCGTGCAAAGTTTAAATAGTCAAGTTACTGTTGCTGATACAACAACAAATAGCAAAGAAGAGCGTTCGTACCCAAATGATACTTATGCAACAGCTGCGGATGAACAACTGAACAAAAAAATTCGCGATAATGTGAGTCGTGGATGGCTTTGGAATAGCTATAAAGATATCACTCTTAGCACAACAAATGGCGTTGTCACAATCCGCGGGTCTGTTGCAGATGCAAGCGATCAGCAAAAATTATTATCTGAAATTCAAAAAGTAGATGGCGTAAAAACTGTTCAAAGTAATTTAACTATTAATAAATAAAAGGAGTTGTTTATGAACAAAGATCTTTTAGAAGGAAAATACCATGAATTCAAAGGTAAAATTAAAGAGCAATGGGGAAAATTGACAGACAACGATTTAACCGAAATTAATGGGAAAAGAGAATCGTTGCTTGGTAAACTCCAAGGGTATTATGGATATGCCAAGAATGAAGCAGAAGATCAATTGAAAAAGTTTGAAAATTCTTGCGGCTGCGGAAAATCCAAAAAATAACGCTCCGCTTTAAAATTAAAAAACGGAGAATAAAATGGGTAGAGTATTAATATTATGGCTGCTAGGGGTTCCACTTAGCATCCTTATTATCCTAAAATTAATTGGGATCATCTAAGTTTTGATTTAAGCAAGGGATTTCATCCCTTGCTTTTTTTCGCTAGGAGGATTTTATGACAAAATATGGTCCGGGTGCACAAAAATCTGTTGAAGATGCGATGCATAAGATGAAAAAAGGTAACCTTGAATCCGGTAAAAGCCACAAAAAAGTGACGAATCCAAAGCAGGCAATTGCTATCGGATTGTCGGAGGCTCGTGAAAAAGGGGTCAAAGTGCCAAAAAAAACGTCCAAATAAATTTTTTATGGAGATTATATGTTAAGCACAGTTTTGTTAATCATTTTAATTCTTATGCTTTTAGGGGCTCTTCCAGCCTGGCCGTATAGTGCCGCCTGGGGCTATGGTCCAAGTGGAATTTTAGGTATTGTTTTGGTGATCATTATTATTTTGATCCTTCTTGGAAGAATCTAAATAACAAACTCTGTTCAATCCAAAATGGTGCAAGCTTTTTTCAACTAAAGAGGCTAAAGTATCACCACGTTGTGGTGAACAGATTGTTTTGATTTCCGGTGGTTGTAACCACCGGCTACCTATGTAAAAACCACTTC
>JBEPVN010000072.1:0-11921 GCA_041691015.1 Parachlamydiaceae bacterium | reverse complement strand
AGACCTTCGGTCTATTTAAAAAAGTGTTTGACTCTTAGCTTAATGCATATGTGGTGACAACCACCGGCTATCTATGTAAAATCGCTTCTAAGATGAGAACCTTAAAAGCATACTTAAATTTTTTTTTGACGGCATTAGGCTAAATGGCTCAAACGTCCTCACTTCGTTTCGGGCTTAGCAAAAATAACCCTTGAAAAGGGGTCAAAGAAAGCATCCAATCTCAACGTAGCAAAGTAAGAAATTTCATATCCGTGCTAAAAGAAAAATCGGGTGAAAAAGCTTCTGGAATTTTACAGGAGAAAGTTGTGGGTTTTTAGGCACTTCGTGCCACCTTAAAGCCTGACCCCAATATATTTAAAACGCTTTTTTGAATGTTATTTCTAGGCTAGAGGGAACAACAGGAACTGTCTCGCTTTTAAGTTGAAAAAAGCTTGCACCGTTTTGTATTGGTCGGATCCAGCATTGAAAAAAAGCTTCTCGCCTTTTATGCGATGCTATATCAACGTTTTTTGGAGTTGTAAAAGTAGATAATGATAAGCCGCAGGATATAAATGATGATTGAAATAGATACAAAAATGAATAACCCAAGATAAATATAATGAACCGGGTTTTGATAGACATTATGAAATAAAGCTTGTTTTGCCTTTCCATCCAATTTTATGGAACCATAATAAAGCAAAAATCCATAAAGACCTGCAAAAAAAATTCCAAGACCCGCCGTCATCCACATTTTTTGCTTAAAATTTATGAATAAAGAACGTAAGCGTACTTTTTTATGGGTGATAAGTTCTGTAATTTGTGTAAAAGCATACAGTAGAATCAGTCCGATGATAATGATACCAAATGTGATAGTTAAAGCGTGTAATGTATGCATTTTTGCTCTTTTTTCTGCTATCCTGACAGAAAAGAGGCAATATGTCCAAGAAAATCACTTTAATAAAAGTACCCGTGGTTAATAGATATAGTAAAATATTTTTTTGACTTTTAAATAAAGTTTTTACTATAATGAGATTGAGGCAACTAAGATATATTACAACACAAGGAGGAGTAATATGGCTAAGGAGTCAAAACATCGGAAAAACGATAAGAAAAAAGCTACGATGACACTAAAAGAGCGTCGTGCGAAAAAACATGAAAAGTTAAAGATGAGAACAGAACATTTGACAGATGAAGTCCATCACGAGGAATTTTAACTCTTAAGCTTATCTTAATCGATTAATAGCGGTTCGCCATTTACTATATATTTGGCTTACCGCTTTTTTTTATTGAATTCATAGAATTAAGACTACTTTTAAACAGTAAATTCCACGGTTTTAAATTTTTTGACTCTTTCACTATTTTATATAAAGGCATTAAGCAATACATTGTTGCAAAAGAGGTTCCAATAAGCGCAAATTTTGGAGATCTTGTTAAAACAGATTGGACAAACAAAGTTTTAATTAGGTGCAAATATAGACTTCCCCAATTCGCAGGAAAATCTTCCATTTTAAGCTCTAAAAAACTTCGTTCTAGAATTTTATGCTGCTCTATTTTTTCTTTTATATAAGGATGAAAATTTTTAAAGAAGACTCCAAGTAATAGATCCAAACTTCCTATTTTTAATCCGGTCACCGGATCTAAACTTAAAAATGTTGCATAAACTGTTGCATTGATTGAACTCCTAACCGTTGTACGATAGGTCCAATTTTCTAAGAGATGATTTACTAAAATATTTATACTTGTAACTAATGAAAAAAAGGAGCCGTAGAGAAATCCCTTTTTTAAATCCCTAAAAACCAATGTAAATGTTGTAAAATTTTTTGTAAAAATCTTTAAAACATCGGTGCAGTTTTCGCTATTTAATTTTCTAAAGAGTGGAACTGCCACATTGGAAACTGCTTCTCCAAAGGCATAGTAAATACCTCCTGTAAAAGCATGTTTAAAAGTAGTTTTATAAGAAACCGAAAAACCTATGCAAAATGAAATTTGAGTTTGATTTTCCCAGTTATTAGGAATTTCATTTAGATAAGCGCTAACGTGATTCTGTATACAATTCATAATAACCCTTATTATTTTAAGGTAAATAAGAAATTATAATAATTGTTTTCGTTAAAGTTAATGTCTAATTTAATTTTTGATTAACAATAAAAGGGGGCTTCCATGTCCCTTTGAGAATTGAACTTTCCGGCCAATAAAACCTGAACATCAAGATAAACTCATCAGAGGGTGCAGGAAGCCAGTTTGATTCCTTATCTTTTCCAGGACTTTCGTTTTGAATGTAGAAGTCCAAAGAACCGTCTTCATTGTATTTTAAATCATTTCGAAGACTTAAGGTATAGCGATTCATTGGGTTCTCAACAAAGAAATATTCTTTGTTGTACATGGTGAGGGACCAAAAACCTTTTACCGGAGGGGTTGCATCTTTTGCAAAATGAATAACATAGTTGTTTTTTCCATTCAAGGGTTTGCCATCTTTGTCAGTTTTTGCCACAGGATAGATTGCATCCTGAGGAAGATTTGCACCAAGTCCGATTGCCGCAATTAATGCTCTTTGTAAATAATCAACCCCATAAGTTCCCGTATTAAAAGTCATAAGCCAGCCGTTGACAACTTTACCAGAGTCAATTTCATGAGCCATGATTTGTTCTTGAGCTAATTTGGGGATGTTTTCAATAAAATTGACCAATTCCGGCTCCATTCCGGTAAATTGAAATTCTTTTCCAGGTGCGATTCCGACTTTGGACATTTTTTGAATAAGCTCGGTGTCTGCAGCTGTTGGGGGGTTATCTTCCATCAGGAGTGCAAATTTGTTAAAATAAGTTTTAGCACTTAACGCATTTACTTGGTCTCTTACGGGTGTTTTCATGTCAATTGAGCTGTTTATTGTTCCTTCAATTTTTGGAGACTGCTTACCATAGTGGCTAAAAGGCGTGAGTGAATATTGGTCCTGAATGTCATGTACAATTTTATAGTCTTCCAAAGTACCCGTGCAATAAGTTCTTCCCAAAATCCAAACCATGTTTGTCGAGGATTTGATCAACCTTAAATTGGAGGGGGAATCACCCTTCCAGTCCGGCCCTGCGATGACAAAATCTTGAGCTCTTGTTCCTGTTGTTCTTGTTCCAAGGGATTCAAAAACTTCCGTCCAACCATTTAAGAGCGGCATAAGGTAGTAGCGATCCTCAACATCTGGTAGATGAAGAACATAGGGTTCAAAAGAAAGATCTAGCCATGCCACGGAATAAAGAGTGTCTGCATTTGGAGCAGTTATATCTCTAAATGAAGCATCAGGATAGCTCCTTGCATTTATAAACTGTCCCATCGGACCCTTCAAGCCTTCTGCTTTTTTTACGTTTGTCATGACATTTTTTGTCTGTTCCATCGTAACTAGAGGATAGCCAAAAATATAGCTTTCAATTGCGGTTTTTTCGCTTTCTGTGATACTGGCAGCCAAAAATATGGATGAAAAAAAACTTACTGCTACAACAAAATTAAAAACTATTTTTGTCATTTTTAACCTTTATTTAAGATTAGAACTTATATCCATTGCAGAAGCTGTACCTTTCATTTTGGCATATTGAATTTTTTTAGCATCTAAATTGAATTTGTTCAAATCCACGACTTTAACAGTAGGGTCCTCATAGGTTTTAAAATAATATTTTAAAGCTTTTGGTTCTCTCACACATGTCATCAGAGTGAAGTCCGTATAAACAACCCCGTTTTGCGTATCTTTAATAGCGCCAACAGGAATATCAAATTGGTTTAAGATATGAAAAGCTTGAAAAACCCCTTCTTCACTTGTGTTTGAAGGTGTTGCGGTAATTGTGTAAATGGCAGCCCGAACAAATCTTGAAGGCGGCGTAAAATCCCCCGGCATGCCCACCATTCCAGAGCCTTGTCCAAAACTTGTTAGTTCTAATCCATTTATATTTAATGGTTTGGCGTTAAAATTTGTTAGGCTGATGTAATTTCTTAAATTTAACATATGCCACTGAAATCCCGGCGAATTGGTGAATACTCCAAGGAGATTATCATAAGCTACAAGTTTCTCATCGATTGGTTCTATAACCAGGCTTTTTCCTGCTTTATCATACACTATGTAGTGAAAGGGGGGCGCCACATCCCCCCAACCTTTTAAAACGGTTGGTACAATAAGGACATCTTTTAAAGCAGCTTTTACCTCTTCTACCGTTGCAAATTGAGTAACTATCCAATTTGAAAAATCGGCAGGTGATAAGCTTTTTTGTAAGTTGTCGCTTGTAGCTTCTGCATATTTTGCAAATCCTGGGAAATAAAATGTTCCGACGCTTAAACCCTTTTCATTGATCCCGTCTAAAATGCAAGGATTTTCAAATGCTGTTGTACCCAAAACAGCGTATTTGGAACTGTATTTCAGTCCTGCACCTTTTGGGGTAGTAGCTTCAAATGCATAACTTCTTGGAATGACAGCAATTGAAGTATCGACTGCAATGCCAAACTCTAATGTACGACCATGAACGATGGAATTATCTTTTGCTTTCAACATAAGACCAGTACAGGCAAAGAGAGCTTCAGAATCTGGTAACATTGCCGTTAATACAAAAGCGATAATAATCATTAGATCTTTAACATTAAGCATAGAACCCCCATTTTATTGACTTAATATCAAAAAAAATAGTTTACATCTAGACAATTTATTTCTATCGGCATTATAAAAAAAACAAACGCATTTTTATAATCATAGGGGAGTCACATGGGGATTTTTGATCAAAATAATGAACCACAGCAAGAAAGAAGAGGATTTTCCGGAAAATGGATCATAGCTCTTTTAATTGCGCTTGTCGGCTTTTTTATGTACTGGCATCAATCCGAAATAAATCCTGTAACGGGGGAAAAGCAGCACGTATCGTTGAGTCCTGCTCAAGAAGTGAGTCTTGGGCTGCAGTCAGCTCCTGAAATGGCTCGTGAGATGGGAGGTGAAGTTAAGGCTGATGATCCAAGATTAAAGGCAGTTCAAGAAGTTGGGAATTTGCTTGTAACAAAGATCGATACTTCAAAGAGTCCTTGGAAATTCCAGTTTCATTTGCTAGCAGATACTAAAACAGTCAATGCATTTGCGCTTCCTGGCGGTCAGATTTTTATTACGCTTGGGCTTTATAATCAATTGCAAACAGAAGCTGAGCTCGCAGGAGTTCTTGGGCATGAAATGGGTCATGTTATTGAAAGACATACAGCCCAGCAAATGGCAAAAAGTCAGCTTGGCCAATTTCTTGTTATGGCAGTAAGTGCTGGAGCGTCCGACTACGGATCTCAAAACGGACAGGCAAGTCCAGCTGTCATTGCAACCATGGTAAATCATATGTTCCAGCTTCGCTATAGCAGAGGAGATGAATCGGCAGCGGATGTTTGGGGCTTGAAACTACTTGAAAAAGCAAATTTTGATCCAAGATCGATGATTACTGTGATGAAAGTCTTAAAAGCTGCATCCGGGGGCGGTTCTGGTACACTAGAAATATTTCAAACACACCCAAACCCTGATCTTCGTATAGAACAGATAGAGGCGTATCTAAAAGAACATCCGCCGGCAAAGAATTTAACAGAAGGCGCCAAGTTACCGAAGCTGTCAAGTTCGAGCTATAAATCTGGAACTGAAAAAGAAAGCCCGACTTTCTTTGACTTATTTGACAAACTTCGGACGGAAGGACGATGAAAGAGAGAATGGAGTATTAAAATAATTAAAATTTATTATTGACATTATTTACAGTAAAATCAATATGTTAATTATAGACAAAACCTTAAGGAGTTAAGCATGCTAGGTACTATTTTATTGGTTTTATTAATTTTACTTCTTCTTGGCGCAATACCTACTTGGCCGCACAGTGCAAAATGGGGCTATGGACCAAGCGGCGTTTTAGGAACAATTTTAATTATTGTTTTAATCTTAGTTCTTCTTGGAAAAATTTAAATCAAGGTGAAAACATGATTGCAATAAATATTCAAGAAACGGGTGGTCCTAAAGTCATTAAGCCTCAAGATATTAAAAGAAATAGCAGTCAATCGGCAAGCAAGGAAAATTAAAGCTAAATTAAGACAGGATCATTGCCTGTCTTAATTCATTTAAAAAAATGCCGGAGGCTGAAGGGTCGTTTCTTAAACGATCTGAAATTTCCCATTTTTTTTTTATTCGTCCTTCCGATAGAAAAAAAATGTGATCTGAGAGTGATAAGGCATCCCTAAAATCATGAGTGACCATTAACATGGTGGTTTGACATTTTTTCTGAATTTCCCGCAATAAAACATACATTTGCTCTCTTAAGGCTACGTCTAAAGATGCAAATGGTTCATCCAATAAAAGCACGGGTCTTTTTTGTAAAAGGGCGCGCGCTAAAGAAATCCGTTGTTTCATTCCAAGTGATAGTTCATGTGGAAATAATTTTTCACAATGAGATAATCCCATTTCTTCTAAAATTATTTTAGCTTCATTAATAAGTTCATCGTTATAAAAAGGTTTTTTACCAAGTTCGGAAAGAAGCGTTAAATTCTTTAAGATAGTGCGCCATGGAAGCAGTAAGTCCTCTTGCATCATGCAAGCTACTGGATGATCATGTTTTCCAATCTCGTTTTGTGCAATGGAAAGATTTCCGCTGCTTGGTTTAAGAAGTCCTGTCAGTATCTTGAAGAGGGTTGTTTTACCAGAGCCGGAAGAGCCTATAAGCGTTCCAATTTCTCCTTTTTTTAACGAAAAAGAAACATCATCTAAAATATTGCGATTTGAATATTTAAATTGAATTTGATCTAAAACAAGCATTTTTTTGGCACATTAAAAAATAAAAAATTCATCTTAATTTAGCTTTGAGATTTTGTAAATATTATAATGTTTAAAAATATATAATGACATCCAGTGCGTTTCCCTATCAAATCCGCTGATTTGTTATTATTGATTGTTGATTAGCAATGCCTCTTCATCAGTCAAAATGCGTCCAAATTTTTTATATTGAATGTCCGCAAGATGCTTTTTAAAATTTTTCACTTTTTCATCTAAGAATCCATAACGCAATCCGATAAATGGAATATTTTTTTCTTCACATATTTCTTCTATTTCGCGAATGTGCGTTGCTTTATCGTTGATAAAAACAATATGGGCTGGACGATAATTCATTTTTTCCAAGAGAGTAAAAAAGGCATTTCCCTTATGAGAGGCTTGTGTATATAAAATTCCTTTGTGAAATAAAACTTCCCTGTCTCCATTTTGGAAAAAATAATGCGTGTCTACAGGAGAATTTATAGATAAATCAATTTTAACGGATTCAAGCTGATCTCTTGTGCAATGCGACATGACAAATCCTCTTGTTGTAAGCCCGATGATTTTAAATCCTTTATTTTGAAGATCAAATACAATTTCATCAGAGCCTTTTTCAACAATATTGACTTTTGTCAAAAATTGAATGGCATGCCATTCCGCTAAAGCTTTAGAAAGGGCTGCTTTAAAAAGCATGCCGTTTTCCAAATAGGATGCCAGTTGAAGATAAAACCATTGATCGGTTCCAAGTTCTTGAATCGGTTCTATGAGAGTGTTATCAATATCAAATACAATAAAAGTGTCCGGTTGTAAATACTGATGTATTTCTTCCATATTTTGTATTTCTATAGTTTCACTTTGTACAGATATAAAATTAACTAAGCAGATAATTAAGAGCATTTTTTTAAAAAAATTCATCGAATTCCTCACTGAATTTATGGGTTTTTTGAAACATTGCCAAGTTTTTATTTTTTTTGCAATTGCGAACAATTCTATATAGCTTTAAACTTTTGTAGTTTAATGGAGATATAAAAAAGTGGAAAAAGTAAGTACTATTTCGGCAATGTTTTTAGTGGCTGGAACTTGCATTGGCGGCGGGATGCTTGCATTGCCTGTTGCGACAGGCCTGAACGGTTTTATGCCGTCTATTGCCGTGATGATAATTTGTTATTTAGCGATGACAGCGTCAGCTCTTTTGCTTTTAGAGGCAAGTCTTTGGATGGAAGATGAAGTGCATGTGGATACCATGGCTACGAGATTACTTGGAAAAAAAATCAAAATTATTATATGGGTCTTGTTTTTATTTATAAGTTACGCATCTATTGTAGGCTATACTGCAGGTGCAGGTTTACAGGTTTCTACATTGTTCCATCAATACTTGAACATCTCAATTTCCAGAAGTTATGGGTCAATGATTTTCATTATGTTTTTTGGCGCTGTCATCTATATTGGAAACATTTTTGTCGGTCGCGTCAATTCTATTTTGTTTGTTGCCATGCTTTTAGCTTATTTTGGCCTTGTCATGATGGGGCTTGATGAAATTAATATTGATTTTATTTTAAAAAGAAAATGGTCTGGGAGCCTTATGGCGCTTCCTCTTCTTTTAACTGCTTTTAGCTTTCAAACTATGGTCCCAAGTTTAACCCCTTATTTAAAAAGAGATCCAAAAGCTTTGAGGCTTGCAATTATAGGCGGAACAACGATTGCTTTTATTATTTACGTGATATGGCAAGCAGTTATTTTGGGCATTGTCCCTGTTGAGGGGCCAAAAGGATTAAGGGAAGCTCTCTCAAATGGCGAGCCGGCAACACAGTTCTTAAGGAAGCACGTCCATGGTAATTTCATTGCACCGTTTGCTGAATTTTTTGCATTTTTTGCGATAGCGACTTCATTTTTAGGAATTGCGCTTGGTCTATTTGATTTTCTATCTGATGGATTAAAAATAAAAAAACAAGGATTCGGCAAAATATTTTTAAGTCTTTTAGTTGCGATTCCAACTATTATTATTGCTCTAAAATACGAAAGAATTTTTTTATTAGCTCTTGATGCTACGGGCGGGTATGGAGATACCATATTAAATGGCTTGATTCCCATATCCATGATTTGGGTTGGAAGGTACCGCTTGGGGTATAAAAATCATTGCTGTCTTAAAGGAGGAAAGCCTGTTCTCATTGTTTTATTTTGTTTCTTTTTATCCGCACTGCTTATGGAGATATTAGCCCATAGCGGACAAATTGTTTCAATATATGAAGTTTACGATGTATTCAAACCAGAAAAGGAGTTTTAATTATGGGATTAACGATTGCGATCAAAGCCTTTTTCAAAGCTTTAAAAGAGCCCGTTAAAGCAGAAGAATTTCTTCAAGACAAACCAAAGCAAATTGAACACGGCGATCCATCTCACCTTAAGCTCTTGACTCTGTTACAACAAAAGGGACGTCTTGTAGATTTTTTGATGGAAGATATCAAAGATTTTTCCGATGATCAAATAGGCGCAGCTGTCAGACAAATTCATGCAGATTCTGCTAAATGTCTCGAAGAGTATGTGACAATAAGAGCTTTAAGGGATGAAAACGAAGGGTCTATAGTCCGGGTTGAAAAAGGATATGATCCCTCGCTTATTAAAGTTATCGGAAAAGTAACCGGAGAGCCTCCATTTTCCGGAATATTGATCCATAAGGGATGGAAAGCCCATAAACGATCGCTCCCTAAAAAAACAGGGGACCAAATAAAAGAAATTATTTGCCCGGCAGAGGTAGAAATAAAATGAAAAAAACAATTATTGGAATAGATCTTGGAACG
Organism: Parachlamydiaceae bacterium; assembly: GCA_041691015.1. Taxonomy (GTDB): domain Bacteria; phylum Chlamydiota; class Chlamydiia; order Chlamydiales; family Parachlamydiaceae; genus JBBSJT01. Next base: position 2,363 of record JBEPVN010000072.1, on the reverse strand, counting down.
ACAAATTGTACAATGGCTTATTCTTTTTTGGACAAATCAGAAAAAGAAATTCATCAATTTAAGATTCCTCAAATTGTCGGTAAAAATTTGAACGAAGAACAATTTTCATTGCCTTCCTTTATTTACTTTCCTCTTCAAGAAGAAATTGAAGCTAAGGAAGCCTTTCTTGAATGGGATGATGCAAAAAAATATGCGGTGGGTCTTTTTGCAAGGGACAGAGGATTGGAATTGCCTTATAGAGTGATCTCATCTGCAAAATCCTGGGCCTGCTTTTCAGGAATCGATAGGAGAAAACAGTTTTTGCCCCTCCATGCCGATAAAAACACCTCTGAACTTCTTAGCCCTTTGGAAGCGTGTTCCAAACTTCTTTTGCACTTAAAAGAAGTTTGGAATTTTAAGATGTCTGAAAATCCCTTTAACGAAGCAGACATTTTGATCACGGTCCCTGCATCTTTTGATCCTAGCGCAAGGGAAATTGTAAAAGAAGCTGCAAGTCTTGCAGGATACCCCGAAATTGTTCTTTTAGAAGAGCCTCAAGCGGCTTTTTATGCATGGCTTCATAAAACCAAAGAGGGGTGGCGCAAAACTTTAAAAGTAAATGATTCTGTATTGGTTATAGATATTGGGGGCGGAACTACTGACTTTAGCTTGATTTCTGTTGAAAGTGAAAACGGGGATTTGGGTTTAAAGAGGGTTGCAGTCGGCGATCATTTACTCCTTGGAGGAGATAATATTGATTTAAGTCTTGCCCATCTTGCCAAAGGAAAACTAGAGGAAGCAGGACACACAATCGATGAAAATCAACTTCAATCCCTGACCTATTCCTGTAGACAAGCAAAAGAAAAACTTCTTTCAGAAAATCCACCAAAAAGCGTCGATATTACGATTATGGGAAGAGGAAGTCGTTTGATTCAAGGCTCTCTTAAAACAAAAATTACTCATGATGAAGTCGTAAAACTCATTGTTGACGGCTTTATCCCTCTTGTTGAAAGACATGAAAAAGCAATCGGTGAAAGTAATGTGGGCTTGCAAGAAATTGGTCTGCCTTTTGCAAAAGATCCGCGGATTTCATGCCAGCTTGCCAAGTTTTTATGGTCGGGAGAGACTTTTCATTTGCCGACAGCCATACTTTTTAACGGAGGCACATTAAAAGCGCCTGCTTTAAGAGAGCGTTTAGTGGAACTTCTTAATTCCTGGGCAAAGGATTTGGAAAAAGAGCCTTTAACAGTTCTTCCAGATGCTGATTATGATTATGCGGTAAGCTTAGGGGCAGTTTTCTATGGTCTTAGCAGAAGGGGAGAAGCTATTCGGATAAAAAGCGGAACGTCGCGAAGTTATTATATCGGAGTAGAAGATGCGGGCCCAGCTATCCCTGGAATTTTAAAAAAAGTAAGAGCTCTTTGCGTTGTGCCATTTGGAATGGAAGAGGGCACCGAAGGGGAGACTTTATCTCAGGAATTTGGGTTATCGGTCGGTCAATCCGCAACTTTTCGTTTCTTTAGTCTTGCAGCGCAACATTTAACAAGCGGTGTCACACCAGCTGTTGGAACGATCGTTAAAAACATTCAAGAAGAACTGACTGAATTGCCATCCATCGAAACATTTTTAGAAAATAAAAACCAAGATGGAAAAATTGTACGCGTCAAACTTAAGTCGAAGGTGACGGAGCTTGGATTTTTAGAACTTTGGTGCGTTGCAAATGATGAACGCAAGTGGAAGCTTGAATTTGATGTGCGTCAAGATAAAAAGTAAATAAAAAAAATTTTAAAGGAGACAATCAATGAATTTAACCTGTGAAAATATTACTTACATTTGTTTAAATATAGGAGCTGCGGCATCCATTTTAAGCAAAAGTTCAAATTTAAGTCTTAGTGGATTAGCATGTGTTGTTGGAATGGTCGCAGGTAAATGTTTAAGTTTTATGAAACTTGAAGATGCGAAACAGTGGCATAAGTCATCGGGGAATTATGATAAATCAAAGCTTGAAGTATCTATCAGATATATTAATGATTGCGGGTTGCCGGGCTTACTCACAACAGTAATTCATGTTAGTCTTGAGATTATTGCGAGATTAGTTAAAGAACCGTATGGACCAGCTTTAAGAAATATTGGAGGCTCTTTTTTTATTGGTTTGCAAATTACGCATTTCTTTGCATTTAATGAATATAAGGAGTTTAAGAAAATTAGAGGTATTAACTAAAAGAGCGCAAGCTTTTTTCAACTACAGAGGCTAAAGTATCACCACGTTGTGGTGAACAAATTGTTTTGATTTCCGGTGGTTGTAACCACCGGCTATCTATGTGAAATCGCTTCTTAGATGTTTGGTTACATTTAACCACGAAGTGGTTTTTACATAGGTAGCC
>JBEPVN010000071.1:0-12691 GCA_041691015.1 Parachlamydiaceae bacterium | reverse complement strand
GGCGGTGAGGCGGGGAGACAGAGAGATAATCGAAAATTTATTATCTGAACAGATAATTTCCTCTCCGGCTCTCCGCCTCTCTGTTAACTTCATACATATCAAGTCTTCCAGCTAATGCTCTGAAGATTACTAATGTCATTTGGAAACATTGGAGAATAGAGAATAATATTCAAGACTTTTTTATCAATGTTTTAGACAAAAAGAAATTCAAAAGATATTTTGAATCTAAATGGAGCTACAGACAAGAGGGCAAGACTCCCCTTTCACTAATTTTTAACTTAGTCTCGACTTTAAAGCTAAAGTCGAGACTAAAGACCTCATCTTTTTTTACAAAGATTTCCTTAAATATTCTTTCAGGCTTGACTTCATTTGGTTTACATTGAATGTCCATCGCTTTTCTTCCGTACCTAGCGCTTGAGTTCTAATCATAAGCTCTTTTTCGAGCTTATCTGAACGATCTTTTTCAAATAACTTAATATCTTCTGAACTTTTCTCACTTAGTTTCTGATGTTCGCTTCTCGCGGGCTCTAAAACTATTTGTGATTCTGTTTTTTTAAGTTTTTGCGCTTCCAATTGTTCTTTTTTAGATTTTAATTCAATTCTCATATTAGGTAGTGTAAGAGCCTTATTATGCTTTTCTGAAGCTATTTCTAATTCTTCCAAAGCCTTTTTCAGAATTTTTATTTGCTTATCTTTATCCGAGTCACTAAGCAGTGTGGCCCTTAGTCCCTGAACAGGTACTGGCCTTTGCAATTCAGTTAATTCCTTTCGATAGTTTGCAATATTAGCCTCTAATTTTTTTTGGGAACTTGGATCGCTATTAAAGCCTTCAAGCTCCTCGATTTCATTTTCAAGAACCGAAATTTCTAAAGATAAAGCTTCATAATACTTAGAATGAGCACTAAAATTTTTTTCCTTTTCTTCTAAATTGCCTTTTGAATACGAAAGTTTATCAGTAATGATCTTTTTATTTTTGCGAAATACACTTTCAATTCCCTCACACATAACTTCATTTAACTTTTTAATTACTTTTAGTTTTTTCTCGTGTTCTGATTTCATTGATCCGTAATTCTTTATATGGTCACGAACATTTGAATTAGTCGCCATTTTGATTATATTCTTATCTTGCAAAGCTGCATAATATTCCAATGGTTTACCCTCAAGAAGAGTATCAGAGTGGCGTAATAAATAATCTTTAACAAGCTCGTTTAATGAAGTACAATGTGGCTCAAACAAATCAAGAATAAAGAGATTGTAATTAGAGCATAATTCCTCAAAACGTGGACTCGATTTTGCGGCCCCATCGGCTAACTCAAAAAATTTTGGAACGCCATGTTTTCTTTTCAAAATGCCAAGTTCAAAGCAAACTTTGTATTTCTGAATGACCTCTTGTAAAGTAAGACCTTTTAATTCATTCAAAGTCTTCTCTCTCCATATTTTCGGTCTTAATTCCCTATTTGTTTGAATTTGAACTTTAAAAACTTCAAATTCGCTTTCGATGATTTTATCCATACGCATATGTTTCCAGCGTTCTGCATAAAGTTGAATTAAAGACATATCAAAAATTGCAGCATCTTCTTTCAAACTTTCAATTTCTGCAACCGAGCATGTTCTAACATGTTGACTAAGCTTATCCCTTAAGGTAGCTTTTTGTTGATCTGACAACAAGGAACGGTTATTTCCAAATAAGGCCTCGCCGAACTGTTTTTTAAATTCAGGATAGGTTAAATCTTCAGCATTTTTATCCACGAAAATGCGAATATCTTCCATTTGAAAACCCATGCTTCTACCGATCTCAAGATAGTGCTTGTTTGTCATAACATGTAAAGGAAGAGTTCTAAAAAGATCATGCAAATTTGATTTATAATCACCATTTATTTTCAACAACGCACTATGGGCGTTAGGACCATTTCGAGTTTCAAATTGCGCATAGGTTTTGCATCTTCTTACTTCCAGAGGTAAAATAATTGCATTTAGCTCATTCTCAGAAACATCTAAGCCCTTTATTTGTTGCGAGTATTCTGATTGTATACCTATTAGAGCTCTTCCTCCTAAACTCTCCTCTTTGATACTTTCTAAAAACTTTGGTTTTAGATGGGCAATATCTGCAGCTGTAAACACCCACTCACTAAAAATCGAGTAGGAATGTTTGATGACGAACTCCTCGTACTTCAAAAGAATCATATCTTCCCTAACAGCATTGTAGATATCATTTTTTGTTATTCCAAGCGAGGAATAATCCTTTGCGGAACTTTCCGAACACATGACCGCAAAAGGGCTGTTAAAAAACTTGAGCTTCATTATTTCCCTAAAAGAAGGATTTATTTCAATGAGTCTGTTAACGCTGTTTTCCCCATTTCTGAACTTGAAATAAATATAGGTCATTTTTTTATCTACTTCTCTTGTTGCCTCCAATGGAAGAATCACTTTTTCAATTTCTTCTAAAGTGATTCCAAAAAGCCACATGTCGTCACGATATATCTTGCTGATATGTGTAACAGACTTATTAAGGTCTGAAATTTCAGCTAAAAATTTTCTTTTTAGTTTATCGATATCAACCGATTCTAATTTTAAAAGATCCACTCGATTGTGTTTTGTACGAAAAGCAAAGTAGTCTGTTTTGTTGTCTAAGACATCTTTTATTTGAGAGTTTAAAGCCCAAGACAAAATATCCGTATCTGGAATTTTTAAATGTATTGTTTCCCGTTTAAGAGAATTTAAAAGTGTGTTTGAATCAGATTTGGAGGCTTCACATTCTTTTTGGATTAATTGCACAAGAGCATCTGAATCAAATAAAAATAAATTGTTATTACCATTTCTTGTCTTAAACTGTTGATAGTTTTTGCAATTTTTAGGTTCATTCACAAGTAAATTTTCGAAATCTCTTTCCGAGAGTATTTTGTAATTTTTAATTTCAGAACCATATTTACTTAAAATGTCAACAAGTCCGAGTCCATTCTTTCTTATGTCATCTGCAGCTTCCACTCCCCTTTTTGCTCTGAATGCGGGGTCATACCAAAATTCTTTTTTATGAAAGCATAATATTGTCGAAGCGATTAATAAAATTGTGGATGCAGTATAGCCAAATGCTGTTCGCTTGATGACGTTTGGTAAATCGGTCAGCCATAAAACTGCATGAACTGTTTTATAAGTAGAAAATAAAGATAATCCCGCAAGAACAGACCCTGCAATTTTGGTTGTTGATTCTTTTGAATAAAACCAAGGTTTTAACTGTATATTCTGTCGTGTGTAAAGAGAATTTAAGCCTTGAGAAAGTGTCCAGTCATTGCCGGAAAATGGATTGGATTGTGTTCTAGTTGCCATTAAAATAACTCCTAATTATAAATTGTTTAATATAAAATTATATATATAAAGTTATTTAAATACAACAAATAAAACTTCTTTTTTCAGTTATGTTTTTTTTATCATGTAAGGGAATTTTTCGGAAGAAGAGAGAGAATCGGTGTCAGAAAAGGTCCGGTTCAAGGGTTATTTTTTCTAAAGTCCGAAACGAAGTTCGGACTTTAGAAAAAACGTAGATAAATTTTAGATTAATAATTAGGCTTTTTATTACAAAAAAAAGGCTTTGCTGTGAAAACAGCAAAGCCTTTAAATAACCTTAAAAATTAGCGCTTAAGCTTAATTTGTCATGTAAGTTATAGTCATTCCTTTCATAACAAATGGTGCTTTGATTGAACTGCCGTCCATCTTCATGATGCACGCTTTATTCCCCTCAATCATCATGAATCCGGTTGTTCTGATGCCATTTTCTGTGAATGTGCAGCAAATTTCCTTATCTTCCTTTGGCATTAAGCTTGCAGGAATCGGATTGCTGTCTGTGAATATTTCAACAGATTTTAGAGCTCCTTCCATTTTTGATAAAACGATTGCAGGGATTTCAAGCGTTACTTTTGTCCCTTCTTGCATAAATTGAGCATCCATTGAAGAAGATGCGATCTTGCATCTATGGTTCATAGGGACACGCATTTTTTCCAATTTCATTTGATGCTCTTGCAACTCTTTAACAATAAGCGGCTGAATCAAATGGTATTGGATTGCATGCGGAAGATGTTCATTATCTTTGTCCATGACAATAATTTCAGGCATTACTTCATTTACTTGCTCTGCAACCATACCGTATTGCTTTCTATTAGTTTTGTCTCCATTGTAATAGAATTCAACAACGTTCATATCATAAATTTTTCTAGAAATGTCTGTTGTCAAAGGCTCTATATCGTGTTTATACCTTGCAGAAGAAACTGTTGTACCCAAAAGCCCTGCTGCATCAACAAAAACACCGATACCCCCAGCTGCCGTCGTAGATCCAAAAATCCCTCCGATCGCACAACTACTGGACACTGCTCCGCCAATTGTAATAGCGCCGGTTACATCTGTGCCGTTAATGTTAGCGCCGATTGTGATTGTATCAGTTGAAGTAGTAATTGCAGCTCCTGCGCGATAGCCTACAGCTAAATTATTTGAGCCGGTTGTATTTATGCCTGAGGCAGTACCAAGCGCGGTATTGCGAATGCCTACTAGCAAGCTTTGGAGTGCAAAAGCCCCCATACCGACGTTTTCCGTACCAGTAGACAAGCTGCTTGCAACGGTTGTGCCAAATAAGCTGTTACCAGATCCTGTCGATATCGAAGCTCCTGAGCTATTTCCGAACGCGGCGTTTCCATTGCCAATCCCGCTTAGAGAAGTTAGCGCAGAAGTACCAAAAGCAGTATTTCCAGCTGCCGCAGTAACTAAATTCCCGGCACCTGGTCCCACAAAAAGACTAGAGCTGACAACATGCGTAAAAAGCTGGGCATTATTAAAAATATTGTTTGTAGTAAAATCCATAGTAAGGTCGCCACCAAGCGTCAAGTTACCGCTCAATGTCTTAGCGCCTGCCAAAGTTTGAGTGCCTGTTGTGACAACCCCTCCAAAAGATGCGCTTGCAGGTTGTAAATTTAAAGTAGTACCGGTTAATGTCGCAGCGTTAGCATTTGGAGCTGCCCCAATTGGAGCTAAAGCTGTTATACTGCCTGTAGATCCTGTAACTCCTGTCGTTCCTGTTACGCCGGTAGTTCCAGTTACGCCGGTAGTTCCAGTTACACCGGTAGTTCCCGTTACTCCTGTAGTACCGGTTACTCCTGTAGTACCGGTTACTCCTGTTGTTCCAGTGACGCCTGTAGTACCAGTTACTCCTGTCGTTCCAGTTACTCCTGTTGTTCCGGTAGCTCCTGTAGCTCCTGTAGCTCCGGTCGCGCCGGTGGAACCTGTCGCTCCGGTAGCTCCTGTCGCTCCTGTAGGGCCGGGAGGACCTTGCCTAGGTCTTTTATGATGAATCATGTCCATGTTGTTTCTTAAAAGATCTTCGAGAGGATATTGATAAAGCATATTTGCATCATATTCATAAGAATCTACGACAAAGAAATTTTTATCTTCATCTTCAAAGACGACTGATAACAAGCCGTTGTTCAAAATGGTCTGTACCGGCTCACTTTTCACAGCATTGTAATTTCGAATGCCATCATCTGATGGATCATTTAAATTTATAATTGTTTTATCTAAAAGTACAAGATCGGAAAAATTGTGCTTTTCTGAAGAAGAAACAATGGAAATATCCATTCTATCCATTTCAGCCCTAACGCTCTCAGGATTTGCCAAGCCTGCTAGAACTGAAAAATGAACAGCTAAAGTTGCAAAACGCCTCATATTACCTCTAAAATTTGATGGTTAAAAAAAACATATAACACAGTAAATTTATTTTTGAAAATAAAATTTAAATAAAATTTTAATGAGAAAGTAAATCATGATTTTTTCCATATATTTGGATGAGTTTAAAAAAAGAGACAACTGGAATGGAGATTTAAGTAAAGCTATTTTTATTGACTGTAATTATTTTCAAACGGTATAACTTCTCTATTTCAAGCAGTTAAATTCCAAGTATTTAAAAAGGTTGTTACAATGACAGACTTCATATTAAATAGTATAAATGAATGTAGATGGAATTTTTTCGATAAATTATCCCAAAAGGCAACAAATATTTCAGGTCCTCTAGGAATACTTAGTGAATATATACATTTATTGCTCCCTATTGTAGCAAGTGGTTGTTTGTATCATACTCTTTCTCGTCCCAATCGAATTTTTAGATTGGCATATATAATTACATCCACAACACTCATCGTAATTATCAATAGAATTGATGACATTTCTAAGAAAAATTGGGTCAAAAAACAAATTAAGAAAATTTGTCTTGAATCCAAACCCGACGAAAAGATTCGTAAATTAGTTTATATAGCATCATCTGTCTCTGATCCCAAAGGTTTATTTCCTAGTTTTTTCTTTGATTTTAAAACTAAATCTGACATAACACATCTTGCGAAAAATTTTGATGTCAATTTTATAGAAGCAAAGTGTGAGGAGCAACTTCAAAATAAAATATCAAAATTAAAAGATCGGGATATTGATGCAGTGATTATACAGGCTCATGGTTGCAGATCTATCATTCAATTTTCGAGAGACTATCAAATTAAACAAGATTCTTTAGGAATCTTTGAAACTTTGGAAACGAAACTAAAGGCAAATGCAAAAGTATCTTTAATTTCTTGTTCAACAGGACAAGGGGATGAAAATATCGCTCAAAAAATATCAATTCTTTGTTCTAATGCGACCATATTTTCTCCTAATGCAGATTATAAAATTTCGGATTGCGATAGCTTCAAGATTTCTGATGATGGAAGTTGTTATTTTAAAAATGGAAATTTTATTACTGGTTTATTTGAAAACAGGAAAAATATTACTAAAATCTATCATAATGGTGAATCCATGCAACCAGTATAATTAAATTAACGTAGCTTCTTTCAGCTTATCGCTCTTCCTGTTTAACCATCCTCTTTCCCTTTGGACTATAGAACAATTTCATATATGTTGCTATAGACCGAAGGTCTATAGTTCGGACATTTATAATCTTGTCTTATTAATGTTAATTAATTTATGTACTTTAATTATAGATTATTATATAATTAGTTCTTAATTTAATAAGATCAGGAGTTTATGTGGATCCAATAAATACAAATGAAGTGGAAAAATATCAATTTGATGTCGATCTTTTGAAACAACTACCGAACGATTTAGTCCTTGAAACAATAAAATACCTCCCTTATGCAAAAGATACTCATAATCTTGCGTTGCTAAATCATTTTTGGAATGCCCGTATTGTTATTATTTTAAGTCATAAAGAATATGTAGACAAAAATCGATTTACCTCTTATTTAAACGGTAAATTTCCAGGGCTTACACCACTTAACGAATCTACGAGACCAAAAATTGCGCATTTAGATGATCTCCAAGTTTTGCACGCTCGAAATGAGGCCGCTTTTGGAATTCAGCTTTTAAAGTTGCCTCAAAATACATTTGACTCAGTACGAAAAGACGCTTTGATTCAATGTCCAAGGTTCGAACACAACAATGCCTTCCATATTACAGGAATTTTTTCTATTTTTAATGCCGTTGAAAGTAAAGAAATAAAAACCAAACTGCTCGAATTTTATAGAAATAATAAACAACCAGATTTGGAAATAATACAACCTAAAGATTTGTATGATCGTTTTTTAGCTACTACTGCAAAATGTATCTATCTTCTTAAAATACACAAACTAGATGAAGCAATTGCATGTTTTAGAGTACTCAGCAAAGAATATTTTTTTAATAGTAACGGCAATTTAATGGTCGCGATTGTACAAAAAATAATCAAAGACTCAATACCAACATCACATGTTATAGAAATGTATGAAATCATAGAACTATTAAGTGCTTGGAATAGGGTTTTAGCGTATGTTACAGCTGCCGAAGAATTTTTTAAAATCGGCATCGTCGATGAAGCTTTTAATATGATTGCCAAAATACCAGATACACACGATGCCAAATCCACATTTCTTCAAAAAGCTTACCTTGAATTATTTGAGCAAGATAAAAAAGAAACAGTTTTTCAATCCGCTTGTCAAGTGACGCATATAATAACACGTTCTTTAATCCTTAAAAGTATGTCTGATAGTCTTATAAAAAACTGCGGTGACCTAATATTAGCTGAAAAAATAATTGAAGCCATACCAGACATAAATATACAGCTTGAAGCGCTTAAAACCCTATTTGCTTATCTCGTTTCTATAAAAGAGCATGTCAGAGCAAGAGCTATTGCTTATGATGCACGGACAGATTCTCTTAAATGCGAATGTTTTCGTATTATTGCAAAAGAACTTACAAAAATTGACGCTCATGTCATAGCCCAAGATATTGCCTTCAGCATTTCAGATGATAAAATTAAACATAAGACGCTTTTTGAGATAATTTTACTGTTAATAAAAAAAGCTAATAGAAAAGAGACTGTTTCTCTGATCAAAAGCTTGCCTGATGCTTCACTAAAATACCATTCAGTTATTGAACTTTTTGAGCAATTAGATACAGAAGATGAACAAAGACTTACAATAAATCAAGCGGGAGAACTTCTTAATAGCAAATATTCTAATATGTTTTTTGAATTTGCTTATGACAGACTAAAACGGATAAAAAAAACAGCGCTTGCCAATTTAGCAGCTTCGTTTATAACAGATCCAAAAATTAGAAAGAGGCTCTCTCCTGTTTACTCTTAAGATCTTTATCATTGGCTCCATTTAATTGCATTCCAGGCGTCTATGTAGAGCCGGATATTCTTCCCAAGATCCCTGATCGACTCTGATTTTTCCACAAATTCAGAAGGTGGAAAAATGCCTGGGTTTGTTTTTAGCTCATCGCTTAACAAATCAATTGCAGGAGTATTTGGACTTAAGTAAAAATTTGCTTCCATATTTGCCAAAGCGACATTTGGCTCAAGCAAAAAATTGATGAACGCATGAGCAAGAGTTAGATTTAAAGCATCTTTTGGTATTGCGACATAATCACAAGAAAAGACACTCCCCTCTTTTGGTAAAATCAACGAAATAGCATCATCATCGCTCATAAGCTGGCAAATATCGCTTGAGTAGCCTTGAACAACCAAGTATTCAGCGCTAGCAATTCCATTTTTGTATTGTTCGCTTTCAAATTTTGCGATATTTTTTTTCCAGGCAATGACTTCAGTTTTGGCTAGTTCAATTTCATTTACGTTGACTGTATTGATGCTAAATCCAAAAGTTTTTAAAGCAGCTCCTAAAACCTCTCTCATATCATTCAAAAGAGTCATGCGCCCTTTTAAATCCGCGCGGTTAAAAATTTTCCATGAGGGATTAAGATTAAAAACCTTATCTTCTCTGTAGGCTATCCCGCTAAATGTAATTGCATAGGGAATGCCATTTTCATAGACCGGTTCATTTAAGGCTTTTAAGTATTTCGAATCTATATTTTCGCTATTCGGAATTAAAGATTTATTTAAGGGATGTAACATTTTTTGCTCTTCCATCACTTGCAAAATATAACCGCTTGGAAAAATCAAATCATATCCGGAAGCCCCGCTTTTTAATTTGGCGTACATAGCTTCATTAGAATCATAAGTATCTATAACAACCCTGCAGTTATAACGCGTCTCAAATTCATTGATCAATTCATTTTTTATAAAATCCCCCCAGATATAAATATTTAAGGTAGGGGTGCTTTCTTTGCATCCGGCAAGAGCTATGATCATGACGAATAAAATAATCTTTGTGAGGCACTTCATAACGTTTCTTCTTTTAAAAGCTTATGGACGATAGCTACAATGCAAAAGGTTACTCCAAGAAGTAGCGTTGAGAGAGCATTAATGATTTGTGGAGAGCCAAATTTAATCATTCCATAAACATAAATAGGAAGTGTTGTAGACCCGGGGCCTGCCACAAAAAATGTAATAACAAAATCATCGATTGAAAGCGTAAATGCCAATAGTGCTGCAGCTATAATACCTGGAGTTAAAAGCGGGAGTAATATTTTTCTGAAAATCTGCAAGGAACTTGCGCCAAGATCTTGAGCTGCTTCAACAAGATCAAAATCAAAATTCTGCAATTTCGAGAGCATGACCATCGTCACATAGCTTAAACAAAATGTCGTGTGAGCGATAAAAATCGTAAATAAACCTAAATGTACATTTAGAAAAATGAAAAAAAAGAGCAAGCTTATTCCCATTAAGATATCTGGAAGAATTAAAGGAGTATAAATTAAGCCATAGTTAAATTTTTGTAATTTAGAATTTTTATAACGATAAATCGCAAAAGCTGCAAGGCTGCCTAAAATTGTTGAGGCTATAGTTGAGCTGATCCCGATAATGAGGGAATTATAGATAGCTTCAAAAACAAGCCTTTCTCTAAACAGGGTTTCGTACCATTTTAAAGAAAAACCATTCCAAACACCACCAAAGCGCGATTCATTAAAGGAGTTCATCACAAGTACTACTATCGGAAGATATAAAAAAGCCATCACAAGAAACGTCATGATAAAAGGGATTTTACTTTGTTTCATTGCTTGCCTCTTGTATCGGTAATCACTTTTTTATCGGCTTTTGAAGGCAGTAAAGCAAAAAGAATCAATGGAAATAGAACAGCTAATGCAAGTAATATAGATAAGGCTGAAGCTTCCGGTAAGTTGCGATCGACAAAAATTTTCTGCGCTATCTTATTCCCGATCATTTCATTATCAGTGCCTCCTACAACATCCGGAATGACATAAGCGCCCATGGTCGGGATAAAAACCATCAAAAAAGCAGTCAATATTCCAACTTTGATCCCAGGGACAAAGACTTTGAAAAACGCAGTTATTTTTGAAGATCCAAGATCTAAAGCTGCTTCCATCAGTTGAAAATTGAATTTGGAGGCTGCTGCAAAAATCGGCAAAATACCAAACGGTAAATAGGAATAGACTAAAACGAGCAAAACAGCTCCTGTATTGTATAAAAGAAGTGTTTCTGGATGAATGAGATGAAGAGAAACTAATAATTTTTTTAAAATGCCTTCCGGGTGCAACAAAGACTTCCAAGCGAAAATGCGAATTAAAAAACTGCTCCAAAAAGGGATGACAACAAGCAGCAGACAAATATGACGTACGTTCTCTGAGGCTCTTGCCATGTAATACCCAATTGGTAAAGAGAGGGATAAGGCAATTAATGTAGTGATTGAGCTAATGATGAGCGTTTTTCCAAAACTTGCCAAAATGCCGGGAGTAAAAAGATTTAAAAACGGTGCAACAGTCCATCCTTCTTCAATTCCCCCATAAATATCGCTTGATTTCAAAGAAAAGCCGATGACTACAAGCGTTGGAATTAAAAAGAAAAGAACAAGCCACAGCATAGCCGGAAAACTAAAAAAATATTCCAAAACTAAGCGTCCTTTAAATTTCTTCATCAAAATCCCCGATATTTTCAGACGGAATTTCGGTTAGGTTTTCATCTTTTTCGCTGTAGCGCTCCAACATAAAGCCATCATCTGCGTGCCAGCAAATCCAGACAGGGTCTTTCCAGGTGATTGTTTTTTGATCGAGAAGAAAACGGCTATGTTGTTCTGAGACCGCAATGCGCCACTCCCCTATACGAACCCAGAATTTGGTATGGTCTCCTTTATAGACAATATCTTCAACGATAGCTTGGTATATATTATGAAAACGAGACGGAGCTGGCTTTTCAGCTGAAATATGGATCTTTTCTGGTCTGATGCTCAAATGTACTAAATCATTTACGTTGAGTTGTTTATCATTGAAGCATAAAACATCCGGAAAGCCGTCCAAAGTAAGCCTAATGTATTCATGGTCGACTTTTTCTACAACTTTTCCGTCTAAAAAGTTGGTATCGCCAATAAAAGCTGCAACAAAACTGCTCTTTGGAGATTCATAAAGTTCCATAGGGCTTCCGATCTGCTCAATTTTACCATGCCTGAATACGGCGATTTGATCGCTTACTGCCATAGCTTCTGTTTGGTCGTGCGTGACAAATAAAAAGGTGATGCCAACTTCATCATGGATGGAATCAAGCTCAAGCAGCATTTTTTGACGCAATTTCAGGTCTAGTGCTGCAAGCGGTTCATCCAAAAGCAAAACTCTTGGGCGATTGATAAGCGCGCGCGCTATCGCAACCCTCTGCTTTTGACCCCCGCTGATCTGGTCGGGCTTTTTATGGGCTTGATCTTCCATTTGGATAAGCTGCAACATTTTCTCAACTTCCAAGTTAATTTCAGCGTTCGGTTTTTTTGCAACACGAAGGCCAAAGGCGATATTTTCAAAAACCGTCAAATGGGGGAAAAGCGCATAATTTTGAAAAACGGTATTGACAGGCCGCTTGTTTGGAGGAAGATTTGTGATGTCTATACCATCTAGTAAAACGCGTCCGCTGTCTGGTCTCTCAAAGCCTGCCACTATGCGAAGCAATGTTGTTTTTCCGCACCCGCTTGGACCAAGAAGCGAAAAAAACTGACCTTTTTTTACAGCAAACGACACGTTATCAAGCGCTTGGACATTACCGTAGCGTTTGGAAACATTTTCAAAAATTATCGAATCAGTCATTAAATTCCCTTAAAAAATAAGAAACTAGATTAACAAAATGAAGAGTCTTTTTGCAATAGCAATTAAAGATTTTAAGCTTTCAAACTTTTGCTTGTGTATAAGATTCTAAGTTTGGAGTTAGGAATGAAAGTGTTCATCTTAGAAGCGATTTTACATGCCGGTGGTTAGATATGCATTAAGCTAAGATTTGTAGCGTAGGCTTTAGCCTTAA
>JBEPVN010000070.1:0-12698 GCA_041691015.1 Parachlamydiaceae bacterium | reverse complement strand
GCTGAATCTACTCCGGAAGCTCCTGTTGCTGAATCTACTCCGGAAGCTCCTGTTGCTGAATCTACTCCGGAAGCTCCTGTTGATGAAACTGTTACAGTAGTTATCGAAGAAGAAGTTCTACAGGAAGCTCCTGTTGTTGAACCAGAAACAATAGAAGTAGCACAAAATGAAACTATCGGTCTAATTCAAATTATTCATGTAGAACCAGCTTCTATGAGTGAATAAGGCTTAAAAGTGGTATATATAGGCTGATCTAGTACACTGTGTATAGTTCAGACATTTTATATGTTTTTTTTTTATGGATTTATTGCCTTAGAAGCGGTAAAAGTATGTGGTTACATGCTTTTTACTAAACTCTCTTTTAAGATTTATGCAATCTTAAAAGAGAGTTTTTTTTTAGAGGATAAGAAGAGCAAAAACGAAAGCGAACAAAGCAGCTGACTCGATCAACCCAATTGCTGCAAAGCACTTACCAAAAACCGCAGGTTTTTTTGCAGATGCCTGAATACCTGTTGCACACGCCATTCCTTGAAATATTGCTGAAAGGCAAATTGCAAGACCTGAAAACGTTCCGATCCCAATTGCGGACATAGGCGATAGAGTTCCTTCTTTGATTGCGTTACTCATTAAAAGCATCAAAAGAAACCCATAAATAATTTGTGAGGATGGTGCTGCGCTCATCCCGATAAATTTACCGTGGCCTTCGTCAACTCGTGCCATAGCAGCATGTGAGGCTGACCCTGCAATATACAAACCGATTGCGCTTCCAATACATGCAAGTCCTAAAGAAATTGCAGGTCCTATCATATCAAAATTCATCTGATTACTCCTTAATTGATTCTTTGCGAAGGGGGTTAAATTTTTTACCGCCGCCTTCAAAACTGTAATGATACCATTCTATAAAATTTAAACGTAAACCATGGATTACTCCGCCCATGATGCCAAGCGCCATATTTATCAAATGCCCGACAACAAAAAGCAATCCCCCGAAAACAAAATTCATCGACCAGGCAAAATCATTAATGGTCGCCATGACGATAGCTCCTGCTAATCCTAGCGCATAAAGACGAAGGTACGACAAAATATCGCCAAAAACCTGAATCACATTCATGACTTCCAAAAGCCCAAATAACTTATTTTTTAAAATCGCAAAAAAGAAAGCTAATCCAAGACCGCTATAGATCAAAATTAAACCGCCTTTTGCAGCCTCCTGAACACTAATTCCAAAAATATAATTGGTCATCGAAATTGTTTTGAGATATTGAGGAAAATAAAAATAACAACCCCACATAAACAGGATCCAGCCAATTCCTGTTAAATTGCGGTCAAGATAGCGTATAAAAGAAAGCGTCACATGGATAATGCCAACTAAAAGTGCTATTTCCAACATAATGCCATCGTTTAATTTATTGGCAATTTCATGTTTTTCTTCACCTTTTTTGACTTTGACGCCATATTTTAATACATCTTCTCCGGTAGTAGCTTGCTTGACTTCAGGGTATTCCTTGATCCAGTTAGCATATGTCTCACCTTTATTAACCAAATAATAGTTCGCTTTTTTCTCGGCAAGATAATTTAAAAGAGAAATTTTGTGAAATTTGCTATTTACACTCATTTCTATTCCAAAAAATGAATGAGTCATGGTTCCCCAAAAAATACAAGCTAATGAAAGCATGAAAAATAAATTCCAAACGCGCTTTTTAAGACCACTTAACGAGCCTGTTTTGTAACGGATATAAAGTGCGGCCGCTAAAAAAACAAGTCCATAGCCTGCATCTCCAATAATCATGGAGAAAAATACGGCAAAAGCAAACAAGACCCAGATGGAAGGATCTTTATCTGTGTGGGACGGGGTATCGTAAATGTCTACAAGATCTTCACCAATTCTATGAACGCCTTCGTTTTTTAAATATGTGGGGATGACGTCTTCATCTTCTATCGCAATTTCTTCGACATAAACATTCATTTCAGAAGCTAGTTTCTGCATTTCAAAAATTTTATCGATAGGAACAAATCCTTCCGTGAAATAAAGGTCTCCATTCATCTCCATTTGGGCAGATAAGTTTGCAGCTTCCAAATGATAATCATTTAATTTATTAATAAGAGCATGATGTAAATACGTATTATATTTGGAATATTTATTTAGACTTTTTTCATTGCTGCTAAATTCATTTATATAATCCTGCTCTTTTTGGAGTAATACATTAAGAGGTTCCTCAATTTGCATCTCGACCATATGCTCATAATTTTGCCTTTCGCGATTAATCGCTATAAAAAAATCGAGATTATGATCGCTTGCGATAAAAATAAGACCGTCCGGTAGATCCGGATTTTGTGAATAGCCCTGTTTTGCATAAAAAAATTGAATTTTGCGGTGGCCTGTATTTTCTATATAAGCAATATCATCTTTTGAAAAACTACCATAAATTCGGACCCTTTCAATCTCAAGTTTAAGGACGCGTAGCTCTTCTGTCAGTTTTTCCAAATTGAAATGCAACACATTGATCTTGTTTGCAAGCTCGTCTGCAGCAAAATAATTTTCATCCGCATCTTCTTGTGGCATGGTAGGCAGACTAAGCAAAATTTTTATGCTTTGTGCTATATTGCTGACATCGTGCGGGATTTCTTTGAAAAGAGAATTTTCCATATTAATGAAATGAATTGCGCCAAGCTCTTGAGCCTTTTTAAAGAAAAGTTCTTTTTCAGAAGCCGGACCGCCAAACAAAAATTTTTTCACATCGATGCGCATTTTAAACCTCCTCCCTTGTCTTTTTTAAAGCTAATTTATGCGCTTCAATTTTTGTTTTAGCAACTTTAGCTTGCGAAACTGCCGCAAGTTGCTGATCCCCCAAAAACACTTTGATTTTTTTTATGTTGCGAAGGCCCCTTGGAATTAAGATTTTTTCAAAAAGGTTAACACGGATGGAAACTTCTCTTAATTCCTTGTCTAAAGCAGCTTTCTTTTCACGGGCCACTGTTATTTTGGCATTTGCAACAGCCAAATCCCTTAAGCCCAAAACAACCCCGTCAATCCAAGCAGGAGTATCTATAAGATCGTAATGAAAATCTTCAAAAAAAATGCCTTCAAAATAGGGAACTTCCACCCCGGCGATATTTTCATAATGCTTTTTAACTTCAATCACTTTTGCAGCGTTTCTCAAGTCAATCGAAATATTTTCTGTAAGAAGCGCGGCATAATTTTTCATCTCGCCATAAAGTCTTTCATAATCTTCCTCCAACTTTACTATTTCAATGCGCGCATCATTGACTTCAATTTGAAGCATCGCTTTTTTTAATTGTAAAGTCGGCAAATACTTTTCCAATTGGGAAAGCTTTGTCTGTTGGGACCGGAGTTCATTTTTTGTCAGCTTAATTTCTGCCATTTTCAATCCAATATTTATCCGCAAATGTTTTTTTAATTCCGACCTGATCTTTTTTAAAACATTCAGACAACGTCTTCCATCCCAAATCCAGGGCATCTTCGACGGATAAATTTACATCAAGGCTCATCATGCGCTCTTCAAATAGATGAGAATAAGCCAAGAGCTGTTCATCCCAACTGGATAGCTTAAATCCCATGCTTTGTCTTTCGCGAGCTTTTTTTGATTCCGCATAAAGGCGTATCATTGCATTTGCAAGATCCCCATGATCTTCACGGGTCACTTTTCCAATCACAAGCTGCTTAAGCCGAGATAGAGACCCGAATGGATCAATCTGATGGTTATGCAAATAAAACTGTCCTTCCGTAATATAGCCGGTATTGTCCGGTATCGGATGGGTTACATCATCGCCAGGCATTGTCGTTACGCCAATAATTGTTATGGAGCCGCTCCCATCAATTTGAACCGCCTTTTCATAACGGGAAGCAAGATCAGAATAAAGCGATCCCGGATATCCTCGATTAGATGGTACTTGGTCCATTGTTATAGCAATTTCTTTAATTGCATCTGCAAAAGCTGTCATATCTGTCAAAAGGACAAGCACGTCGAGATCTTGCATCGCAAATTTTTCAGCAACAGCTAAAGCCATATCCGGAACAAGCAGGCACTCCACAGTCGGATCTGTTGCCCTATGAATAAACATCACAGTTTTGTTCATGGACCCCGATTCTTCAGCATTATCGATAAAAGCTTGGTATTCCTTAAAAGTCAAACCCATCCCTCCGATAATCACAATATCTGCGTCCGTCTGATTGGCAATCCGCATTAAAAGTTGGTTATAAGGCTCTCCTGGAACTGAAAAAATCGGAATTTTCTGCGATTTGACAAGACAGTTGAACACGTCGATCATAGGAATATTTGTTCTCACCATTTCACGGGGAATAATCCTTTTGACCGGATTGAAGGAAGGCGTTCCTATATTAATTTGGGTACCCACGATATTTGGACCTGAATCTATGGGATTTCCGGCGCCGTTTAAACGTCGCCCTAGCAATGATTCTCCATAGACTGCCTGCATTTCGCGATTCAAAAAAGTGACTTTGTCTGCCGTCGAAATGCCTCTTGTGCTTTGGAAAACTTGAAGAGTCACTTGGTCTCCGTCTACACTTAGCACTGATGCATAAACATGTCTGCCGTTTTGCATATCGATTCTTGCAAGTTCGCCAAGTGATGCGTTTTCTGCAGTCACAGTAATCAGATTGCCGCGCATATTATTGATTCTGTCATAAACCATTTTCATAAAATCTGACCCTCTCTATTTGCCGTTTCAATCATTTCTTCAATTTTATGAAATGTTTTGCGGTACTCTTCGCTTTTGAATGCCAAAAAGTTCATGTTTTTAATAAGGTTTTGTAAATTAAGGAAATATTCCCTTGCGCTATTATGAGAATGAAATTTAAATTTCGTATCAAATATTTTGTTGATCAAAGTAAAAAGCTGTATTTGTCTTTTTAACGGGCAATAAGCATCTTCAGAATCAAAGGCATTTTGCTGCAAGTAGCTAAAATCATAAAGTTCAGCTTTTAGATAAATCATCATGTCGTCAATTGCAGTTCCCTCTTCGCCAACAACTTCCATGCGTTTGCCGATTTCATTACCGCTCTTGAGTATGCGTTCTGCTAACTTGACCATGCGTCCCCAGCCTGGCGCTTCGCTTTCTAAAAATTCTGCCACTTCCTTAACGTACTTTGACCAGGAAATTAAAGGATCGATCGCAGGATAGCGTCTTGAATCAGATCTCTCTCTAGATAAGCCCAAAAAAGCGCCGACAACTGCAAGAGTTGCTTGCGTCACAGGCTCTTCAAAATTTCCGCCAGCTGGCGATACTGCACCGCCGACAGTAATCGAACCGTATTGATCATCATTTAGTGCGATCACTCCGGATCTTTCGTAATATTCTGAAATCCTGGATGCAAGGTATGCAGGAAAAGCCTCTTCTCCAGGAATCTCTTCCAATCGACCGGACATCTCGCGCAAAGCTTGAGCCCATCTGGATGTGGAATCTGCTAAAAGCAAGATATCCAAGCCCATTTGGCGATAGTATTCGGCAATCGTCATTCCCATATAAATGGAAGACTCACGCGCAGCTACAGGCATTGAGGAGGTATTGCAAATGATCACAGTTCTTGCCATTAAAGACTCTCCCGTATGAGGATCTGTCAAATGAGGAAACTCCCTTAATACTTCCACAACTTCTCCAGCCCTTTCACCGCAAGCTACAACGACTACAATATCAACATCTGAATATTTGGAAAGATGATGCTGCAATACCGTTTTGCCGGCTCCAAATGGCCCAGGCGTACAAAAAGCGCCACCCTTCATGATTGGAAACTGCGTATCGACAATGCGGCTTCCCGTTTCCATCATTTTGGTTGGTTTTACTTTTTCCCCTTGTGACAGTGCATTTTTTATCGGCCATTTTTGAATCATGGAAAACGCATATTCGCGTCCGTTCTCATCTACGCCTTTTGCAACCACCGTATCTGCTGTGTAAGAGCCATTTTTTATGACCCATGTGATTTTGTAGCGCCCGTAAAGTGAAAATGGGACCATAATATGGTGATGAAAACGCCCCTCAAGAGTCGTTCCGAGAAGATCTCCTCTTGCTTTGAGATCACCGACTTTTGCAACGCCAGTATATTCCCAATGTTTTTTTCTATCAATAGCTGGAAGATAGACGCCTCTTGGCAAAAAAAGACCGGAAACTTCGGCTACATCTTCCAAAGGGTTTTGAAGCCCATCCAAGACTGAAGTTAACAAACCGGGCCCAAGTTCTGCCTCTAAAAGCTCCCCTGTAAAAAGAACCTTTGTTCCAAGCATCACACCTTTTGTATCTTCAAAAACCTGGATCTTAGCTTCATTTCCAACAATTTCGATGACTTCTGCTTTTAGGCTTAAACCATGAACTTGAACCATGGCAACTTCACCCTGACAAATAGCTCCGTTAAATTCTACTTGAAGAAGGTTTCCGTAAGCCTTAACAACTTTTCCGGTAGCTAAAGCTTTGCCTTCAAATGTTCGATCATTTTTTTCTGCTATCACTTCTGTCATACACTTCCTCCTGCGGACTTTTCTAAAATATGATTGACCATTTCCAATCCCTTCTTCTCATCGAGTTCCATCCATTTTTCTGCAATGATCAATTGAGCCATGTAACCTAAAATTTTCGAAAATGAAAACACGTCCATGCCTGTCATTTCCTCAATTTTTTGGAACCGGTATTCGCATAATGCTTGATAGAGCTTTATGGGTTTATCGTGATAGGATTCAAAAATTGCTTTTAAGTCTTCGAATCCCTCTGGAGGATGAAAACTAGGAGCATCTTTTTGCGCTAAAATTTGCGCTATCAAATCATCGTTTGGATCTTCAAATTGAAGTTCCTTTTCCAAACTGCGATTGAGTTTCTTTGCCCGAAAGCCAACTAAAACAAGTTGTAAACGTCTTTCGAAGTTTAAATATTTTTTTAAAAAAGGATCGGCATGTTTCATTTCTTCTTTAAAAAATTGAGAGATTAAAGATGGAAAATAGTTTAAGCGCTCTTCCTTACTTTTATATCTCTCCAAAAAACTCAAAACATAAACCGGTAAATTTTCATTACTCTCTAAAGCGTCCCCCAATTGATTTTCATCTAAACTACCATGCAGGTCTAATCCGTCACCTTTCCAATATGCCCTCATGTTTAAAATGTCATAAAACCTGCGGAGAATTTCTGTTTGTTTAAAATCATGAAAAAGCAAATTTTCTTTCAAGAATGCAACAAATTCTTCAAAATCCATTTCCGGGGACTCGCCTATTTTTAAATCAGGCAGATAAGTCGTCGTAAAAAAATATTCTGTCATACCACCCTTTAAAAATTGGATTAATTGCCAGCGAAAATGAGTTTTCGAAAATCTTTTCGGATATATTGGGAAAGAAGCTCTTTGATTGCAAGATCACTGACATCAATAGTCAACCCTTTATCGCCAAGTTTAATTTGAGCGCCTCCCTCAAAAGATCCGATAGATACGGAGTGCTGTTTTAATTTGTCCAAAATTTTTGCTGTTAGGAGAAGATTTACTTCCCTTTCCGGAATATGTTTTGGAATAAAAGCCGATATATCTGCAGAAAGTCCTTCTTTTTCAATTGCTTTAACAATACAGTCAATCAGTTTTGCCACAACTTCTGGTTTATCGGTTCCATTTTTGACTGTCTCATTTAATTGAAGGTTGAATAAATGGTGTTCGATATCCTGCTTTAAAGCCTCTAAACCTTGTTTGATTCCTTGGGATAGCGAAGATTGGAAGACGTTTCTTTCCTGTTCAATTTCACTGCGCGCTGTCTTTATCAAGTTTTCAGCTTCGATTTCAGCTTCTTTAATAAGCTTGGAACAAAAGTCCTTAGCATCTAAAATAATTTTTTCAGCTTCTTTTTTTGCAGGTTCCAAAGTTCCGGCTCTTAGCTCATCGCAAATCTTGCGGATTTTTTCCTGGCCTTGCTCTAATGTCTTCATAACAAAACTCGTCCCTTTATAGATATTATCTATACATTTATCAAGGATCACTGATTTTTTTTCAAGAATAATTCGCTCTCATTTACTGAAGTATTTTTTGTTTGCAAATCAAACCTTAAAATTATATAAATCCTTTACTTTCAAAAGTTAACTTAAAGGATAAAATCATATGAAAAAACTCATACATGCTGCAGCCCTTTTTTTAGTACTTTTAAATTTTTCCTGTTTTGCAGATAATTCAGAAGAACTCATTACTTTTACTCCTCCAAGCGGATGGAAAAGCGCAGATCTTGAAAAACTTTCTCCAGTAATAAAATTGATGCTCATAGGAACTGGAAAAGATCATTTTCCCCCATCGCTCACTTTAGCTGTCGAACCCTACAAAGGCACTTTAAAAGATTATCTAAATATTGTTAAAAAATTAAACCATGCTGAAAAAACAGAATGGAAAGATCTTGGCAAAATCCAAACGAAAGCAGGAAGCGCAAGCTTATCCCAATTCGATGAAAAATCTAATTGGGGCTCTGTAAGAACCATGACAGCAATACTAGTTAAAAATGATAATGCGTATATCCTATCAGCGACAGCACTACAATCGGAATTTTCAAGTTTTTACAAGGACTTTTTCAACGCCATGAAATCTTTAGACATCACATTAAGCGCAAAGGATGAATTAAAAACAGAAGACCTTGATAAACAATGAGAAGCATAAAAAGAATTGTGGATAAAATAAAAAGAATTGCATAAATCTCATATTTATGACATAAAGAGACTTTAAAAAATCATACAAAAAACATCAAAAAAAATAATGCTGTTCTAAAGGAGTACATCAATGAAAAAATTAGTCGCTTTAATGCTATCTGTAGCTATCTGTGGAGCATTTACAGTAAATGCACAAGATTTCGTACCAGATTCTAACTACGGTGCTGAATCTATGGGTGGATATGGTTACGAAGAAAGCCGTCGTTCCCCATACATAGCCCCAGCTGTTGCTCTAGCTACAGTTGCTATTGTTGCAATCGTTGCAGTTGCAGTGCAAAACTCAAGCCATAACGGCCACGGTCATAGCCACTCTAACTAGTTTATATGCAAGGGCTAAACCCCTTGCGTGATTTTTAAGGGCGACCGCGCTTATCTTAAACGGACTTGATGGACAATATAAATTTTGTATGTTGTGCTAGTACATTGTAAGGTAAGTTCGTCCAACTAAAAAATTATTTTAAATACGAAGATTAGCTCTTTTGATTTAGAGACATACACTCCGTGTAGGATCGAAATCAAAAGAAGTAAGATTCGAAAATTAAAATATTTTTTTAGTCGACGAACTTACCTTACAGTATACTAGTACACCATACAAAGTCCATATTGTCCATCATGTCCATGAAACTTGAAATAAGTGCGATCGCTCTAATTCAACAAGCTATCTACAACCTCTAAGTATTGATCAATAAAAAGAAATTGATTTCTAATTTGTTGTTTATCTTGCTCTATTTGTTCGAGCTCATAAAAGTACTTTCCAAAAAAATAGCGATACTCAAGCAACTGAAATTGAATATCCTTTTTTACTCTTGAAAAATTTGTTTCATCCAGCGATAAATGCTGAACATAACCTAAAAAATCTTGCAATGAACTTTTAATATCATTTAAGTATAAAACTATCTCATCCATACTTTTAAGAGATTTTTTCTTAAAGAGATCCTTAATCTCTTTTCCAAGCCTTATAAATTCATTCATACGATTAAGATGCAATCTGTCTTCGTGCTCTTTATCTAAAATACCTATATGAATCGAATAAGCTTGTTCAAATTTTGGCATACTGAACAAAACGTGATATTTCCAATCATGTTTTAATAAACTTAAGAGAATTTTTCCAACAAACTCTACAACATTAAAATCCAATGTTCCAAGCTCATTGAGATGTTCAAGCTCAACTAAAACCTTTTCTGCATAATTCTTCATAGTCGATTCAGAAATTAAGGGTTGAGACATCTCATGCAAAGCAGCATCGCTTTTTTTACGTATTTCTGCCAAATTAGGATTGTCAAACGGCTCGTTAACTCCTTTTAGTAGTATTTTGAAATAATCATTTGCTTTCTGAATATCATAGCCAAGCTCTTTCAAATTTTTGGTTAATTGCGACTCCTGACCTAAGATTTCATCCTGAAATCCAAGACGCGCTCTTACATAAGGGTCTTTATCAGTGTTTAGAAGAAAATCCCGATAGTTTGCACTAATGGAATGAAGCAGATGCACTTCTTTAAGGCTTGTTAAAAGACTAAAGTTCAATGCTAATTTAATCTCATCATTACCTAAAATCTCTTCTGAATCAGATTTTAAGAATCTGCTTTTTTCAAAAACTTCTTTTAGGAGTGCATTTTGATATTCTTCAAATATATGAGACATCCTTTTTGGATCGTTTAAATTACTTAAGGATTCATTAAGGACGTCGCCTTGAATGAGTTTTAATTTTTTATTCAGCTCAAGACATTTTAACAATTCATATACTTTTTTAAACTCTTCCATTGAATCTGGATCTAGCGATGAATCTAAAACAGGATAATCGACAAGCTGTAAGACCTTTTTTCTTACATCACTCTTAAGTTTTAGATAATTAACATGTTCGTCATGAAATTTCTGATAATTAAATGACAGGAACTTCCGGCTTTTTTGAAGATTTGATAAGATCATTTTGTCAATAAAGGGATAAAAAAAAGAAAAAACATTTCCGATCAATTTATAAAAAGTTTTATCTTTCGATAATTGATTTAATTTTCCCATTTGCTTTTCAATGCGCTTTAGGCCCCACGCAAAATCTTCCAAGTGTGTCATTAAAGTCATTTTAATGGATCGAATGATTTCTGCTGTCTCTTCGTTGAAACGATCTATTCCAAGTAATTTAATCTGTAAAAAAAGTTCTGTAATACTGTTTTCTAATATCTCCAGATACTTCCAACATCCTAGATTAATTTTTAGGAGAATACTTTTAAAAGCTTCCTCCTTTAAATGATGGTCTTCCAAGGAAATTAATCGTATTTTTTTATCAAATAAAGAAATCGCATCATTGAATTTTAATTTGGACTCAGTCTGAGCTCGGGATAATTCTGGAGTTTTTTCGGGGATATAAATAGAATCTAAAATATTATTGCTAAGTTCCGCTTCCTTGACAAGCAAATATTCGCTTAACTGATAGGCAATATGCGGACTTAAGTTAATAATGCCTCGAAATTCCATAAAATTAACCACCTCTACTTATATATCCAATAACAGTTAAAAATGGATAAAGCAACATATTTTGTATTGATCTCCGACAGAAAAACCTGCTATAGTATAGAAAATTAAAAACTTTCAAGGATCTCATGCAAAAAGGCCATCTTCTAGAATTTAATTGCATTTCATGCAAAAAACCGGTTAGTTTTTCTGTTTTTGATTTAAGCGAAAGCAATATTCCCGTAACGTGTAACGCATGTTCAAAAAAATACGCCTTTACAGAAGAAACTCTTAAAAGACAGCTTAAAAAATTTGTCGCTCTATGTCTTCAAATTAATGAGTCAGAAGAGATTTTAAGTCATACAGCAATCGGTATCGATCTTCACGATCATCATGTAAAAATTCCTTATAAACTTCTTTTAACAAGATTAAATTCAAGTCTTGAACTTATCATCGGGAATGAACCGGTCACAATTATTTTTCGCATAGAACCTTTAAAAGATATCAAAAAAATCGAGGAAATGTCATGACTTCTAAAAATAACCGGTTAGAACAACTTAAAAAAATGACAACAATTGTTGCAGATACAGGGGACATTGAGTCTATTGCCAAGTATCACCCAACTGACGCCACAACAAATCCCTCGCTTATTTTGGCAGCCTCCAAAAAACCTGAATATCAGCATTTAATTGAAGAAGCAATAGCCTATAGCAAATCAAAAAATTTAGCCAAATCAGAGCAGCGTTCCCTTATGATGGATAAATTATTTGTGAATTTTGGCATTGAAATTTTAAAGCATATTCCGGGAAGAGTTTCAACTGAAGTTGATGCACGGCTTTCATTTGATGTGGAAGGTAGCATAGCAAAGGCACGTCACTTGATTGATCTATACGAAAAAGCCGGTATTTCCAAGGAGCGCATTCTGATCAAATTAGCTTCCACATGGGAAGGAATCATGGCTGCAAAAACGCTTGAAAAAGAAGGCATTCATTGCAATATGACTTTATTATTCAGCATGGCCCAAGCAATTGCCTCTGCGGATGCTAAAGCTACACTTATTTCTCCATTTGTTGGCCGTATATTGGATTGGTACAAAAAAAATGAGAATGTTACAGGTTATGCTCCTAAAAAAGATCCGGGAGTTATTTCAGTCACACAAATTTATAATTATTACAAAAAATTCGGGATCAAAACTGTAGTTATGGGCGCTAGTTTTAGAAATATCGAAGAAATTATAGAACTTGCCGGCTGCGATTTATTGACTATTGCCCCTCCCCTTTTGGAAGAATTGAAACAATCAGACGGTGAAGTTTTAAGAAAGCTAAATCCCGAAAATGCTAAAAATGTAAATATGGAACAAATAGCCCTTGATGAAAAGAGTTTTCGTTTCATGTTGAACGAAAATGCCATGGCTACAGAAAAACTTTCTGAGGGCATACGCAAATTCGCAGCAGACAGCATCGAACTTGAAAAAATCCTGATCGATAAGTACAAGCTGTAGCTAAAAGCCGCTCATAAAAATCTATAAAAATCTATACATACACGTTTAAGCGTATTATATA
>JBEPVN010000069.1:0-12814 GCA_041691015.1 Parachlamydiaceae bacterium | reverse complement strand
AGCATACTTAAATTTTTTTTTTGACGGCATTAGGCTAAATGGTTCAAACGTCCTCGCTTCGCGTCGGACTTAGTAAAAATTAAAAGATTCTAACACGGAAATTGGCATTTCGTGCCACCCCCAGGTCAGGCTTGACAGTATGACCCCGATTCTTTCTCTTCTTCCGAAAAATCCTCTTGCAGGATTAAAAAAACTTATAATCTTTCTTTAATTTGGAAAAGGAAGTCTTTACGACAAAGAGTAATAGCACCTTTAATGCTATTATATATGGCCCTTGCAGAAGCTAATCCATGACATTTAATGATGATGCCATCAACTCCGGTTAAGATAGCTCCCGGATATTCGGCATAGCTAAAGTGCTTTTGCAGCTTTTCAAAAGATTTTTTTCCATTCTCAGTGAGTAAATTTTGTTCACTCTTCAAAGAATCAAAAATAAAAGATGAAACACCCTCTGCAGTTTTCAAAAGTACATTACCGGTAACGCCGCTTGTAACCACTACATCTGCTTTGCCATCAAACACGTCTCTTCCTTCAATATTTCCGATAAATTCCATGTGAGTTTGATCTGAGTTTTGCAGCATTTCATAAGCTTGACGCACTTCGAGGGTCCCTTTTTTAGATTCTGCCCCAATATTTAAGAGGCCGACTTTTGGGCGGGCGATGTTTAAATTACACGATTGATAGATCGCTCCCATTTCAGCAAATTGCACAAGATGCTCTGCTTTACATGAGATATTACCCCCTACATCAATGACCGCAACAGATCCTTTTTGCGTGGGCAAAAGCGCTAAAAGCGCAGGGCGACCAGCTTTCAAAAATTTGTTAAGATAAAGAGTCGCGCTTGCCATAAGGGCGCCGGTATTACCGGCAGAAATAAACGCATCTATCGATTTTTTTTTCAAATCTTTAACACCGAGAACAAGCGAAGATTTTTTTTTCTGTCTGACAGCAACTAGTGGCTCATCGGACATTGAAATAAAATCCGTCGAAATGCGCCATTCAATTTTGGGATGGGATTTTGTTTTAAGAGAATTTGCAACTGTTTCTGTTGCAAAAATAATGAGCATGTCCTTAGATTCAAGCAATTCTGTTGCTTGTAAAATAGCTTCAAAAAGAACTTGAGGAGCAGTATCGCTCCCCATCAGATCTACTCCGATGCGCAAAGTCTTATAACTCCGGTTTTAAACAGATTCAGTTAAAACAGCGCGTCCTGCGTAAAATCCGCATGATTGGCAAATTACATGGCGAAGTTTTGGCTTCGCACAATTTGCGCAAGAATGAGTATTTTGAGGTTTTTTAGCGTGATGGGATCTCTTCGTGTTTTTGCGCGAATTTGATAGTCTGTTACGTGGTACTGCCATGGATTAAACTCCTTAATAATTACTTCTTTATCTTAATTCTAAATCGGAAAAAGGCCTATACCCTTCATCGTCATAAGGCCTATCATGAGACCTTGTTCCGTCCTCATCTGAGGTCGGTACTTTTAAATATTTACTAATTTTTTCTCGTTCAGCACATTTTCCGTTGTTGCATTCTGCAAATTTCGGTGTTTCAAGCAAAATCGTTTCGCGTAAAATGTCCTGAAGATTATAAATTCCACTTTTAATTTCGTCCAAAGGCTCCGCGTGGTAGAAGTTTTCAATAGAAACTTTTACTTTAACAGGAGTGTTACATACGGCGCAGGCAATTGTTGCTGTTGTCCCTATTTCAAAGTGTAAAATAAGGGAGTCTTCTGCAAGATATGCTTTGCCCTCTAATATAACAGGGTCCTTAAAACTTAAATCTTTTTCGTTGATATCAATAAAGTCTGACGGAAGC
Source organism: Parachlamydiaceae bacterium (assembly GCA_041691015.1). Taxonomy (GTDB): domain Bacteria; phylum Chlamydiota; class Chlamydiia; order Chlamydiales; family Parachlamydiaceae; genus JBBSJT01. The sequence continues at coordinate 10,996 of JBEPVN010000069.1, read as the reverse complement.
TCTTCGTGGATATCTTCCTCATGTCCGTCTCTTAATTGATCAACATAAATCTTAAATGCATCATTCATAGGGGTAAATTTACCTTAAAACCTAATTTATATCCAGTAAATTATATTAAAGCCCGCAAAAATTTTTTCTGGCAAAGATCTTCTGTTTATTCTATGATAGTTTTAATTCTAGAGGTACGAAATGCATGAAATCCTATTAAACATCGAATCTAAAGAAATTCGTTATGCCCACTTAAAAAACGGCCAGCTCTACGACTTGATTGTCGAGCGAAAAAAAGAAAGACAACTCACCGGCAATATTTATAAAGGCCGCGTCACAAATGTCCTAGACGGCATTCAATCTGCTTTTATTAATATCAATGAAGGAGAAAATGGTTTTATCCATATTTCCGACATTATAGAAAATACAAAAAAATACGAACAGATCTACGACATGGACTTTGATTTGGATGTTAATCCAAAGATCCAAAAGAAAAAGCAGCAAAATGTCGCGATCGAACAATTAATGAACATTGACCAACCTGTTTTGGTTCAAGTTGTAAAAGAGCCGATCGGATCAAAAGGCGCAAGACTGACATCCAATGTTTCCATAGCCGGGCGCTATCTTGTTCTCCTCCCAAATTCATCGCATCGCGGAGTTTCAAGAAAAATTGAAGACAGGAACGCAAGGGACAGATTAAAGAAATTTATACGTTCTTTTGAAATGCCTCAGGATATGGGATTGATCTGCAGAACTGCAAGCTGCCAGGCAGAGCCCCTTCACCTGATTGAAGAAGCAAATGATCTTTTGAATTCCTGGAATGCGATTATGGATAATTTCCAAAAAGCACAAAATCCAACACTTCTTTATGCCGAATCCGACATCATCAAACGGGCTGTGATTACGGCAATTGACAAAAAATATGACCGTCTTCTTGTCGATGACTACACAGTCTATCAAACGTGCAAGCGTCTTTACAGCAGATACGCAAACGAGCATTCGTTACGCATCGAATATTACCGCGATAAAGTACCGATGTTTGAAAGATTTAACGTCGAAAGAGAAATTGAAAAAACACTCCGCAGAAAAATCTGGCTCTCAAGCGGCGGCTACCTTTTCTTTGACAGGACAGAGGCTATGCACACAATCGATGTCAACTCCGGAAGAAGCAGCGGCAAAGAAACAGACGTTGAAGAATCGCTGTTACGCATTAACTTGGAAGCTGCAGAAGAAATCGCAAGACAATTACGCCTCCGAAATATCGGTGGTCTGGTTATTTGCGACTTTATCGACATGCGTTTTCGCAAAAATCAAAGACGCCTTCTAGACCGCTTAAAAGATCACATGAAGGAAGATTCTGCAAAATGCACGATTCTTAGCATGAGTGAATTTGGGCTTGTCGAAATGACAAGACAGCGAAACCGCGAATCTTTGATGCAAACTATTTTTACAAGCTGCCCTTATTGCAACGGAAGCGGACTTGTCAAAACGCATGAAAGCGTTTCCATCGAAATTGAGCGCGCTTTAAAGAAAATTATTGGCTTCCACCAACAATTTGCCCTAAAGCTTGTATTGCACCCGGAACTTTATAATTTTATAAAAATATTAGATAAAGATTATTTGAAAAAACTGGCTGAAGAATTAAATGCCCATCTTGATTTTGAAACAAGCGATCAGATGCATATTAATGACTTCCATTTTTTCTCAACAATCAATAACAAAAGAATCGAAGTGTAAGCTTCATGGATTATTTTGAAAAAATTAGAATACTAGGGGGGTTAAATAAAACCCCTCTTGATTTGGCAGACATATTGGGCAGATTTTATTCTAGCTATAAAGAAGCTGTCGAATCCAATGGGCTTTCCATTAAAGCTGTAGGGTCTGTTTTAGACCAATTTTTGGATTTAATCGAACTCCAATTAAAAGCTCCATTTAATTTTGAGCCGTTTCATCAAGCCATAAGGCATCCCATAGATTATTATAGGTTCGGTCTTGAATTTATCAAGCCGCTTATTTTGCTGGATCAATCCAAAGTCATCAACATTTCTTATGCGGACGAAATCGAAAAAGCCCTCTCAAACGGCGAAAACGTCATTTTGCTCGCAAATCATCAAACAGAACCAGACCCACAATGCATCAGCATCTTACTTGAAAAATCGCATCCGAAACTTAGCGAAGAAATGATCTTTGTTGCAGGTCACAGAGTCATATCAGACCCGCTTTGCGTTCCATTTAGCATGGGAAGAAATCTTCTTTGCATCTATTCCAAAAAGCATATTGCTGCCGTAACGGAAGAAATCGAAAGAAAACAGCTCCATAATAAACGCACAATGACAAAAATGAAAGACCTTCTTTCAAGCGGTGGAAAATGCATCTATGTCGCTCCAAGCGGTGGAAGAGATAGAGCCAATAATGACGGCATTGTCGAAGTTGCAAAATTTGATCCTCAAAGCATTGAAATGTTTGCTTTGATGGCAAGACAGTCCGGCAAAAAAACTAGATTTTATCCGCTTGCGTTATCAACTTATAATTTATTGCCGCCACCAGAAAGCGTAGATAAGGAGCTTGGAGAAACGCGTCATGCGACATGCACACCGATCCATCTTTGTTTCAACAAAGAAATTGACATGGATCATTTTGAAGGCTCAGAGGGCCTTGACAAAAAACAAAAACGCGAAGCGCGCGCAGAATACATCTGGAACATTGTCGCCCGCGATTATAGTAAGTTTTGAAACCTTAGAAGCTAACCTTAAACTCATCTTAACCGACCGCTATGTTGTAGCCCATATATTATTGCAGGCCTTCAACCTGCAATAATATATGGGCTACAAAATGAGATCTTTAACTTCGTTTAAGATTAGCTGCAAATAACTCTGGAACATCGTCCCCCGCGATTACAAAGTAATGAGAATGCCATCATCTGTAAAGATGTCAGCATTTCGCTAAAGAAAGTGTTTTTTTCTTTATTTTCTTTAATTTTTCCTTTACATTGATCAGCAAATATTAAAGGAATGCTTATATGAATATAAAACCCCTATTATCGATCTTTCTCTATTTATCGTGTGCCGCATCGACACTTGTCTATTCAGATACTATCCCCTCGCACACCGTTATAGAAGACCTTGCAAAAGAACCTATTCTAACTCCTTCTTTCAAATCAAGAAAAGTACTAAAAATCAGGCTGACAAATAATTTGGAAGCGGTTTTAATATCGGATCCATTAATAGAGCAGTCTGCAGCTGCCATGACAGTTAAAACCGGCAGTTTTGAAGACACAGAAGAGACTCCAGGAATTGCTCATTTCTTAGAGCATATGCTTTTTCTTGGCACAAAAAAATACCCGCAGGAGTCTGGCTACCAGCACTTTATCGCAGAAAACGGCGGCTTGACAAACGCATTTACCACAAACGATTTTACAAGCTATCTTTTTACCGTAAATAATAATGCCTTTGAAGAAGCTTTGGACAGGTTTTCAGAATTTTTCAAGGAACCTCTTTTTAATCCATCCGGTGTTTCAAGAGAGCTTCAAGCAATTGATCAGGAATATGCGAAAAATGTACAAAACGACGACATCAGAACCATGTACGTGATCAAAGAAACATCCAATAAAAAACACCCTTACCATGAATTTGGAATGGGTAACAGTTCCACACTTTCAAAAGTTTCTCAAAATACGCTTATTGATTGGTATAAAAAGCATTACAGCGCAAATCTGATGCGCCTCATTGTCTACTCAAAACTGCCATTAGATAAGCTTGAGAGCCTAGTCGTCGAAAATTTTAGAGAAATTGCCAATAGCAATAAGCAGCCTATGGCAACTCCATCCATTCCAATCGATACAAAAGATTCCGAAGGCAAAATATTTTATATAGAACCTGTAAAAAATATCAGAACTTTAAGCCTTGTATGGAATATGCCTGAAAAATTTGCAAATGTTTTAGACAAACAACCAGACGCGATCGTCTGCCATGTCATCGGGGATGAGAGTGAAAATAGCCTTCTTGCCCATTTAAAAATGGCAGGTCTTGCAGAAGCATTAGGATGCGGCAGTTTTAAAATAGGTCCAGGATCCCAAGTATTTTATATGGAAGTTGATTTGACAGAAGAAGGCGTAAAATCTGTCGACAGTGTAATTGAACAAATTTTTCAAGCCCTCGCTGTTTTAAAGAAGAATGATATTCCAAGCTATCTTTTTGATGATGTGCAGCAAATTGCAAAAATAAAGTACCGCTATAAAAACCGGGAAGATCTTTTTGAGACGCTCATGAAAGATGTCATGAAACTTCCCTATGAAAACCTGGATACGTATCCTGTCCAATCCTCCATCGTCCAAAAATTTGATCCTTCATTGATCAAGGAATTTGTTAATTTTTTAACTCCTTCAAATGCAAGATTCTTTTTAGCAGCTCCCTCAGAACTCACATCTGTTAACCCAACAATCACGGAAAAATGGCTTGGAGTCAAATATGGGGTAAAACCCATTTCCAATCAAAAAATGGAAGAATGGAACAAAGTGCTGCCGATTCCTGAAGTTTCACTCCCGCTTCCAAATTCATTTATTCCAAAAAATCTTACCATCTTAAACAAAATTGAATCTTCAGATCATGATTTAATCCCAATCCCTAAGCCTCAATTGATTTTGGATAGTGAAAGGGGAAAAATTTATTTTGCGCATGATTCGTTTTTTGGGACGCCGGAAGTTTATCTTCATTTCGAAGTCAAAACACCGGAGATTAAATCAGGATTTGCAAGCAGCGTAGTTTTTGCTGACCTTTATGTTAAAGCCCTAAAAGATTCCTTAAACAAATTGAGCTATCCTGCAATTATTGCGGGTTTAAATTATGATATCAAAAGAAGCGACAATGGAATCGAGATCACTATTTCAGGTTATAGCGAAAACGCAAACCTTCTTTTTGAAGAAATTGTTAAGCGATTAAACTTAAATGAGATAACCGAAGAAAAATTTGCAATTCTCAAAGATTCGCTCCTCCGCGAATATGAGAACGCCTATAAAAGCTCACCTTTAAAAGCAGCTTCTGATCTTATGAAGTCTGTTCTTTATAAATATTATACTGTAGAGCCAGAAAAGGCTCTCGCAATCAAGAAACTGGATTTTGCTATCTTTAATGAGAAGTTACAATATTTGTTTAAGCAAAATTATCTCGAAGGGATGGTCTATGGCAATCTTACCGAAAGTAACGCCCTAACACTTAAAGAGATTCTTTTAAACTCCCTTCCAAAAAAATCCTATCCAAAAGCAAACCAACAACTTCGTGAAGTGGTTATTCTTCCGCAAGACAAAGGTCCTTTTTACATTGAAAAGAAAGTGGATGTCCAAGGAAATGCCATTATCGTGCTTGTTGAAGAAAGCGATTTTTCTATAAAAACAAGAGCTGCCCAAAGCATATTAATGCAAGCTATCGGCAGTCCCTTCTTTTCAACTTTAAGAACAAAGCAGCAAACAGGCTATCTTGTAGATAGCTCCGGCGAAGAAATTGAAAAAAAACTTTTTAATTTGTTCATTATCCAATCCAACACACATGATACACACGCTCTTCTTTCAAGGATCGAATTATTTATTGAAAGTTACTTGCAGGAAATTGAGACAAATTTAACGAAAGAAAACTTTGAAACCATAAAGGCTGTTCTGATACAAAACCTGACCCATGCTTATAACAATACAAAAGCAATGGGTGAACTTTTAAATCATTTAGCCTTTAAATATGACGCTGATTTTGAGTGGATGAACAAAAGAATCAAAGCATTACAGGACATAACTTATGCCGAAGTTCTAGAAACGGCGCGAGAAATTTTTGGTAAGACCAATAAACAAAGACTTGCCATCATGATAGATGGTGTTGTCCCAAATGAAAAAACATTAAATTACATTAAAGTACAGACATTAAAGCAGCTCCGCAAATTGAGCGGTTATTCAAGCGGTAATTGTTGTGATTTTTATCGGGATAAAGTAAGATGATGCTTTAACCCTTATATGTTTATACCATGCAAATAGAACGCCGCGCTCTTTATAACTCGCTTAGAATGAACTGGCTTGCCGATCAAAGCTTAAAAGTAGAGGCTTGGCAAGTTGCGGATTACCGCTCGCTTGCGCTCGATGTTTTATTTGATAAGCTTAACAATCTTGGGATCACATTAGATAAGAAGAGTTTTCAATCTTATGCAGAAAATGTCGATAGTCCAGAAGACCTTACGGATGAGTTTTTAGATGATCTCGAAATGGACAATCCCACTCAGGATGAAGTTTATCTTCTGATTTTTGAACTTTGGAGAAGGCTAAGCACAGAAAAAAAATCGCTTTCTATTTTCTTGGATGAACTCGACTATCAGATTTATTTGTATGATAACGGACAAATAAAAAACCCTGAAAGTATCCAGGATTCTTTAGAAGAGCTTTCATTAATACTTGATGAAAACATCGACAGCGGCATAGACCCAAATTCCATTTTTGAGACCATTTCAGCCTCTTGTGCAAACGACCTTGAAAGTTTTCTTTACGATTTTATTTTAGAGCAGATAGAAAATGGAAATTACATTTACGCAAACGAACTCTTAGACGATTTTATAGATTATGTGCCTGAGAGTAAATGGTTTCATTTCTTAAGGGCCGAGATCCAAGCCGTTAAGGATGCAGGAAGTGCCAATCAAATGATACGTAAGCTCTTGCATGAGAACATCAAAAATGAAGATCTTGAATTTAATTTGGAAATCCTGTCTTTTATTGCTAAAGCGGGCGAATATGATATTTTTATTAGTCTCATAAAAAAATCGCTCCAACTCATTGAAACCGAAGAAGATTTTGTTGATTTAGCTTATTTGTGCATGGAATATTTTGATCGTCTTGATCTTGATTTAAGAAAGCAAGCGATCAAAAAAATAGTGGATAGCCGCATGAAAATTGCACCCGATGCTAGATTCAAACAAAATGATCCGCAAATTGCGGAATTTTTAAAAATTTGCGAAAGTCATTAAAGTTACTAAGGAGATTACCAATATGAACAAACCCACATCTCGAGCGATGGCTACTTCTTTACGCACATACCATCGTACGGTAAGAGAAGGCGACACTCTTCTTGAATCCTGGGAACAAGTCATCGAGCGTGTAATTTGTCATCAGCGCTGGCTTTGGGAACGCTCACTTGGTCGTCTTTTAAATGACAGGGAAGAACATGAGCTTGAAGAATTAAGAGTTTTAATTCTTGGTAGATACATTGCCCCATCTGGCAGAACTCTTTGGCTTGGCGGAACAGAGCTTGCACGAACAAGAGAATCCAGCATGTTCAACTGCTCTTATACGCATGTTGAAACTGTCTATGATGTCGTGGATGTGTTATGGCTTTTACTTCAGGGCTGCGGTGTTGGATTTAGACCCATTACAGGAACACTTAACGGCTTTAGAAGACCGCTTCAGGAAATCCGAGTGATCAGATCAAACCGTACGGAAAAAGGCGGAGTGCAACATAACATTGAAACATACTGCCCGGAAACGCAAACTTGGACAATTAAAATTGGCGATTCAGCAATTGCCTGGGCAAAAGCTGCCGGAAAACTTGTAGCCGGAAAATTCCCTGCACGTACTTTGGAACTTGACTTCTCAGAGATCAGACCGGCAGGAACAAGGCTTAAAGGCTATGGATGGATCTCATCTGGTGATGAGCAAATCGCAAAAGCTTTTAAATCGATTGCAAAAATCTTGTCCGATAGAGCAGATCAGCTTTTAACGCGCATGGATATTTTGGACATTGTCAACTGGCTTGGAACGATTCTTTCAAGTAGAAGATCTGCTGAAATTGCTCTTTTTGAATATGGAGAGCCTGAATGGGAGGAATTTTCTGGAGCTAAAAAAGAATGGTGGCTAAAAGGAAATGCACATAGACAGCAATCAAACAACAGTCTGCTTTTCCGCAAAAAACCCTCCAAGGAAGAACTTGAAATTCTTTTCCAAATGATGCTGGATGCTGGAGGCTCAGAGCCTGGTATGATCAATGCGGCAGAAGCTGAAAGACGAGCGCCTTGGTTTAAAGGCTGTAATCCGTGCGTAGAAATTCTTCTTGGGAATAAGAGCTTTTGTAACCTAACAGAAATTAACCTGCTCGCATTTAAAGGCGACAAGGTAGGTCTTGAAAGAGCGCTTTATCTTGCAGGACGCATGAACTATAGACAAACGATGGTGAACTTGCGCGATGAGATTTTACAAGAAGCGTGGCATCTAAATAATGACTTCCTACACCTTTGCGGAGTTGGTTTAACGGGTATTCGCGCAAGACCGGATCTTACAGCCTATGACTATAAGCGTATGCGCAACATTACGGTAAGCGCTGCCTACAGCATGGCAAACGAGCTTAATTCGCCGCTGCCAAAAAATGTGACATGCGTAAAACCAAGCGGAACAATCAGCAAGATCATGGGAACGGACAAATGGGGTGAAGTTCCAGAAGGCATTCACGTGCCGCTTGGCAAGTTCATCTTTAATAACGTGACATTCTCAAAACACGATCCGCTTGTTAACCGCTTTATTCATGCCGGTTATCTAGTCACTGAAAAACCACATGAACCAGAATCTGTACTTGTAAGATTCCCAGTCCGTTACGACAACATTCCATTTACACGAATGACTGTCACACGGAAAAATGGAGCTGTTGAAGAAGTTGAAGTGAACACAGACTCAGCAATTCATCAACTAGAATGGTACAGACTCTTGCAAGAAACATGGTGTGAACAGAACGTATCAAATACGATTTCCTACGATCCATCAGAAATTCCTGCCATCATCGATTGGCTACAGGAAAACTGGGAAACTTATGTAGGCGTTTCATTCCTTTTCCGTAACGACCCGACAAAAAATGCAGAAGACTTAGGTTATGCTTATCTACCGCAGGAAGTTGTGACAAAAGAAGTGTTTGAAAAATATGCTTCCGGTCTAAAAGAAATCGATTATAACGGCATCGAGATGCGTGATGATGAAATCACGGAATCTTGCGCAACAGGCGCATGCCCTGTTCGTTAAATGTTACATCAGGTAAGTTTTTATAAAAGCCTTAAAGGTCTATCCTTTAAGGCTTTTTTTTCTTTCATATAAGTTTCCATAAACATAAATGCTTCTTGCCAAAAACGAAGTGTATTCGAATGTTGTTTTTGAGATTTTTTTAAAAAACCTAATCGTAATTGGCCAAGAGGAGTTACACCATCATTATTAGGAGTGAAAGGATCAGCCCCCTTTTCCAATAAAAATTGAATTATTTGCAAATGTGGCCTTGAATTCCAATAGCCACACGCCCATAAAAGTACAGAACTCCCAGCAATTCCTAAAAGATTCATCTTGGCCCCATGTTCTAATAGCAATTTTACACTTCTAATACACCCCTTTTGAACTGCAAAATGAATAGGAAAGCTTCCATTGGAAAAGGCAAAATTTGGGTTTGCCCCTTTTTCTAGTAAAATCTCTAAGATTGCCAAAGAAGAGTTTTGAATAGCCAAAACAACTGCCTTTACGACCTCAATATTTGCTAAGTCCCCTAAATTTTCTTTAATTGGCTTAACGCATTTAATAATTTCTATAATTCCTTCGTGTTTAAAAATTCCGTTTCTAACAACAAAAAGACTGGAAAGTTCAAGTAGGGAAAGAGTTGTAAAATGTTCAATAAATCCTTCTTTTTTTGTCATCAATGTTCCTTGGTGCTCGTACTCTCTTAGACAAAATAAATAGTTATGTATAACGTCATGTATGTATAAACTTCTAACAACCTCGAATTTAGATTTTAGATAGGTCACTGCCCTTTTTTGATCATTACCTTTAAAACCAAATTTTATAGCGCGGTCAAGTAACGCACTTTCTGCCACAATTTTGCCATGATGGCTAACTGAAAAAAAAGCATGAATTTCACTCATTTTCAAAAATCGCATGATATTTAAAGTGAAGGATAAGTCTCTACACATAAAAGGGAGTGCATTATAGTTGACGAGCGAACAAATATCTTCGTAAATATTATAGATTTCAATTTCAAACACACTTCCAAGCGATTTCAAAATTGGAAATTGATCTTGAATTGTTTTAGCCCATTTATTTAGATTTTCAGACAATCTTAATAGATCAACGCAGGGAAGGTTTGAAGTGGGAATTAACATTTTAATAATTTTTAAAATAGCGCAGGATTGTCCATAATTGATTGTATGAATTGTCTCAACTGGAATTAGTCCGAATAAATGCGACGTGGATAAAAGATCAAGACTTTCTAGTATTTCTTCAGGTTCCTTGGGTCTAAGACTTGCTGGCAAAATCATTCTTATTTGTTTAATGGAAGAAAAGAGCTCGGCCAAATATTTCATTGCTCGTTTGTGATATTTTCCGCCAAATCCTAAATTTACTGCCTTATGTCTAAGAACTCTTTTTACAATTTTATTACCTTGACGATTGACTAATGCTAAAACAGCAAGCTCAGAAATTGTTAAATGACTTGTAAAAAATCTCGTTTTTCCAGGTATAATAAAAGGTAATTGAGATGGAAAAAGAAGGTTTATAACACCCTTGTAGATGGCTACTATTTCTCTTCTTCTCAGCATGACATGAGGGTCTAAACAGTCAGAAAAAGAATTCTTCAATTGGAATTCGTATTCTAATCCAATTTCATCAGCAGCCTCCTTCCATTGATACCGCAAAACATCATCTAAAGTTTTCTTATTCCAAATCAAATTTCCAATGAAAAGAATACGATCATGTGCTTGCTTTAAGTCAAATATTTGGCTTGAAGATGTTGCCGGGTAGGAATTTGGAGAACTGTGGGAAGTACTTACTTGGAACACTTTAAAACCTTTGAGTAAAATTGACCGTAAGATATAGCAAAAGCTTGGATTTTACAACAAGGTAAAAAAAAGAAGAACTCTTATGGATAAAGCAATATTGTTGTAGCACTACTTCGTAGTGCATTTTTTTTTGCGTTACCGGTGGTTGTCACCACATATGCATTAAGCTAAGCAATTTTTTTGACATTAT
>JBEPVN010000068.1:0-12842 GCA_041691015.1 Parachlamydiaceae bacterium | reverse complement strand
ATCACTAAGAGAAGGCTTATTATACAGGAAAATTTTAATAACTAAAAGAAGTTCAATGAACACCCTAAGTGAGGGCTACTACAGTAGCATTTCTTCCTGTGACGTTATCGAGCCTATAGGAAAAATAATCTTGAGGATTTGAAAAAGTGCTTATGGAAGCGATCTCAATATGATCCTGTTTTAAGCCGCATTCCAAAAGTTGACTTAAAGTTATCTGCCAAAAATCAAAATAGTTTGGCTTTATTTGATATTCCCAAAACGATTTCGGTAATTCATTTTGATAATTTACAAATTCAGCATCGAGCGGCCCTAAAGATGGCGATATTCCGACATGCAGATCAGAGGGGTTTGTTCCGTATGTTTTTTGCATAAATCGTATCGTTTCCGCATAAATATTTTGACATGACCCTCGAAAACCTGCGTGAACATTAGCCACAGCATGATGTACAGGATCATAAAAACAAGCTGCCTGACAGTCTGCATGCGTGATCATAAGTCCGTGGTTCAACTCATTTGTGGTGATGGCATCAAATGTTAATTCCAGATGGTAGTCCTTAGCTTCAATGATATCCTTACCATGACATAAATTTGCGCGTATAAGCTTTTGCAGACCCATTAAATTTAAAACTTTGTTCTCATTAGCAAGAACATGCTCTTTATCATCCCCAACAGATAAGCTTAAATTAAGCGAAGCGTATTTACCGACGCTTTTTCCCCCATGCCGCAAAAAAACGGCAGCTTTTAAATTAGGAAATTTTTGAAAAAGCTCAAATTCCAGATACTGAATGCCTTCTGTTTCTCTTCTAAACATCATTTTTCTTCCAAATAAAATATGATGTTTACTATACTATTAAAAAGATTTAAAGGTATCAAATATGCTTAAAACCATAAGTAAAATTTTTAAAACAAAATTAAGTTTAATCCTGCTCTCAAGCTTTTTCATTTTTAGCATAGCCAGAGTCTACTATCGCTTAACAGACGATTTTCGTATGTCAAATATAAGTTATGATGTCGCACATCGAAAAGAATGGGAAATTCCTGCTTTGGATCCCGTAAACTCTCAAGAATTAAATCAAATTTTGAATCAAAAATTTACTTATTTGGGTAAAGGCGCTCAATCCTACGTTTTTACAAGCGAAGACAATAAATATGTTATCAAATTTTTTAAATTTAAACATTTAAAACCGTCGTTTCTCATCAACGCCCTTCCTTCTGTTTTTCCATTTGCTAATTATAAAAATTCTGTCACCTTAAGAAAAGCAAGAAAGCTTGAATCAGCATTTGTCGGGTATCACATAGCCTATAGTGTCCACAAGCTGGAAGCCGGCCTCTTATTCATACATTTGAATAAAACAGATGATCTCAAAAAATCAGTCACAGTTTTAGATAAGATGGGAAGAGAGTTTGAAATTGATTTGGACACTCATGTTTTTATTCTTCAAAAGAAAGGAAAAACGCTACAGGATACCATGCATAAACTTTTGCAAAATGAGAAGATTGATCTTGCTAAGTTTCGAATCAGACAAATTTTTGACCTATATGTTTCCGAGTATAAAAAAGGCATTTATGACTTTGACCATGGTGTGATGCATAACACAGGTTTTATCGGAAATAATCCCATTCACTTGGATGTCGGCAAATTCTTAAAAGAAGAAAGCATGAAGAAAACCTCCGAATACGGAAAGGATCTTGAAATCATCTACAAAAAAATTGATCATTGGGTACAAAAAAATTATCCGAAACATCACGAGGAAATAGCTCATGATATGGAGAAAAAGTACTTGGAAAGTTTATTATAAACTTAATTTTTAAATCTTTTACAGATTTTATTTATCCACCTATTTGTCTTCATTGTAATGAGACACTCACCTCGTCAGAAAATACCCTCTGTAAAGGATGTTTTAGCTTCTTGGAGTTAATTGATTGTACTCTGCATTGCCACAAGTGTTTTTCAACTACATCCAATCAAACAAAACATAATTGTTCAAGCTGCGCATCAAAAAAAACTCTTCTTACAGCAGTTGGAGCTTCATTTAATTATGCAGGCCCTGTTTTAAGCCTTATAAAGAAATTAAAATACGCTCAAATGCCCTACCTTGCAGAAGGCATCGGTGGCTTTATGGCAGCGCAATTTATGGAACTTAACTGGCCGATTCCAGACATCATCGTGCCTGTTCCTCAAAGCTTTTCGCATTGGTTAAGACGGGGATATAATCAGGCAGAGCTTCTTTCGAACAATTTATCCTCAATTTTAAAAACCCCTGTTGTTAACTTATTAAAAAGAAGCAGTGAAGATTATTCGCAGGCAGGATTAAATCATGAGCAGCGCTTAAAATTAACTGGCAAGCCCATCACTTTAAAGCAAAAGGGTCTGTTGCACGATAAAAATATTTTGCTTATCGACGATGTATTTACAACAGGTGTCACATTGGAAAAGTGCGCAGAAGCGCTCATGGAAGATTGTCCAAGCAGCATCTACGCCCTGACAGCCGCCCACGGGAGCTAGTCAAAGCTGTGGTAAGGAACATACTTGTAGCTTAAGGTAAAGCCTAATCTACAAAAGGCTTGTGGGGATTGATTTTAATTCACTCGGCATTTCCTTAATCCCAACCATTTTGCCAGACGGTGAAATTAAAGCCTCATAATTTTTTTTGTCGATAGTCACTTTGATTTTGTAAACCAAAAATGTCTCTTTTTCATATTCAACCTCGGATGCTTTTGAAAATAAAGCTTCCACTGTGTTTCTAACTTTGAAGGGAACCTTATCTTTTTCAATTGCTTCGACAAATATGGCAAGATTTCCATCATCAGTAACAGAAGCTTCATAGCTTGCGCCATTTTTCCATTTAGCATGGTAAAAAGTAGTGTTCTCATCTTTTTCAAGATATATCTCATCAAGAGGGGAAGAACCTGCAAGTTTTCGAAGAGCAGTCCTTGGAACAATCGGAACATCTTTTTCAGCAAGGGTGGTTTCAGCAAATAAATGAATACTTAAAATTATAAGTGTAAAATACTTAAACATGAATCACCTTCTTTTTTATGTTCACTCATTCAAGAACTTAAGAGAAGAGGAGGTAGTATGCAAGCTTTTTTTGAAATGTGTCCTCGGCGCGAATTGAACGCGCGGCCTGTTGCTTAGGAGGCAACCGCTCTATCCAACTGAGCTACGAGAACATGATGGGATCCTCATTATTATATGCTAAATTCTCGTTTCCTTCAATCAAGTTTTTTGGTTATAATTCGGTTAAAAAAAAGGATGCTTTATGCAACAGGCAGATATTGGTCTTATAGGTCTTGCTGTAATGGGACAAAATTTAGTGCTGAACATGAATGATCATGGATATAAGGTAGCAGTCTTTAATCGTACGACATCAAAAGTAGATGATTTTTTAAAAGGGCCTGCAAAAGGTACTGAAATAGTCGGAGCGCACTCTCTAAAAGAGTTTTTGAGTCTTTTAAAACGCCCACGCAAAGTCATGCTCATGGTAAAAGCTGGGGCTCCTGTAGATGAATTTATTGAGCAGTGCCTTCCATACCTCGAAAAAGGAGATCTTTTAATTGATGGGGGCAATAGCCTTTACACAGATACTAACCGTCGCACAAAAGATCTAAAAGCAAAAGGCATTCTTTATATCGGTACAGGAATCTCCGGTGGAGAAGAAGGTGCAAGACATGGACCTTCCATTATGCCAGGGGGCAATCCTGACGGATGGCCGCTCGTTAAAGAGATATTTCAAAACATAAGCGCAAAAGTTGAAAATGGAGAGCCTTGCTGTGATTGGGTTGGAAATGATGGAGCCGGGCACTACGTCAAAATGGTTCATAACGGAATTGAATATGGGGACATGCAGCTTATCTCTGAGAGTTATGATCTTCTTAAGCGCGGTTTAAAAGCAGAACCAAAAGAATTGCATCAGATTTTTTCTGAATGGAACAAAGGTAAATTAGATAGCTATTTGATAGACATCACAAGCCAGATTTTTGCAGTGAACGATGAAGATGGAACTCCTCTCGTAAATCACATTTTAGACGTTGCTGGTCAAAAAGGAACCGGTAAATGGACTGTAATCGATGCTTTGGACCTTGGCATGCCTTTGACCCTTATTAGCGAAGCTGTTTTTGCAAGATGTCTCTCTGCACTCAAGGAAGAGCGTATTTTAGCATCTGAAATTTTAAAAGGACCAAAAAACACTTTTACAGGAAACAGAAAAGAGTTTATCCACAACATTGAGCACGCTCTTTATGCCTCTAAGATCATCAGTTACGCTCAAGGCTTCATGCTGATGGCACAAGCTGCAAAAGAATACGGATGGAACTTAAATTATGGCGCAATTGCGCTTATGTGGCGCGGCGGTTGTATTATCAGAAGCTTATTTCTTGGCAAAATCAAAGATGCATTTGAAAAAAATAATGAATTGAAAAACTTGCTATTAGATAGTTTCTTTATCGATGCGATGAATGAAGCTAGCGATGGGTGGAGAGAGGTTGTAGCAACCGGCGCTAAGATTGGCATTCCCCTTCCCTGCTTTAGTACAGCATTGAGTTTTTATGATGGATATCGCTCTAAAGAATTACCGGCTAACTTACTTCAAGCACAGCGCGACTTTTTTGGAGCGCATACTTATGAAAGAATAGATCAGAAAAGAGGCCAATACTTTCATACGAATTGGACGGGAACAGGCGGCAATGTAAGCTCTTCATCTTATAATGCATAAAGATGTGCAAAAACCCTATATCGATCCAAATAATCTGTATAGGGTTTTAATTTTTTTAAATAATTATTTGCTTTTTATAAAAATTACTAAAGCCTACAATTATTAAAAAAATGCCGGTCATGCGTACAGAGTAACTCACAGTACTTCCAAGAAATATACTCACTTCCCTAATGACCGGAGATTCGTTTTTTTGATTTTCAAAAAATATATTAGAGATTTTATTAAGAAGGAAATTCGCAGTAGAATTAACTGCTATGGAGGTTAATTGTGAAACTACATATGTAGTAACAAGTGAAGCGGCGAATATTTTACCGACATGCTCTTCTTTTCCCTTTAAACTGTTTTCTACTAAATAATTTGAATAATGAACTATTGACATCATAGAAAAAACCTTTTAATTAGTAAATTTGTATAAAATTTCCAAAGCCTTAATCGCATTTTCTGTAGCTTCAGCCATTTTTTCTTGAGCTTCTTTTTTAGGAAGTTCTTCAAAATCTTTTGGATAGATGGGTTTTCCAAAAGTACAGGTAATTTTTCCCCATAGTTTTGGAAATTTGTGGAATTTGTTCCATACTTCAAAAGCACCATCAATATATACGGGGACAATTGGGGCATTAGCTCTTAAGGCTAGCATTCCAATTCCTGATTTAATCGTTAATAGCTTCCCATCATCAGAGCGCATTCCTTCTGGAAAAATCACAACTTTTTTATTTTCTTTAAGTAATTGGCAAATGAGCTTTAAAGATGCTAGATCTTGAGCGGTTCCAGTTACTGGATAGGAATTTAAATTTGAAATAAGAGTTCTAAAAAAGAAATTTTTGAAAAGGCTTGCCCGTGCTAAAAAGGAAATTTCTTCTCTGCAACTAGCAGCGACAATCGGTGGATCGAAAAATGAGGCGTGGTTTGGGGCAATAATTGCAGGTCCAAGAGGCAAATTTTCAAGGCCATACACTTTAAGGCGATGAAACAGCGAAAAGTAAATTCTTAAAAAAAAGACAACGATTCGATAGAAAATGTGCATTAAAAACCTTATTTATTAGATATTCTTATCTTATCTCGATAATATAATATATAACGGTATTTTAAAAATCAATTAAAATGCTGGAGAGGAGACTTAAAAAACACCCCAGTATTTCTAAAACGGCGCAAGCGCCGTTTTAGAAATACTGAGGTGTTTTTTTAAGTCCTGCGCCTTCTCTATTTCTGCGGCTTAGTTTTGATGGTGTCTTTATATTCCAGGATTTTAAAAACAATCTCATCGACTGTAAGATCCGATGTATCGATCACATAAGCATCTTTTGCTTGGCGAAGAGGAGATATCTCACGCGTTGAGTCGTAAGTGTCTCTCTTTGTGATGTCTCCTAGTACCTTTTCTACTGTTAAATCTTTGGACTCTTCTCTAAAGCGAACAGATAACTCTTCAAAACGGCGTTTTGCGCGCACTTCCGGTCTTCCTGTTAAAAATATTTTGACTTCTGCATTTGGAAATACAACCGTTCCTAAGTCCCTTCCTTCAAAAACCGCATTGACACCCTCTGCCCATACACGCTGCAAAGCAACAAGCTTAGCTCTTACTGCTTGAATGGCAGCAACTTTTGAAACTAGGGATGTCACAGCCTCTCCGCGAATCTGTTGAGTGACATCTTCATCTTCTACAAAATAAAATCTTTCGCCGCGCTTAATTTTGATGTCAAAACGGCAATTTTGTAAAAAAGTCTCCAGTTCTTCCAAATTTTCAAGTTGAACATTATGTTTGATAACTGCATAAGCAATGCAGCGATACATTGCCCCAGTATCAAAATAAATAAAACCTATCTCGCGAGCCAGGTTTTTTGCAATGGTGCTTTTACCTGTTGCAATCGGCCCATCAATTGTAATGATCATCGTCTCTCCAAAAATTTTAAGCTGCCTGGATTTTTAAATAGATATACATTAAAGGCGCAGTAAAAACAAGAGAATCTACAATATCGAGCATTCCTCCAAGTCCTGGAATCTGATTGCTGTCTTTTATGCCGACATCTCTTTTTAAAAGCGATTCTGCCAAATCTCCAAATTGCGCGATCACGCTCAAAACCCCGCCAAGCCAAATGCTATGAAATAACGAAAGATTGATAGGCGGCTTTTCGTACATAAAATTGACAAGATAATAAAGAACAACAGCTGAGAAAAGAGCTGTCACAAAACCACCGATAGCCCCCTCCCAGGTTTTTCCGGGGCTTATATAGGGTGCGAGTTTATGCTTTCCAAATTGCTTGCCTATGAAATAAGCGCCCGTATCTGTCATTTTTGTGACGACAACCAAAAATATAAGCCACCATCTACCATCTTGAATGGAGCCTTCTCGGAAAAAATAGGTGATGTTCAAAAGTGTTGCAAGAGGTATTGCAAGATAGGCAATCGCAAAAAAAGTAATCGCTGAATTCACAAGCGGGTTTGGCCCCTTTACAATATAATTTGTAAAGATCACAAGACCAGAAAGTAGCAGGGTCATTTCGGGTAAATAATTCAAAGCTTGTACTTGAGTGCTTAAGAAAACTGCAAAGATATAGGCAAAAGAGCAAATAATACCGATGGTATCCAAGGGAACAAACCCTTTGCCTTTTGCGATTTTGTAATACTCAAAAACAGCTCCGCCTACTATGAATGATAAAATCAAAGTAAAAAAAGGTCTGAAATAGGGATATGAAGAGAGCCAGATGCAAATAAAAAGAATAATCGTTGCGATACCGCCAACTATAAGTCTTTGTTTAGAGTGGCTGAAATCTTCAAGCATTTAGGGACCTCCAAGTCGTCTTTGCCTTTTTTGATAATTATAAATGGCTTGGAAGAGGTGTTCTGGGGTATAATCCGGCCAAAGCACATTCGAGACATAAATTTCTGAATACGATAACTGCCAGAGCAAAAAATTACTAATGCGCATCTCGCCGCTTGTACGAATTAATAATTCAGGATCCTGCCATTTTTTAGTATCTAAATAAGTTGAAATAAGTTCTGTCGTAATATTTTTTAAAGATATTTTGTCATCCGAGTAATCTAGGGCAATTGCCTTTATCGCCCTGCATATTTCATCGCGGCTTCCATAATTAACAGCAAGCACCATCTCTATTTTATCGCAAGATTCGGTAAGTAATTTCGTTTCTTCAATTGTACACCGAAGGTCTTTTGGCAAACCGGACAAATCGCCGATCGTATAAAATCTAATTCCAGACTCGATCATTTCATTGCATTTACTGCTTAAATAGGATTGAAGAAGCCATAAAAGGCCCTGTACTTCTTCTTCGCTTCGATGCCAATTTTCTGTGGAGAATGTGTAAAAGGTCATCGTCTTAATTCCAAGCTCTTTACCAGACTTTACGACATCCATTAAGATATCAGCGCCGCAAGCATGACCCTCTGTCGATGAGAATTCTTCTTTTTTTGCCCAGCGGCGATTCCCATCTGGAATAATGGCCACATGTTTTGGAATACCTGCTTTATCCAAAAGCTCCAATTGTTCTTTCTTGAAATAAACAAACGGAGCCTTCTTCTCAGCCTGTATACACAAAATGTCTTCCACAAAAGAACTCATCATTAAAAAACAAACTCCCTATTCTGCCTTAAGAACTTCCATAAAAGCGCTCTGAGGAATATTTACTTTTCCTATCTCTTTCATGCGCTTTTTACCTTTTTTCTGCTTTTCCCAAAGTTTGCGTTTACGGGAAATATCTCCCCCATAACACTTTGCAGTTACATTCTTTGTAATGGCCCGGATGGTTTCTCTTGCTACCACTTTAGCGCCGATTGCCGCCTGGATTGGAACTTTAAAAAGCTGCATCGGAATCACTTCTAAAAGCTTAGCGCAGATGGCTCTACCTTTTGATTCAGCTTTTGATCGATGCACAAGACATGAAAAGGCATCGACAGGCTCTTCATTGACCCGAATCTCGAGTTTGACGATATCGCTTTTTTCGTAGCTGTCAAATTCATAGTCAAATGAGCCATAGCCTTTGGTAAGGGATTTTAATTTATCGTTAAAATCAATAATGATCTCATTTAAAGGAATGCGGTAGGTAAGCATCAATCGTCTTGCATCCACAGTTTCAGTCTTGATGCAAGTGCCCCTTTTTTCAAGGCCTAAGTTCATGATAGCTCCCATATACTCTGCCGGGGCTAAAATATGGCACTTAACGTATGGCTCTTCTACGCGCTCAATAAATGTTGGATCGGGATAATGTGTCGGATTATCAATTTCTTTTGTTGTTCCGTCATTTAAAGTAAATTTGTAAATAACACTTGGCGCAGTAGAGATGATCCCAATGTCAAATTCGCGTATGATCCGCTCAAAAACAATCTCCAAATGCAAAAGACCTAAAAATCCGCATCGAAAACCAAAGCCTAGCGCCATGCTGCTTTCCTGCTCCAAATGAAGCGCAGAGTCATTCAGCTGTAATTTTTCAAGGGCGTCCCGCAACGCTAAAAAGTCTGTCGTATCCATGGGGTAAATGCCTGCAAAAACAACAGGGCTAATATTCTTAAAGCCGGGAAGCGCTTCTTTTGCAGGATATTTTTGCAGCGTGATCGTGTCGCCGACTTTTACATCGGATGTTACTTTGATATTTGCAATAAGATAACCCACTTCCCCAGGCCGTAGGGAATCAACCGATTTTTCAGAAGGTATAAAAACGCCGACATCCAGAACTTCAAATGTTTTATCAGTAGCCATCATTTTGATCATAGAGCCTTTTTTTAGCTCTCCGCTCACGACCCTGACATAAACCATGACCCCACGATAAATATCATAGTGCGAATCAAAAACCAACGCTCTTAAGATATCATCTTCAGGCTCTTTTGGATGGGGAACATCTTCAATAATGCGCTCTAAGATATCTCTAATCCCAATTCCTGTTTTTGCAGAGCAGCCAATCGCGTTTGAGGCATCAAGCCCGATGAATTCTTCGATTTGTTTTCGCACGCTCTCAACATCTGCGCTCGGTAAATCAATTTTATTGATCACAGGAACAATTTCAAGATTGCGCTCAAGAGCTAAATGCACGTTTGCCATGCTTTGCGCTTGCACGCCTTGAGCTGCATCAACGACTAATACTGCGCCCTCGCAAGCTGCCAAAGACCTTGATACTTCATAAGTAAAATCAACGTGACCTGGAGTATCGATCAAATTAATTTGGTATGTTTCCCCGTTATTTGCCTTGTAATGCATGGTCACAGGGTGTGCTTTGATGGTGATGCCACGTTCCCTCTCAAGATCCATATCATCCAAAAGCTGCTCTTGCATATCCCTTGCTGCGACAGTATGCGTCAGCTCCAGCATGCGGTCTGCCAAAGTGGATTTACCATGATCGATATGAGCAATAATCGAGAAATTTCTAATTTTTTTTATATTGTATTTTTCCATAGGAACTGATTCTAATGGTTTCCACTTAAGAATTCAAGCGACATTATCCAAGAAATACAAGAAGATCTCCATTTTTTAAACTGATCGATGAATTTTTTGCGATGCAGACATTGGAGATGCTATAAAAATTTTGACTTAAATTAGTTTCTTTCAACTCCCATTTAAAGCCTTTGGTAGTCACTGAGGTCACATCCCCGCCAATTGGCAAAAATGATACGGTTTGGTCAATTGCGGCTCCAATTTTATAAGGTTCTCTCGCAACGGTTTCATTGATCGCAAAAATTGTTTCTTTTTCAGTGTAAATAAATAATTTGGAGGGAAACCTCCTTAATAAATGCAAATTGGCAAGCGTATGGTCGATCCTATTTCCAGTAGCTGCAAATAACGCTACTTTTTCGCTATTTAAAGAAAAAGCTTTGAAAATAGCAAGTTCAAGATCAGTCTCATCTTTCTCTTTTGGAAATTTGAGAGTCGGAACAGCTGCAAAAGCAGTTAATGCTTCTTGACTGATCGAATCCAAATCGCCAATGATCATAGAGGGGACAATATTTAATTTTAAACAATGCGAGGCTCCGCCATCTGCTGCTATAACAATATCATAATTTTTAAGTTTTTCAAAAATTAAGGAGTAGTCCGCTATTTCTCCATTTGCGACAATAGCGACAGAACCTTTGATTTTTTGCATTTTTTAGTTCCTTTAAAGTTAGATGGACAATATGGACTATTATTGACTTTAGGGACAAGGCTTTACTTGCTAAATAATCATTATATATGTTATGCTGAATTACATTTTTAATTAATAGAAGTTAAATAACATGCTAAAAGAACATAATAATCCCTATTCAAGAACAAATCCTTTTTTTGCCAAAATCAAAGAAAGAAAACGTCTTTCAAAAGACGGTTCTAAAAAAAACACCCATCATATTGTACTCGATATCGAAGGCTCTGACATTCATTATAATGTAGGAGACAGCATCGGCATTTATCCCTCTAATGATCCGGATCTTGTTTCATGGACTTTAAATTCTATTCAAGCAACAGGCGATGAATTAGTTACCGATAAGCAAGGCGAAAATCCCACCAAATTAAAAACATTTTTTGAAGAAAAAGCAAATATCACCGAAATTAGCAAAAAACTCTTACTTGAAATAGCTAAAAAACAGACAAATCCAGAAAAAAAAGCAAAACTTGAAACGCTTTTAGAAGATCAAAATAAAGAAGCTTTAAAAGAATATCAAGCAACTCATGAACTTTGGGATGCTTTGGAAGAAAACAATGAAGCTCCCTTTGAAATTCAGGAACTTTGTAACTTATTAATGCCCCTTCTTCCAAGACTTTATTCCATTTCTTCTGCAAAAAAAGCTGTCGGCGATGAAGTTCACTTAACTGTCGCTATGCTTGAATATGAAAGCAATCAACTTCTTAGACGCGGCGTATGCACACACTATCTTTGTAATTTAGCTCCCTTAAATCAGGCTAAAGTCCCTGTCTATATTCAGCCGCATCATGGGTTTACTGTGCCAGTTGATTTAAACGCTCCAATGATTATGGTGGGGCCAGGAACCGGTGTTGCTCCCTTTAGAGCCTTTATGCAAGAGCGGATACATATGAAGGCGCAAGGAAAACATTGGCTTATCTTCGGGGAGTGGAATCAAAATTTTGATTTTTTTTATGAAGATTACTGGAACGAACTCACTTCTCAAAATAGCTTAAAAGTTAGCAGCGCATTTTCCCGCGATCAGCCTGAAAAAATTTATGTACAGCACCGCATGATGGAACAGGGTCAAGAAATTTATGATTGGCTGCAAGAGGGCGCTCATTTTTATGTTTGTGGAGACGCAAAACAAATGGCAAGAGATGTTGAAAGCACACTACTCCAAATCATCCAGCAGTTCGGACAAAAAGAGGAACCGGAAGCTAAAGCTTATCTAAAAGAACTCCGCGGTCAAAAACGCTATCTTAAAGACGTTTATTGACTTTAAATTAGTGGATACTATAACATCCATTATAAGGGAAAACTCCAGATAATGGATACTATATGAACTTTAATTTATTAAATCCTCACGATCTTCTCTTCCAAATAGCAAGCCGTGCCAAAGAAAAAAGGCTTTTTTTCAACTTCACACAAAAGTCGTTATCTGAACGATCGGGTGTAAGCTTGGGAGTCTTAAAAAAATTTGAAAAAACAGGTAAAATTTCGATTGAATCTCTTTTGAAAATTGCCTTGGTTTTGGATTCTCTTGTAGAATTTTCTGAACTATTCAAACCAATACCTATTGAATCTTTTCAAACTCTCGATCAAATATTAAAACAAAAGAACAGTCGAAAACGAGGAAGGGAATAAATGGAATCAAATAGACTTCTTGCATAATTAATTTTTTGATATTTTCCATTACTTTACATAGATATAGAAAAGCAGGAAGAAAGAGTAATTTAAGTATAGAAGATAAGCTCTTAATGGCTTTGGAGTATTTAAGGGAGTATCGAACTTATTTTCATTTGACGAAAGATGAGAAAAAAGAGAATCAAAAAATCTCCTAGAGAAAGGGTCATAAATGAAAATGTGATAGGAAGTTTAAAGAGATTCAAAATTATAAGCGATAGATACAGGAATAGGAGAAAACGATTTGGTTTACGCTTCAATCTGATTGCAGGAATTCATAATTTTGAAGTTAACGCAAGAGGCGGAGAGTAGGAGAGGCGATGAGGAAATTATAAGTTATTAACAACCCTTT
>JBEPVN010000067.1:0-12872 GCA_041691015.1 Parachlamydiaceae bacterium | reverse complement strand
TAATCATTTGATGTGATTTTTCGAAGCGGAAAACAACTCAAAAACAACACCCTAGTAATTTGTAATCTCGATGTAGATCAATTAGAGGCTGCAAGTTTAGTATAGCCTTAAAACTCTTAAGAATAATAGTAATCTAATTCTTCGTTTTTTTTTGGACCAATCACTCTCCAATTTAACCGAAGACTAAAATTATCAAAATGGATTTGCCCAAAGTATGTATCCCCTTCACAAAGATGCGAGTCAACAGATGATAAAGAATACTTACCAGAGGGTGTAAGATGAAAAAGAAAAACAGGATTGTCTGATCCGTAACGCAAATGTTCTAAAGAAATCATTTTTGCATTGAGATCAAGAGTCCAGCGAAACACATTACTAAAACCTACATCAACCCCCTGCTTGCCCTGCCAAGTACCTTTCTCATTAAAAATCAATGTGTTACTATCATTTTTAAGAGAAATGACCTCTCCCTGACCCTTACCGTTCCATCCGTTCTCATCTTTAGATTTCGTTTTAGCATGAAATGTCAGTTGCTTCACAGTTAACAATTTTTCCCAAAACGCTTGAAGAACTTGTGATTTATTTTCCTTATTTGAGGATTGTGTGGAAAGATCTTCCGGACTCACATAGTAACTTTTTTTCTCGTGAGCCGGTAACAAGGTGTATGCTTTTTTTAGTAGTTGCTCTAGCTCTTTTAAAAGCAGATAGGCTGGATTGAAATAATAAACCCTGGTTTTGCCCTCAAAATAGCTCGTGATCAGACCGCCGTTTTCCAATCGATTAAGAGCTTTTTGAATCGGTGTAAGAGATGTTTTTAGCATCCGATGAAGCTGTGTTCCGTAGCATTTTCCGTTTACAAATAAAAAAATGAGAATTCTTTGTACATTTTTGTTGCCGCATAGAACTTCTAGCATAAAAATTTTAAACCTCTTTTTGATCATCATAAACTAAATTGTAGTTTTATCAAGGATGCGGATTTTCTTCAAGAAAATCTGAAAATTCTCTTTAAATAAAAACTGATTTTAAGTTTATGTAAACTATTTTGTAGTTTAAATAGATTAAGTGCATTAGCAAATTATATTGAAATTTGATAAAAATCTGGTTAATCTTCTGAAATTTAACAATAATTCGATATAATTTAAGGAAAAAATGAATACAAAACATGATTGGACCATTAAAGAGTTAAAGGAAAATTATGATTTGCCGCTTCTTGAACTTATTTCAAAATCTCATCAAGTCCATGTGCTTTTTCACGAACCTACAGAAATACAGGTATGTAGTTTGATTTCGATCAAAACTGGTGGTTGTCCAGAAGACTGCAAATATTGTGCTCAATCGTCACGCTATCAAACCTCTGTCTCAGCACAACCCGTGATGACACTTAACAACGTAATAAATGAAGCAAAAAAGGCTATTGGAAGAGGAGCTACACGTATTTGTTTAGGAGCTGCTTGGAGAGAAGTAAGGGATAGCAAACAATTTGATGAAGTGCTTGAAATGATCAAAGCAATAACAAACATGGGCGTTGAAGTGTGCTGTACTTTAGGAATGCTCAAAAGCCATCAAGCAGCACTTTTAAAAAAGGCCGGTCTTTATGCCTATAATCACAATCTTGATTCTTCAGAGCAATTTTACAAAACGATCATTACCACAAGAACCTATCAAGACAGAATAGATACTTTGGATATTGCTGAAAAAGCTGATTTAAGTGTCTGTTGCGGCGGTATTTTAGGTATGGGGGAGAGCAGTATGGATAGACTCTTTTTATTACTTACTCTCTCAAAGAGAAATCCACACCCGGAATCTGTCCCGATAAATCGCTTAAGTCAAATACCTGGAACTCCGCTTGAAAATCAACCCACCCTATCGATATGGGAAATGATTCGGATGATCGCTGTTACAAGAATTGTAATGCCAAAAGCTATGATTCGATTATCTGCCGGACGAATCGAAATGACTTTTGAGGAACAATCCCTATGCTTTTTGGCAGGAGCTAATTCTATTTTTTCTGGGGAAAAACTCCTAACTGTAGCTAATACTGCAATTGATAAAGATGAAGAAATGTTTCAGCTCCTCGGCCTTAAAAAACGCCCTGCATTTTCCAAAGTTTCTTTATCATGACCTTGAAACTAAAAGACAAACTAGTAAAACGAGAAAGAATTGGAAATCTACGAAAACTGCACTTAACTCAAAATCTCATTGATTTTTCTTCCAATGATTATTTAGGAATTGCTAGATCCTCATGTTTTGCTGATTTAGTAACACAAGAATTAACAAAGCATAAAAGCTCTTTAAATGGTTTTGGGTCAACCGGTTCACGCTTACTTACAGGCAATACTGGCTATGTCGAAGATTTGGAAAATAGCATCGCCCAATTTCATGGATTTAAAGCAGGTCTTCTTTTTAACTGCGGGTATATGGCCAATTTAGGATTGCTTTCTACAATTGCAGATAGCAAAGACTCCATTTTTTTTGACACAAAAGTTCATGCTTCCACTCATGATGGTATTCTGTTAAGCAAAGCTAAAGCACTGCCTTTTAAACATAATGACATTACACATCTTGAGAGCAGACTCAAAAATTGTAAAACTAACGGTAATCGGTTCATTTGCGTTGAATCTATTTATTCAACAGACGGCTCGATTGCTCCTTTATCAGAAATTTGCGAAATTTCAAAAAAATATGAAGCTCACTTAATTGTTGATGAAGCTCACGCTGTTGGAACTTATGGTTTGCAAGGTAAAGGTCTTGTAGCAGAGCAAAATTTATGTGCTGATGTCTTTGCTCAAATTATTACATTTGGTAAAGCACTTGGAGTTCATGGGGCTATTATTCTTGGAAATCTAACTTTAAAACAATCCCTCATTAATTTTGCAACGTCATACATCTATACGACAGCGCTCCCCATGCATTCCCTAGCTGCCATTAAATGCAGTTATGATTTATTTCCTCTTATGGAAAATGAAAGAAAACATCTTCAAAAATTAATTCAGTATTATCAAAATGTTATCTTGAACTCTTCTAAAACTCATATTCAAGCAATTCCCATTAAAGGCAATCAAGCAATAAAGGAAATTTCTCAAAAAATTATTGAAAATGGTTTTGATGTAAGACCACTGCTTAGCCCTACAGTACAGCGAGGAAAAGAAATGCTGCGAATTAGCTTACATGCTTTTAATAGTGAAAATGAATTGAAAATGCTTTTGGATCTTATCAATTCATTGAAAGGATGTTCTAATGAATAAAATCATCGTAGCAGGATCTGGAACTTGCGTTGGTAAAACCATTGTCGCAGCAATTCTTACAACTTCGCTAAAAGGAGAATATTGGAAGCCTGTCCAATGTGGAGATGAAGAAGACTCTGATACTGCAACTATAAAAAAATTGATCGACGAAACAAAATGTCATATCCACGAACCTGCTTATTCATTAAAAGCGCCTCTTTCACCGCATCATGCGGCAATACTTGAAAATATTTCCATTTGTCCTAAAAATATTATTCCT
This sequence comes from Parachlamydiaceae bacterium, assembly GCA_041691015.1. Lineage (GTDB taxonomy): Bacteria > Chlamydiota > Chlamydiia > Chlamydiales > Parachlamydiaceae > JBBSJT01. The sequence goes on along the minus strand of JBEPVN010000067.1, from coordinate 9,371 downwards.
CCTCAAACAATTCGTCCCTTGATTATTGAAGGAGTTGGGGGAATTTTTGTTCCCTTATCTTCAAAAATTTTAAGTTTTGATCTATTCAAGTCATGGAACTGTCCTTGGATTGTTGTATCAAGCCATTATTTAGGTAGCATTAACCATACATTGCTCACACTTCACGCGTTAAAACAAAACAATATTTTGGTCGCAGGGATAATTTTCAACGGCCTTCCTAATTACGATAGTGAAAATGTTATTTTAGAATTTTCGCAAGTTCCACTTTTGGGCAGATTGCTTCCTGAAACAAACATTAATCCACAAATCATTCAAAGGTATGCAAAACTATGGCAACCAAAGCTATCAAAAGTTCTATAAGTAAAAGAGATCAATCTTGCATTTGGCATCCATTTACTCAAATGCAGTCAGCACGCCTACCCATTCCCATAATCAAAGCAAAAGGTGTGTATCTTTATGCTGAGAATGGAGATCGCTATTTGGATGCTATCTCATCTTGGTGGGTTAATCTTCATGGACATGCAAATCCCTATATAGTCGAAAAAATCAAAGCCCAAGCAGATGTATTGGAGCATGTCATTTTTGCAGATTTTACGCACCGTCCGGCAGTTGATTTAGGTAGCAGGCTGCTCCCTATCCTCCCAGGAAATATGTCAAAAATTTTTTATTCGGATAATGGGTCTACCGCTGTCGAAGTTGCACTGAAAATGGCATTGCAATATTGGTATAATCAAAAAATTAATAGAACCAAAATCATATGCTTCAAGAATAGCTATCATGGTGATACTTTTGGAGCCATGTCTGCAGCTGGAAGAAATGGGTTTAACAAGCCTTTTTGGAATCAGTTATTTGATGTGGAATCAATTGATGCCCCAAGAATTGGGCATGAAGAGGAATCGATCGCTCAACTTAAATCAATTCTTAAAAAAGGTGAAGTTGCTTGCTTTATTTTTGAACCACTTATTCTTGGCTCCGGTGGAATGATCATCTATTCAGCGTCAGGATTAAATAGTCTCATTGAATGTTGTCAGAAACATGAAGTTTTAACGATTGCAGATGAGGTGATGACAGGCTTTGGTCGCACAGGAACGCTTTTTGCATGTGAACAAATTCATGAAAAGCCTGATCTTATATGTCTATCCAAAGGGTTGACAGGAGGTTTTTTACCCTTGGGTGCTACAGCTTGCAACGATAAAATCTTTAATGCCTTTCTTGGAGAGCATCTCAACCAAGCATTTTTACATGGTCATTCCTATACAGCAAATCCCCTTGCCTGTAGCAGCGCTCTTGCAAGTTTAGATCTTTTATTGGAAAAAACATGTTTTCAGCAAAGAGAAATGATAGAGGCTTGCCACAAAGTTTTCTGTGAAAGATGGCACTCTCACCATAAGCTCAAGCGATGTGAAACACTTGGAACTATTCTAGCGTTGGAGTACAAGACAAAAAACAGTTCCTATTTTCAATCGATACGGGACCCTCTTTATGACTTTTTCTTAGCCCGAGGAATTTTGCTTCGTCCTTTGGGCAACGTGCTCTATATATTACCTCCCTATTGCATTAAAAAAGAAGAACTTCAGTTGATCTATGAATATATAATTCTTACCTTAGAAGGAGACCTATGACCACTTTTACTTCCCATGCAAGCTCTACACACAAGCTATTGACAGCAATTGTAGCTTCTGATGAACTACACGCCAAGTGGCTGAATACCCTCTCATTTCTTGAAAACTGTGGAGCTAGAAAAATCGCAGCTTGTGAACATCCCACTTTAGTCAAAGAAGAAATGCTTAAGCATGCTGCAGAAGAATTTCGTCATGCGCATCATTTAAAACGTCAAATAAAAAAGGTCTCACTAAATCCGATGGAAACTTATTCTCTTTCGTTGATGCTAGGAGGCATATCCACTCTTCATTATTTGACGGCTTTGGATCTTAAAGCTTCTCGTTATCTCAAAAAATTAGGATTGTCAAAAAATGCTGTTAAAGAAGCGGCTTATTTACTTGTCACATATGCAATTGAACTTCGAGCAGATGAACTTTATCAAATCTACGATGAGGTTCTTCGTAAAGCGGGCTCTTTAGTTGCAGTGAAGTCTATTTTACTCGAAGAAAAAGAACATCTTAATGAAATGATAGAAGGCTTAAAAAAGCTTCCTTCCGGATTTCTGCACGCAAATGAGATCTCTGCAATTGAAAGTCGCCTATGTAAGAAATGGCTTAATGCTTCCATGAAGGATGTGTCAATTGTCTTAGCGACGATAACAGCCATTATTTAAGTCAAAAATAGCTCCAGTATAATGCTTACTTTGATCGCTAATTAAAAAGATCAAAGTGTCTGCCACATCTTCTGGAAGAATAGGATCTTTTAATAGTTCGGTTGATCGGTATTCTTCCATGCGGCTTACTGGAACATGTTTAATTAAATCCGTGGTTACTAAGCCGGGTGCAATGGCATTTACTCTAATCGAAGGGGCAAAATTCATTGCACAAGACTTTGTCAAACCAAGAAGAGCTGCTTTAGATAGGCCATAAAGAGCATCAGAACTTCCTTCTTCTCCAGCAACGGAGGAGATGTTGACGATGACTCCGCTTTCTTGATTAGAAAGAATTGACTTTGCAAATAATTGACTAAAAAAAACAGCTCCCAAACAGTTGACATGGATCACTCTCTGCATTTCTTCCAAGGAATAATTTAACAAATTTTTTCCAAGATAAATCCCGGCATTATTCACCAAGTAGGTGGGTTGCAATTGATTCATTATTAAATTATTGAAGAAAAATGATACTTGATCGTAGTTAGATACATCGACAGAAAAAATAAAAAGAGGGTCTCTAGCTAAACTCTCTTTTAAAGATTCAAGGCCTTTTGTATCAATATCAATTGCGACAACATGATATCCTTCTTTTAAACATCTTTTTGTAAGGACTTGCCCGATTCCGCTCGCAGCTCCAGTAATGATAATTGTTTTTTTTTGCATGAATAAAATCCACTTTTTTGGTAATCTATTTATTTGAAGAGATTATGTAAAGCTCATTTTAACAATAAAAAATTATAACTACAAGTAATCTACAATCTTTTTAAATAATTATATTATTTTAAACATTAACGAATATAAATCAATGACAGATAAAAAAGAACAAAAAAAATTGGATCCATTTATTGAAAAATACTATTCCAAAGGTCATGAAAAAGACCGATTAATTTCTCATCAACTGGAAAAAGATCGAACATTAAATATTTTAAAAAAATATCTACCAAAAGCCCCTGCAGTTATTTTGGATATTGGAGGAGCTGCCGGAGCATACGCCTTTCCACTTACTGAAATGGGATATACAGTGCATTTAATTGATCCAGTCCCTCTTCATATCGAACAAGCTAAAAATTATGGAAGTTTATCATCGATTCATTTAGCAAGCTATTCTGTTGGAGATGCAAGATGCGTTAAAAGAGAGGATCAATCTGCAGATGTCGTCTTACTTTTTGGGCCTTTATATCATTTAGTCGATCAAGCAGATCGTTTAAAATCTTTGAAAGAAGCTTATCGTATATTAAAGCCAAATGGAATGTTATTTGCTGTAGGAATTTCTCGCTTTGCTTCATTTATGGATAGTTTGTACAAAGAAGCCTTAGATGTTAAAAAGCATGTTATAAAGCAAGAATTAATGACAGGCATTCACCATAAAATATCTGATGGTTTCGACTTTGGTTATTTGCATACTCCTATGGAATTAAAAGAAGAAATTCAGCAAAGTGGTTTTAAAAATGTTTCTATTCTCGCAGTTGAAGGACCTGTTTGGCATAAGGGCATAATGGCTAATCTTTATAAAGATCAAAACAATTGGCAAGATTTATTAACAATTATAGAAAAAATTGAAACAGAAGAATCCATTATAGGGGCGAGCGCCCATATCATGGCCATAGCTCACGTCGGCGAATAAATATTATGACAAAATATATTTTTAAGACTTGTGGGGTCAAGCTTGGGGTGTCACATTTAGCCCTAAGCAGCCTTCTTTTTTACCTGTAAAAACCGTGTCAAATCTAGATCCAATTTCTTAGTTCGCTTGATTTTCAAAATCCGGTTCTTTTTTCTAAGCAGTGTTTCACCAACATATTTTTTACCCCATTCTTTAATGGCTTCAGCGTCGTGTTTTTGAAATGCTGGTTCTATAGAACTATAAATGGGTCAGGCCTGACATTCGTAAATGGGTCAGGCCTGACATTCGGACATTTGAGCTTTTTTTTGTGTTTTCAACAACATCAACTTCATCACTGTTACTCTAAAATTTATTTTTATTTTATTTGCTTACTGTATCCTTTCTTTGCTATCTGAATGAATTTAACTTAAAGATTTTCAAATGTCCGAATGCCAGGCCTGACCCCATCACGAATGTCAGGCCTGACCCCATCAAAAAGCTTAAGACCCCATCACGAATTTAAAATAATTTTTTAGTTGGACGAACTTACCCTACAGCGTACTAGCATTTCAAAAGAGCACTATTGAGTATCTTGAGATCCCGACAATTTTTGAATGAGATAATCAACGGATAACTTGCCAGGACCAAAAATAAATACAATGAGAGCTGTTAGTAAATAATTAAAAGGGAGCTGTATAATCAGATTTTGAGGGTCATTCCAAGCATTAAATAATGCTTCGCGATGTTCCGTCAGAAGAGCACCAATTAAGATACCAATAACTGGAAGAGCGGCTAAGCGAGAAAACAAACCAATAAGCAAACAAACTCCACCTATAAGCTCTATGCCGCTAACCAAATAGGCATTGACCAGAGGAAAAGGGATGTTTAAAGAGGCAAAATAGTCACTAACACCGGCAATATTATGTAGCTTTCCCCATCCAGAAACGGCCAAGGATCCTCCCCAGTACAATCGCATAACCAATAACAAAACAGACTGAAGCGAATTGCCTACAGATGTTAAAGACTCGTAAAAATTTTTGCTTAGATAAGTCATAAAAGTTCCTTTATTTTTTCAAATTCTCATTTGATACACCTTTTGAACGAATAGTGGGAAGCTGCACAGTGTCTTTTGAAAATATAAGGTCAAGAGTCCAGTTAAGGGCTACTCTGATACGCTTTTCAAGCCTTGGCAACTTTAGCAAATATATCGTTCGCCACATCCACCAGGCTAAAAATCCGGAGAATCGGAAGCCAAAGACCTCTGCAATCCCTTTTCGATTACCCAAGGAGGCAAGTTGACCGATTGAATTATAGATAAATGGCTTTAATGGTTTTTGGTTTAGTTCTGCGATTATATTACGAGCAACAGTTTTGGCTTCTCTGATTGCGTGTTGAGCTGTTGGGGGATAAGAGCCTTTGCTAGTTGGACTCGGAATGCATGCGCAGTCACCAATTGCCCATACGCCAGGGTAATGTTCCACGTTAAGTGTTGGAAGGACTTTAACGCGTCCTTTTTCTTTATTGCATTGAAGCGTGTCGATGATCGGATTTGAAGCTGTTCCTGCAGTCCAAATCAATGTACGACTTTCATGATTTGAACCATCACTTAAAGAAACGTTTCCATTTATGTAAGAAGTTACTTTCGTGTAAAATAAAATTTGTATCCCGCGTTTCAAAAGGAGTTCTCCTGCATATTGGCCAAGTTTCTCATTGAGTTCGGGGAGCAATATTTTTGTTGAGGAAACAAGGATAAATTTCAAATCACTTTCTTTGAGATTTCTGTAGAAGGGCAAAATACTCCTTGCATAATCGTGAATGGCAGCGATAGTTTCTACACCAGCAAAACCAGCTCCTGCGACAACAAAAGTAAGAAGACGTTCACGAATACCCTTACAGCAATCAAAATCGGCTTCTTCAATAAGACTGATCACTTGATTCCTTAGATAGACAGCATCTCCTAAAGTCTTCATTGTTAGCGCTTGCTCTTCCAATCCAGGTATGCCGTAAAAATGCGTTACACTTCCTAGTGCTAGCACCAAATGGTCATAAAATAATTCGTGAGAATGTTTTGTTGCGCCATGTGAAACAATGACTTTACGGTTATCAAGATCAATAGAATCTACCGAGCCACAGAAAAATCGAACTTTTTTAAGAAGTTTATGAATTGGGTTTACAATGTCTGTTGGGTCTATATCACTTGCAGCAACTTCATGAAGCATTGGTGTAAAAAGAAGAAAATTATCCTGATTTACAAGAACAACATCAAGTTCAGGATAATGTTTAAATTGTTTTTCAAGCTCCAACGCGGTATATACTCCACCAAAACCGCTTCCGAGAATAACAATTTTATTTTTCGCAATCACTGACCCTCATTTCTTTTACATGCCTTCTTTCAGACTTAAATACTTCTACCATTTTTTGCTACTAAATAAAATGCGATTGGTCGTTAAACTAAAAACTCAATATTTTGATTTTGAAACTATCTACTATGAGAAGAAAAATTTTTCCTTGTAGATTTCAAAGGGCAGTGTTAAATAAGTATAGAGGCTTACCGATAGAGCTTCATTATCGATGAATCAATTAACAGGAGATTTTATGAAAAAGAATACAAATTTAAAGAAGATAGCGCTGATGGGTATAGTTGGGGGAGCATTACTTGGACAAGTCAATGCAGCCGAGCCGCAAAATGACTATAGAGGAAGCCAAAACAATACTGCTGATGCAATGAAATCTACAATGCAAAATTCTAACAAAATTATGACAGAACAAGAACTTTTGTCAAAATTAAATACCGAGGGAAAAGCGACTTATCAGAATTTAAGTAAAGAAGGTAGAGCAATGGCTTTACAATTAGCAAATCAGTCATGCAAAGGTCAAAATGGATGCAAGGGAATGAATTCATGTAAGACAAAAGAAAACGCTTGCGCTGGAAAGGGTGGATGCAAAGGAACTAGCAAAGGTGCATTTGATGACAAAAATACCGCGGTAAAAGTCGCAGCTGAAAAGATGGCTCAAAAGCGCTCTACGATGATGAACGGCAACTGATTAAAGAGGGATTTAAATCGTGTATAGACTCGATTTAAGTCCCTAATTATTTGATGTTTGCAAACAAACAGTGAATTGCTCTAGATTAACTCTAAGTACGTAAACCTATAATGCCAAAGTATCCAGATGTGTTGTAGAGCGCTAATGATTAATTTTCTTTTTTAGAATCTCAAGCTGTTGTTTCCGAATAACCATTCGATTATCATTCAAAACTATTTTTTCACCTTTCTGAAGATAAATATTTGCTTTTTCTATTCTGTTATCGTTTATAAAGATTTTTGCCAGCCAAAGATAGGCACCAGATATCCATACATTAATTGTAAAAGTATCGTAATCATCTTGGTGAGCTTGAATTTATTGAATGCCCTCCAATACTACTAATTCTCCTTCTTCTTTTCGACCATTTCGATAAATAGCTTCTCCCAAATTTGTAACATCGGCACCCCAATGATTTTTTTTAAGTGACTATGTTATAGATAGACTAAATCAGACTTCAAATAAAAGTTCGTACGATTTGTTCGAAATTGAGTTTGCGTAGCCTACCAGAAGGGTCTTGAGCTTCTAATTTAGACCAATCATTTGGCGTGGCATTATCCAGCCAATTCTGTAGATTTTTTTGAAAAGTTTTAAACCATTTTTGATGTTGTTTTGCTAAGCCATTGAATTCATCTAGGGCATGATCAGAAAATTTACCTAACTGGGAAGCAACATACCAAATGCCATAAAGGTCCTTAAGTATTTTTAGCGAGCTTTTGCGTTTCGTAAAGGCTAAGCCTTTATGGAATATCCAAGCACCAGGTGTCACCACGTTTCCAGTATTTTTTGAATAAGTCTGAAACTTTAATGTTGTCTGTAAGCTTAAAGTTAAATAGCTGAGCGGTTGAGCTACCACACCTGCTATAACCACATTTTTATCTTTTTTGTTTCTGACAGAATCATCGGTCAAAAATTCGATTTCTACCTCTGCGCCTGCAATTTCCTTCACATAAGCTTCCGTTGCTGGGTCATCTAGATCTTTAAAAACATGATTGAAGCCAGCTTCTCGAAGGTAACTTTGAATGTTCTTTTTTGATACTTCCGGGATTTTTCTTGAAATAAGAGAATCGATATCTCTAGTGCCTACTGGTGGATTTTTTAATTTTGGATCGCTTAAGTAAAGTTTATAGATAAAGAGAGCAAAACCACCTCCAATGACAACAAAATCTCGCCATGGACCAATAGATTCTAAAAATTCTGAAATGATTTTGTCTTCTTGATTGAATGTCATTACGATTTACCGCTTTTATAAATACGCTTGAGGTCTGGAAGACGTTCCGCCATAAATTCTGCTTGTTCTTGTCCACGTAAAGGAAAGTGATATAAATCCAAAAAAGTCAAAATAGAAGGAGAGACATTGATATCTAGATTTGATTCAGAAGCATGCTTAAGCAAGCTTTTGTAGTAAGGCTCTATAAGCAAAACTTCATAGCCTCTTTCTTGAGGTTCTAAAAGTAGCTTTTTCTCAAGTTGCGGTCTAATCAAAGGATCAAGTAGGTATAGTTCAAGAGTGTTTAAGTTGGTGTTTTTATATCCATGCGCTTCAACAGCAGAATGAAGAGCCAATGCTACCTTATTGTTTAGATTTGACTTTTTAATTGTCTCTAAAAGCTCTGCTTTATCTTGGAGCCCGGAACGATAAGTTTTCATTTTGCATTTTTTTACGATGCTGTAATGTTCTAGCCAGCTTTCAAGAAGGCGTTTAGGATCTTTCATGAAAAACTTTTTGGAGGTTCTTATTCCTTCGGCTTGCAAAATTCCTTTTAAAACTAAAGTCCTAAAGACGCGTTGTGCCGACCCCAGACTTACCCCAGCTTCTTTAGATACATTTCGCACGGACAACTCCCGACTCTTTGTGCCTTCTCTCAGCAACCAATCAAGAACCACCGCCGATTTGTCCGAATAGATATTCCCTTCCACAGGTTTTTCATTTGAACTAATCAAAAACCGACCTTTCATACGCCCTCCTTATCTGTTCATTATTCTACACTGTTCAATATTTATTGAACAGTTTTAAATATGGAACAGTGAATATTAACGCGAGAGAAATGGTGGTTTAGGGGTTTTTTCGCTGTATGATGGTTGCAGTCAGCTTTTAGTAAATGGGTCAGGCCTGACATTCGGACATTTGAGTCTTTTTTTTGTGTTTTCAACAACATCAACTTCATCACTGTTACTCTAAAATTTATTTTTATTTTATTTGCTTACTGTATCCTTTCTTTGCTATCTGAATGAATTTAACTTAAATATTTTCAAATGTCCGAATGTCAGGCCTGACCCCATCACGAATATCAGGCCTGACCCCATCACAGACTCGGCTTTGTTGATTTTTTCTTTTTTGCATCTTTTTTATCTCATTTTGTAGCCCATACC
>JBEPVN010000066.1:0-12926 GCA_041691015.1 Parachlamydiaceae bacterium | reverse complement strand
CAAACAAGGGCTAAAGCCCTTGCAAACAAACGCAGGCTAAAGCCTACGCTACAAACAAGGGCTAAAGCCCTTGCAAACAAACGCAGGCTAAAGCCTACGCTACAAACGCAGGCTAAAGCCTACGCTACAAACTTAAGCTAAAGCCTACGCTACAAACAAGGGCTTTAGCCCTTGCAAACAAACTTAAGGCTAAAGCCTTCGCTACATTATATGAGTCTTTGCTACAATTATAGGAAACAATGATAAAGGCAAGCTTATTTGACTTAGACCACACTCTCTTATCTGTAAATAGCAGCTTTTCATTTGGCGTTTATCTCTACCGTCAAAAAGTCTTCTCCACCGCAATCATGCTAAATCTTGCAAGGGTTTATTTCCTACATAAAGCAGGTTTTTTTTCCTTAAACAAACTCCATCAAAAAACTTTTGAAATACTCTTTCTAAATCAAGATGCCGATCGGATTACACAGCATATTCAACCCTTTATTAATAATGTTCTTTCGGCAAAGTTTTATCAGCCAACCCTCAAAAGACTGGAAGAGGCCAAAAAAAAAGGGCATTTTATTTCGATACTATCCAATTCTCCGGATTTTTTAGTAGGGCCTATTGCTGACTACCTAAATGTTTCTCATTGGAAAGCAACAATCTACAAAATAGATACGTTTAAAAAATTTAGATGCATCACATCTTTTTTTGAGGGAGAAGAGAAGCTAAAGTATTTAAATGAATGTATTTTAAAATATGGTATTGTCAAAGAAAATATGATTGCTTATTCAGACAGTATTTTAGATTTGCCTTTTTTAAAGGGAGCCGGCATTGCAGTAGCTGTAAATCCGGACAGGGAATTAAAGCATTTTGCTGCAAAAAATTATTGGGAGATTATATGAAAAAGCTTGGGTTTTATGGGGGCTCTTTTGATCCGATTCATTTTGGCCATATTAATTTAGCTCTTGAAATAAGTGAAAAACATCAACTCGATAAAGTCCTGTTTTGTCCTGCAAATATCAGTCCTTTTAAAAAAAAAGATTTTGAACCTATAGCTGTTTCTCAGAGAATCCTAATGACAGAACTTGCTATTGAAGATATCAATCATTTTGAATTGATTGATATTGAAGCTAAAAGAGAGGGGTTTTCGTACACTGTAGAGACTTTGCGGGAAATAAAAGACATTTACCCGGAATATGAAATTTTTCTGATCTTAGGCATGGACATGGTCCAAAACTTTTCCAAATGGAAAAACCCTAGAGAAATTTTGTCTCTTGCAAGTCCGCTTGTCGGGATGCGTCACCACGAAAGTTTAAATCCGGATATGAACTATTATTCTTATTTTGAAAAAGGATTAACTAAAACTAAAACTTTAGATATTAGCAGTACCGAAATCAGACAACGCATTCAACTTAAAAAATATATTAGACATCTAGTCCCATCAAAAGTAGTAGACTACATATATGAAAATAAGTTATATTAGTATTTCATTTTAACTAAAACCAAAGAATATTGTGAAAAAAATTTTAAATGCCGTAGCGCAAACGATTTTTGATAGAAAAGGATTTAATATCATAGCACTCGATGTAAAAGGGCTATCTTCCTTAACCGATTTTTTGATTATCGCAGAGGGTAATATTGACAGACATGTTAAAGCAATAGGATCATCTGTTGTTCAAACTTTGAATGAAGTGAATAATCCTGCATGGCACATTGAAGGCGACAAGGTTGGCGACTGGCTTGTAATTGATGCTGGCGATGTGATTGTTCATCTTTTAACTCCGGAACTTAGAGAAAAATACGGTATAGAGTTCCTTTGGAAAGATGCAAAAATTGTGGATTTGGATATTTTGACGACTAAACAATAATTTAGGAATAAATATGGTAAAAAAGCGGATTGTAGTAACAGGAGTTGGTGTTGTTTCCTGTTTTGGAAATGATGTTGAGCAATTTTATGAAAAACTTTTAAACGGCGAAAGCGGAGCTTCTGCCATTACCCATTTTAATACTGATGATTTTTCAACACGCATTGCAGCTTCCATCCCGGATTTTGATGCGGGTGAGTATATGGACAAAAAAAATGCTCGCCGCGTGGATAAATGCATAGCTTACACGATTGTTGCAGGAAAAAAAGCTTTGGAATCTGCTAAATTAAATATTGAAGCCATCGATAAAACTAGAGCCGGCATTGTTATAGGCTCTGGTATGGGTGGAATGAATGTTTTTTGCGATGGGGTCCAAACCTTGCTTGAAAAGGGCGTTAAACGCGTTTCTCCATTTTTTGTTCCTTATATTTTAACGAATATGCCAGGTGCCATGCTTGCTATGGAAATTGGGTTCATGGGACCAAATTATTCCATTTCAACAGCTTGTGCAACCGGAAATAATTCCATTATTGCAGCTGCTAATCATTTAAGAAATGGCGATGCCGATATCATGCTTTGCGGTGGCGCAGAAGCACCCATTATTCCAATGGGTGTTGCAGGCTTTTCAGCTTGCAAAGCGCTCTCACAACGAAATGATGAACCTACAAAAGCATCGAGACCCTGGGATAAAGACCGCGATGGTTTCTTGATCGGCGAGGGAGCTGGCGTTCTTGTTTTAGAGACGCTTGAGCATGCAGAAGCTAGAGGCGCAACAATTCTTGCTGAATATTTAGGTGGCGGCATCTCATGCGATGCGCATCATATTACAGAGCCTGGTGCTGATGGTCAAATGTTGTGCATGCAAAATGCTTTAAGAGACGCTGGCATTTCTCAAGATAAAGTCAATTACATCAATGCTCACGGAACTTCGACTCCGGTTGGAGATTTAGTTGAGATTGGCTCCATGAAAAAAGTCTTTAAAAATCCTGAAAATATTACGCTTAATTCAACAAAATCAATGATTGGACATCCTCTTGGAGCTGCCGGCGGACTTGAAGCTGTTGTGACTGTAATGGCCATTAAAACAGGAAAAGTCCATCCGACAATCAACCTCGAAAACCCGGAACCTGACCTTGGATTTGACATTCCAACAAAAGCTAAAGCTCTCGATATTAAAGTCGGGGTTTCCAATTCTTTTGGATTTGGCGGACATAACGCAACTGTAATATTTGGCCCTTATAAAAAAGGCGGATAAATGATTTTGGATACGTCCTTTGGCATTATTCCATTACAAAAAATTAATGATGCGTGGCATGTTTTACTTGTACAACAGAGCGAGGGCTATTGGTCTTTTCCAAAAGGTCATGGCGAAATTAATGAAAAACCGCTAGACTCTGCCATACGAGAGCTAAATGAAGAAACAGGATTGTCCGTTCAAGAAATTTTGCAGGATGATCCTATAAACGAGCGGTATTCATTTTATCATCAAAAACAACAAATTGATAAGACCGTTTATTATTTTTTAGCTTCTGTACATGGGATTTTAAAAATTCAGGAAGATGAAATTTTATCGGCAAAATGGGTTTCTTTAAAAGATGCCGAACAGCATATTACATTTGCCGAGGCAAAAGCTCTTTGCAAAGAAGTGATCCGAATCCTCTCAACAATTGAACACTAAAAGGATATTTTATGACAATTTTAGCACAAACAGTTTCGAGCAACTCTGTAAAATCCTATGCAGACCTTGCTAAAGATTTTTTCCTGGTACTCGGCGGATCTCTTTTTTTAGCTATAGCAGCGCAAATTGCGATTCCTTTTTTACCGGTTCCATTGACGATGCAAACATTTGCTGTCATGATGCTTAGTTTAGCACTCGGTAAAAGAAAAGCTGTTTTAAGCGTTGCAGCCTACATCGCAGAATCGATGCTGGGGTTACCTGTTCTATCACAAATGTCAGTAGCTCCACTTGCAATTATCGGCCTTCGGGGCGGCTATATTTTTGGATTTATGATCCAAGCCTACCTTGCAGGTGCTCTTTTTGAAAAATCTTCCGAACTAAAATTTTCTTCTATCGCAATTGCTCTATTTTTAATTTCTGTTCTGCAATTGAGCGTTGGCGCTTTATGGCTTGGAACTTTTATTGGATGGAATGAGGCATTAATTGCAGGCTTTTATCCATTCATTATTGGCGAGGCTGTTAAATGTTTAGGCGTTGCAAGTTTTTGCCAAGCTAAAAAATAAGGCGCTTGATTCTTTATAGGACTTTTCTTAAGATCACATTTAGATACAAATTATTTAAATGAGGTTTTCATGGAAATTTCAAGCCCTTCTTTTGATCATAATATGACAATCCCTGAAAGGTATACTTGCCAAGGGGAAAATGTTTCACCTCCTCTTATATTTGAACAAATTCCAAAAAACGCATTAAGTTTAGCGCTTATAATGGACGATCCGGATGCCCCTCAAGGGACATTTGATCACTGGATCGTGTGGAATATGTTACCGACAAGTAAAGGCTTGGAAAGAGGGGAGAAGGGTCTTAAAACCGGAATTAACAGTTATTCGGTCAATGAATATAAAGGTCCCTGCCCGCCACCTGGAAAACCGCATCGTTATTTTTTTAAGCTTTATGCTCTGGATACGTTCTTGGAGCTACCTGATTCTACCACAAAAAAAGCCTTGGAAGGGGCAATGCAAGGCCATATCATAGAGCAATCTGAATTTATAGGCATCTTCGAGAGGCATTAATCTTAAGGTAAATAACGCAAAGTTGTATTGGGGTCATTTATTTTTGCTAAGTCCGAAACTAAGTGAGGACGCTTAGAACCATTTAGCCCATAGTTCCTTCTCGTCCTCACTTCGTTTCGGACTTCCAGTCACTATGGGCTAAATGGTTCTAAGCGTCCTCACTTCGTTTCGGACTTTAGAAAACGCAAAGGAAGCAAAGACTCAAAAAAGGCTAGAAGGCTTCTCAAAAGGTTGTTCCATTTAAAGAAGCTTTCTAGCCTTTGCGAGTCTTTGCTTCCTTTGCGTTACAAAAAATCTTGCACTGTTTAGTACTACAGGGCTTCAATTGCTGACACTATTTCAGGAAATTCATATATTTCAGGGAAAAATGCCGCCCACGCTATAGTTTTATTGCTATCGAGATGTTGTTTGCTGTAAGCTCCTTCCAAAAATAAGAATTCAGAAGCTTCTAATAAAATTCTTCTACCTTTTGGCGTTGTTAACGTCACCTCGTTTAAATCCTCAGCTTGTCGCCATACATTCACAATCAGTTTTGTGTAATCAGACATGCCAATTTGTGTAAAAGGTAATCCGATGTAATTTTCAATTTTTGGGGTGCCCCTGTGATGAAAAATAAAATTAAAACTTTCCTGAAAAGGCTTGTAAAATTGAAGATCGTTTTCAATGACGTTAAAATATTTCGATAAAAGTTCTTCAGCGTTTTTAGGTGTTTTTAGCTGGTTGATTTTCATGCGGACATAAGTAATTGCTGTTTTTACAGGTACACAGTTTTCTCGATGTGCAAATTGTTCTGCAGTTTCGGAAGAATTTTTAGGTCTTAATAGGGCTACTGTTAAAAAATCGCGCATTGGAATAAAACTGACGTATTTGAAAAGAAGCATGAATAAAAGATCTTTTTTGTTAGCTTCATCTGAATCCAAAAAGCTTAAAGAAATGCAAAAGGCTTTTAATTCTGCAGGTTTCATCTTCATACAAATGGTAAAGAAATTTAGCAGCTCATTTCCAAAAATCTCATCGATCAATCCCTTTGATCCACGTGTTTTACCAATTCCCATGAGTTTTTTTAAGGGGGCGTATGCTTGCATGTCTAATATTTTAAAAATTTGTGTCTTTTCTAACAAAAACAGACTGTTGTTTTCCTGAGCTATTAATTTAAAGCAATTTCTTGCAATGTTAAGTGTTTCTAATGCTGCAGAAAGGCTTTTTTCAGCGGTAACCTGCTTACTTCTGCGAAAAGATTCACTAAGATATGTAAGTCCCATATTCAAAGCTTGATAATTTTTTAAGAAATAATTCGGAAATGTGGATTCTTCGATTTGGAGATTCACTAAATCAGGTATGGATGAGGCAATAAATACCAGAAAATCCTCGTAGTGGCAATTATCAGAGCTTATTTCCGGATATCCTAAATAATATCTCGCAGTTTGCGGCAGATAAGAGCTTAAGCTAACTTCCGGGGGAACAAATCTTAAATTTTTGAGGTTCAAGTTAAAATGTCTTACCTTCCATAAATCAGAAGAACAGATAAAATTTGGGTTTAACGCATTTGTTGCAATAGCTTGTATATTTTCCACAATAAGGGATTTTAGCTCGTTTTCCTGTGCCGGAACATCTGTTGATAAGCTTGCAGCGTACTGCATAAAAGGATTTATTCTAATACTCATAGCCATGTTTAACCTAACTTTTTTAAAAATCTTTAGTATAGTTCTCTAATCGCTGATTGGATTACCGGAAACTCTTCGATTTCCGGGAAAAATTTTGCCCATTCTATTCCTTTAACAGGATCGAGATGCCTTCTTGTGTAGGTTCCTTCCAAAAATAAGAATTCTGCGCTACTCAATAAAATTCTTCTTCCTTCAGGAGTGGCTAGAGTTACCAGAGATAAATCATCTGCTTGAAGCCAAATGTTTGCGATAAGTTCTGTAATATCAGAACCTCCCACTGAAAATGGCAACCCCTCGTAATTTTTAATTTTTGGGGTGTTGTAATGATGTTGAATAAAATTAAAACTTTCCTGAAAAGGTTTGTAAAATTGAAGATTTTCTTTGATCCCTTTAAAATATTTTATTAAGAGCTCTTTAGGATTTATTTTTGTTTTTATAAGATTGATTTTCATTTGGATGTATTTGATGGCTGTTTGTACAGGGAGTGAGCTTTTCCTGATTTCAAATTGTTCTGTAGTTTCTGAATCACTTTGATCTCTTAATAAAGCCAAAGTTAGAAAACTGCGCATTGGAGCAAAACTTCTGTATTTAAAAAGATGCATGAATAATTGATCTTTTTTGTCGGCTGAATCTAAGAAATTCAAAGAAGTACAAAAAGTATTTAATTCGTCTTGTTTCATCCGAATACAAATGGCAAAGAAATTTATCAACTCATTTCCAAAAATCTCTTCAAGCACAGCTTTTGATGTAAATCTATGTGTTTTGCCAATTTCCATAAGTTTTTTTAGCGGTGCGTAAACTTGCATGTCTAATATTTTAAAAAGTTTTTCCTTTGTAAAAAAAAATATAGTGTTATCTTCATTAGGCATCAATTTAAAGCAATTTGCTGCAACTTCAAGAGTTTCTAATGCTGTAGAAAGGCATTTATCAGCAGTAACATGCAGACTTAATCGATGAAATTCCTTAAGATATGTAAGTCCCATTTTCAAAGTTTTATAATTTTTTAAGAAATAATTCGCAAATGTGGATTCTTCGATTTGGAGATTCACTAAATCAGGTATGGAAGAGGCAATAAATGTCATAAAGTCATCATAATGACAAGCCTCAGAACTAACTTGCGGGTATCCTAAGTAGTAAAGAGCTGTTTGTGGCAAGTAGCTTGATAATCCTGCTTGCGGTGAAATAAACCTCAAATTTTCAAGGTTCAAGGAGTGGTTGGTTACAATATGCAAAGCATCCAAACGAATAAAATTGAGCTCCAAAGCATTTTGAGAAATAGCTTGTATATTATCTACAACAAGGGATTTTAACTCATTTTCGTTTTTTTGCATGTCCTTTGATAAGTTTGCAGCATACTCCATGAAAGGATTTACTTTACTACTCATTGCCACGTTTAACCTACTTTTTTTTTAACCTTGAAATTCCACATCATGGAGAATTGATCCTTTATTTTTAAAGATAAATTCGAACTTGTAGAAAATCTGGCTATGGAATAGCTTAAAATTAATATTTTAATATTTGAGGCAACGATGTTAAGTACAAACGAAATCTTAAAAACTTTAATTCCTTATTTTTCTGAAATTCGTGAAGCCTATAAAGCTGACAAGTTAACACCTTTACAAAAAAGAATTATGAGACTTGCAACGAAGGTCCATGATGCTGGAAATGGGTCCGGACATACGATACTTGCAGGCTTTAAAGCAGTGAACACACATTTGAGTGTACGCTTAAATCTTTTAGACTTTAAAACAGCTTTGCAGTGCAAGAAGACAGCTCCTATGATTGTAACTTATTTAAATTTGTCACAAAATGTGGATAAAATCAATGAGGTGTTTCCTTTTATTGAAAGACTTCAAATGGCAGCAGAGTCTGTTTTAGAATCAATTAGTTTATCTGAGGTGCAGTTTGCAGGATTTGTGTTTCCTGTTTTGGATTCTTCACTTTGGTTTGGTTTAAGTGATGATGTTACGTTTTTAAATCGTCAGGTGTGTGATTTGGAAAAAATCCCGCATGTAGCTGCAGTTTTAAGGCTGCAACATATTGCAAAAGAAAATCCTGTGCTACTAAGTCGGTTTCAGGATTTATCATTTAAAAAACCATGGTTCTTTAGTAATCTTGACTTATGTTTTGGCAAGATACTTTATTTGTTAAAAGAGGAAATAGAAAGCATTGCTGATAAAATTCACCCAAATGTTTGCAGGCTTTTTTCCGATAAACAAATCATACCTCTTAACTTTAGTTTATTTACCGGGGAAAAATTGGACAAAATGATTGAGGGTAATGGCAATAGGGAGGACATTGTTCGGCGTATTGAAGTGTTAAATCATTCCCAATTAAAGCAATACATGAAAAAATCATCCGGCGTGCATTTTGATAAGTTTTCAACCGGTTTTTATAAGACCTTAAAACTTTCCAAATTAAATAAAGAAAATGCAGCTCTGCTATTTAAAGGCCCTGACGCAAAAAATAATTTGCCGCTTGTCTCCTTAGATGAGATTAAAAATGGATTTTGTATACTCCCTAATAGTTGTTTGAGGTTACTGTCTCCAACACAAATTACTGCTATTGACTTTTCCAAGATGAATGAGAATCAATTTAGGGCGTTGTTTACTCATTATGAATATTCTCAAGATAAAAAGAGGGAATTGATTAGTTTGATTCCTCCTTCATCTATTTGTCATTTTTTAAAGTTGGATCCTTCAATTATTGAAATGCTAACAAAAGCCCAGTATCTAAATCTTGATGTGAGCTTATTAAGTAAAAATCAAGTGAGAACACTTTTTCCGGGATTTGCAATTGAATCTGTTTTTGAGGGTTATGAACATACAACTATGGCCTTAAATGGAGTCTTGTCGCATCGCTTTGAAATTAATTCCAAGTCCGGCTCTTTTCGTCAGCGTTTATCTCAACAAAACTTGGACAAATTACTGGAAACAGAAAAAAGCAAATGCTTTGCGATGGTGGACAATTTTTCAGCTACGCAACTTGCGCAAATGATGCCTTTCATGTATCCGGAAGCTCAAAAATTGTTTACTTTTGTATCTTGAATAGCAAAAATTCCTACCGAAGGTTGCGCATTTGTAGATTCTATAAATCCAAGATATTTGCTATTTTTAGTGTCGTTTTCGAGATGCTCTCCTAAGGTTACAACCGCATTTGCAAAATTATAGCTTTTCTGCAAAAGAACGACCGCTAGATAAACTTCTGTCATTTCATCTGCGCCTATCGCATCTTTATGCGCAAAAATTACAAGAATTTCATTTTTGTATTTTCCCCCCAACCCCTCAGCGAAAGTTTTTAATGTGACATCTTTTTCCATGTCAGATTCTATTTCTTTTGCCAATTTAATGACTTGAGGGTTTTGTAGATAGCTTTTAAGTTTTTTATCGCGGTCGTCATCAGAATTTTGAATATTTTTTAGATAGATTTCTTTTTTTAACGAAAAATCATCGGGTTCCGGTTTTTTTGTGATAGGAGTATCCGGGATGAGTTTTAGATTTAGTGTGAGCATTATCTTTGGCTGCATAGTGCCAACTGCTTGTGCGACGGCTAAAGAAAAACGTTCATTTTTATCGACATCGCTCATATTGGAATATTCTTTAAGTATTTCACCCCTCATCTCCTGAGCGAAGGGTCTTGGATCCGTTCCCGGGAAATATTCTTTAAAGTAAGATTTAATGACTTGGTCGCTTAATAAATTATTTTCAACATTTTCAAAAACTGTCCTTAAACGGAGGTTTTTATCCGGAATTTGTTTTAAGTTGGAATATTCCTCGATGATTTTAATTTTCATGCTTGCATACCGAGAAGTATCTGCATTTGGGAAATTTTTTTTAAAGAAAGATACAATTTCTAGATCAATGAGATCTTCCTTATCTTCGAGTTTATTTTTTTTAAGACCGACAAAGATATTAACATCATTCTTTATCCTTTGAATAACGCTCGGTCTAAAAAGTCTTTGTTCGACGGTATATTTAATATTATCTGAAGCACGCTTTAACCGCTCATTCTCATCGGTTATTTTTAAACTGCTATATTCTTTGATGATTTTAACTTTCATATTTAAACGGTCAGAACGGGTAGCATCCACACCCTTCTCAATAAAAAAATTATTTACTATTCTGTTTATGGAAGACTCTTTCGCAGCCATCTTTTTGTCAATAAGTAATTTACAATTTAAGTATAGAGTGTCGCCCAAACTTCTTAAACTATCCATGTTTAATACCTGGTTAATTAGGTTAATGTCCTAATTAATTATATGTTTAAATAAATTAGTATGTCAAGTTATTAAGTTAGTTTTGAATTGTTGATATTGATAGTAATTGATCTAGCTAAATCCCTATAATCTCATTAAATAGGAGGTAGCATGTGATAGGGACCAAACGTCATTCCGCCACCTAGCATGCTTGTGATATTCACTAGAAAAAAAATAATGAAAAGTAAAATGTAGTAGAGGGGGATTGGGCCTTTTTTAATTTTTAAATAAGCGGTCAGGATCGTCAAAACAGCTGTTGAAATACCAAACCACATATGCCACCATAAAAAGTCAGCGAGTAATCCCTGATATACTCCGGTTGTACTATAAATGTAGCCAAAAATAGCAGTAGGAACGATTAAAATAGCAGCTGTTATGAGCATAAAAGTTGCTGATAAATCAAAAATGGATTTTCTTGTCCAAAAATAGAGAAATTCAGCGATCGCTGTCATGTTGATCAAAGCAATTGGAAAATGGAGGATAATGAAGTGAAAGCCGCCAAACCATTGAGTAAAGCTTTCTGGCTTTCCTCCAAACTGTTTAATTGTGGGTGCGTCCTCTGTTGGATGAATGCTTTCTGAAATAGCGCCGAGTGTTTTATGGTGATGCCCTTCATGACTAAATAACAATGAACAACTAAGTAGCGTCAATAAACTAAAAATCAAAAACTTATGCATAAAACATCCCTTATTTTAGAGCTCATGTTACTGCAAAGTAGCATTTTGAAGATGTTTCATGCAAAGTTTTATTAATTAATCAAAATTTTAATAACCAAAAAGTTTCTCCACAACTTCCCTTATGGGATCGCTTTTCAATTTCTTAGGTACTTGGAATTCCACACGTATGTGTAGGGATATTAACTTCTGTTCATGCTCCTTTGCTGCTTGATAAAAACCTTTGGCAACACTCTCCGCATCGTTACCAAAACAACTTATCTGGTAAGCCGATGGTCTAAAAATTACTGATTTAGTATAATTTGATTCTGCTAATTTGATGGCTTGTTGAAATTGAGCCCTAAACCCGTATAAAGCACAAAGAAATGAAAGTTCTTGTTTTATCATTGAGTCCAGGATCGCATACTTGAGAGTATATTCTCCAAATGCTGGGATTGGAACTAGCATCATATAGACTTTTGAAGTGCCCTTGATAGGAGTGTTTCCAACGCACAGAAATTCCATTTTCTGTCCATTTTTCTTTATTTGTTCAAGCACCAACCGAGCTGATTTATCGTTTAACGGAGCAAAATATCCATTGTCGATGCTCGTTTTAGTCGTTTCATCAAGAACATGGCACAAGGTATTAAACCCAAGATTTGATGCGTTATTGATAAATTCCACTTGTTCGTTTGGAAATTGCAATTGGGCATGTGTTTCTTGAGAGGAACTAGTGCCTGCTACACAAGTTTCAACTGCCTTATGCGGGGCTGGGGTAAATCGCGTAATGTTTTCTGCCATGCTCAAATTGTATTGGCTTCTAATTCCATAAAGTACGATTTGAAGAGGGTTTTTGCCATCATTTTGAATATTCACTTGGATTTCCGGGACCTCTTTCCAACTGAAAATATTTGGTCTTAAATCTTTTTTGATAATAACCTCATTACGATCTTTGCAAATAACACTTTTTGGGGAAACAAAATCAACTTCGGCATTAAGACTTTTTAAAGCAATTTCCAGGTATTCTTTAGAATTTTGGTGAGCTTTTCTCTGCTCTTCGATTGATAAATTTTTCGTGAAATCAGGGTCAATTGCAGCAATCTCAAATATTTTTTCACTTTCTGGAATAACTTCTGCGGTACTTGTACTTAAGCTTGGGGGTGGGGTTGGGGTTCTCGCAGGCTCTTCGATCTTCTCCTGAACGATGAGAGATGGCAGGGGAGCATCAGGTTGTTTTTGTTTCTGTTGCGGTATGGCATTATTTGGTTGCGGAGGAATAGGTGTGGCATTCTTTGGCTCTCGTGGAATAGGTTTTGTATTTTTGCGAGTGTTCCAGTAATTTTGAAATTTTCTCGCAACAGCTACAAATATTATGGAAAGTCCTATAGCAAGAATCAATAATTCTTTGGTTGTTGGTTTCCGAGTATGGACACAAGGTACATTTGAAATTACGTTTTTAAAAATTTCGTTTACATTCATTTTTTATCTTTTGTTATTGCTAAATGTAAATTTTTATATTTTTCTTAATACAAAATCAAGGATAAACTTGCTGTTTCCAATTGAAGAGGCTACTTTTCAGTCTTTTTGTAGCGTAGGCACTAGCCTACGCTACAAAAAGCCTCTAGCGCGGGAGGCTGCACTAATTTTCTTTTAATAAGTTAAGAAATTTTTTATTGAACTTCTTGCGTTATTAAAATTTTCCTATATAATAAGCCTTCTCTTAGTGATGAGAACGACCGTAGAAAAAATATCCAGAGCT
>JBEPVN010000065.1:0-13090 GCA_041691015.1 Parachlamydiaceae bacterium | reverse complement strand
ATTTCCTTCAAGGTTTTAACTAGATTTAAAGAAAATGGATACTGACTCCAATCAACTAAAGGATTATTGAAGTTGACTTTGATTTTGTCTAATGGAGGGCCTTCTTGATCAGTTGTAAAAAAAAAATCTGGTCTTTTCATGCTTAAAGAATAACAAATAATGCTAAATAATTAAAACACTATTTCTCATTGTAAATATCAGTGATTCTCTGTTGAGAAATGACCCACGAAGATAGCAGCGACTTAAAAAAAAAATAGGTAATGCTAAGTGCTAAAGCACCGGGTTTTTTCCTGTAGTTGATAGATTTAAGGGTCCAGCTAGGACCCCTAAATTGAGTGCCAAAATAGCGACTAGAATGCTACGAAGATTACCCTATAAACAACTATATATCAATAATTTATAATAAATCTGGAATTCATACGCCTTTCACTTATTATGATACAGATATACAATAAAATCCAAATAATGTTAATAAAATATTTTAACCATTTTTCCCAAGGAGCGTTATTTTGACGCATCAATCTTTTCAGAATAAAACAATGATTTTATTAAAATATTTAGCATTGACTTTAGCGTGCTTAGCGATCATCCCAAATGGAGTTCTGGCGCAAGAAATAGTTCAGAAGGAAGCAGACGTAATTGTCGTTGGCGGAGGCTTGGCCGGTTTATCAGCTGCGCGCTCTTTGGTAGCTCAAGGCCATTCAGTGATTGTGCTTGAAGCAAACGACCGAGTGGGAGGACGGACATGGACCAAACAACTTCCAGATGGTGGATGGGTCGATATGGGAGGTCAGTGGGTTGGTCCTGGCATGAATCACATCTTAGAGCTTGCCGAATCCTTGGGGTTAAAAACGTTTCCAAGTCACTATGAAGGGAAAAATATCTTCATCTATCAAGGAAAGCGATCCGAGTATTCTTCCGGTGTGGATGCCGGAACATTTCCACTTCCAGAGGCCGATATAAACGAATATCAAGCCATACTCAAGACAATTGATGCAATGGCGACAGAGGTTCCGGCAGAAGCTCCCTGGAATGCACCTCACGCCAAGGAATGGGATAGTCAGACAGTTGCCTCCTGGATGCAGAACAATGTCAAAACTGCCGGCACAAAATATCTACTGCGTGTTTTTCTTCACGGATATTTTGCCTGTGAACCAAGCGATTTATCGTTTCTTCATTTTCTTTTCTACATTAAAGCTGGCGGTGGATTTCATAAACTCCATTCTGCAGGAATTGCCTTGCGCTTCATTGAAGGCACGCAGCCAATATCTCAAAAAATGGCACAGCAGCTTGGTGATAGTGTGGTACTCAATATGCCGGTAAAGGAAATTGACCAAACAGGTAAGAATATTGTTGTGACAACAGAGAATGGGCGCTTCCAAGCAAAACATGTGATCGTCGCGATGGCGCCTCCACTTGCATCAAGGATTTCCTATCGTCCTATTCTACCTGCAGACCGAGATCAGTTCACTCAACGAGTTCCGATGGGCTCTACAATTAAAGTCCATGCGGTCTATCCAAAGGCTTTTTGGCGTGAGAAAGGTATGAGTGGAATGGCTATTAGTGAAGACGATGATGTATCCCTAACAGTTGATAATTCCTCACCAAGCGGAAAACCTGGAATCTTAGGAGGATTCTTCGAGGGTCAAGAATCTCGTCGATGGGCTGGTAGATCTGATGAAGAAATAAAGAAAACAGCTTTAGCATCATTTGTAAAATTTTTTGGTCAAGATGCCGCCAATCCCACAGCATTTTATATAGCTGACTGGGGTAACCAGCCTTTCGCGCGTGGTTGCTTCACAAGCGTTTTTCCTCCAGGAGCGTGGACGGGTTTTCCTGACTCGATACGAAAGCCCGTTGGTCGCATTCACTGGGCAGGAACAGAAACTGCCATTCAGTGGTATGCCTACATGGACGGCGCCGTCTCATCTGGCAAACGAGCGGCTGATGAAGTTATTAAGGAATTAGCAAAGGACAACTCTACAATTGAAACAAAATCAGGGGTTAATCAATGAAATGGGTAAAAAGAATTCTTGGCACACTTCTAATACTATTTATTCTTGCGGTTTTGGGGCTTTCTCTCGCAAGTTTTCGATCTAACCGCGGTTTTTTTGAGGTGTCGGTGATGATCAACCGTCCACCATCTGTTGTATTTGCAGCTCTCATAGATCCGGAGATGACCAAGCAGTGGGTTTCTGGCGTCATCGAGATTAAGAAATTGACTAGCGGTGAAGCACATGTCGGCACGAAACTTTTGATTATTGAGAATATCGATGGCCGCAGAGTCGAGATGGAGGAAGAGATTACCTTTTTAAACCCGCCATATGTCGATAAATACACCTCACGCGGCCTTGGAGAAAATAAGTTTCTCGAATATGGTGAGTATCGGTTGGAGGAAATAAATGGGCAAACTAAGTTTACAATGCTATCACAGATATCGTTTGATGGATTTATACATAATCTTCTAGAGCCTCTGATCATATATGGTGCTAGCAAGAAATTTTCTCACGATCAGCTCACATTGAAGAAAATTTTAGAAGCTAAAACCAACGGCGACTCCCTGACCTTAAAAGAGATAAGATAAGTTTGTCTAAAACAATTTAACAAAAAGCAGTCTATGAGATACTTTGCATGGTTGAAACAAATATTTTTTATAAAAAGCTTGTCTATTGCGATCTCCTGTTTGATTGCAAGTTCACTTTTTGCTGATATTCCAGAAAGTGCTCTGAAGCTCATGCCTCCCATGAACGAAATATATCATCCAGTATCTACGACAAATGTTGAGGCCCAGAAGAGTTTTGACAGAGGGCTCACATATATTTTCGCCTTTAATCATGATATTGCATTTGCTGCTTTTGAAAATGCTTCCAAAATAGACCCTAATCTTAGCATGGCATACTGGGGAATGGCTTTGGCACTTGGGCAAAATATTAATGAGGATGTCAGTCCTGAAAACGAAATAAAATGTTATAATTATATTCAAAAAGCCCTGCAATTGTCATCAAACGCCTCTCGCATTGAACAAGATTATATTTCAGCTCTTTCTACTAGATATACAAATGATCCGGCAGCAGATCTTGTTCCCTTTCGTTTCCGTTACAGGGATGCCATGAAAAAACTGACTGAAAACTATCCTGAAGATCTTGATGCAGCTGCTATGTATGCTGAAAGTATTTTGAGTTTAGATCCTTGGAGATGGTGGACAACAGATGGAAAAGCTAAAGATGGAACTCTCGAGGCTATAGATGTTCTTGATTTTGTTCTTATGCGAAATCCAGAGCATATTGGAGCCAACCATTATTATGTACATGCTTTCGAAGAATCTCCCTATCCAGCAAGAGCCCTTATGTCCGCGCATCGCTTGGAGTATCTTCTTCCAGAATCTGGACATCTTTTGCATATGCCTTGCCACATATTCATACTTGTAGGCGATTACGAAAGTGCTTTAAGTACTAGCAAAAAAGCTATTGCTCAAGATAGAGAATATTTTCAGAAAGTTGGAATGTCTGCCGGAAATTATCCTATGCACTACTTAACTCACAATCTTTATGTTCTATCACGAGTATATATGTTGATGGAAGACTATCAAAATGCGATCAATACCTCTTTTGAGATAACAAATTTTATTGAACCTCATATTGAATCGATGCCATCAATGGCCTACCATTTAACAGCTCCATTAGAAATCTATCTTTATTTTCATAAATGGCATGAAATTCTTGCCTATCAATTAAAATCTAATTATCCACCGGCAAAAGCATTTTGGCATTATAGCAGAGCTGTGGCTTATGCAAACTTGCAAGATTTGGATTCTGCTCTGAAAGAAAAAGATCTGATGATGCAAGCTAAAAACCAGATCACACCAGAAGATGAGATTGCAAAGAATCCTGCCGTCAACGTCATCAATCTGGCTGCAATCTTGCTGGATGCAACCCTTGCCCGTGCAGAGAAAAAATATCCTGAATCTATTGATTATTTAAGACAGGCAGTTGTGGCACAAGACAATTTGTATTATGATGAACCTCCGTCCTATCACAATTCTGCAAGGCAGCTGCTTGGCTTTTCTTATTTACAACAAAAGCAATATAAAGAGGCAGAAGTTGCCTTTCAACAAACGTTAAAACATCTACAGCGCAATGGTCGTACCCTATTTGGATTATCTCTTAGTTTAAAGGGACAAGAACAAACAATGGCTGCTTATTGGATCGAAAGAGAGATGAAAGCTGCACTAAAGTATGCTCCAGCTCAATTGCAATTAGATGACATGTGAAGAGACCTTGTCTTTTCATCGGCCATATAACGAGAGGTTTATCTTGCATTTTTTTTATATTACAAAAAAAAAGTAGAAAACCAACATGACTGATTTTATCTCTAATGAACCATTTGTTTTTTTTGCTTTCAATTTATGTAACATACGACTATATTCACCAAAATTGAAATGCCCAGACTTAAACAAAATTCCAAAAATGAAAATCATGAAAACTTTTTTACTCTCTTGTTTGCTATTATTTACTTCATTAAATGCCTTAGAAAATTCTCAAATTATTTTAAACAAAGCATCTATTGAGGACACTTATGAAATTCAAGACCAGCAAATTTACTTTTACAGCAAAGAACTTTGTGATGCAGGCCTTTTTGAAGATTTAAGAGTTGCAATCGAGGCTGCGAAGATAGAATCACTGGGAAGATATAACTAACAATCCAAACAAAAAGTATTATTATTACCATGTGCTATCCAAAGATTTTTCAATCCGATGTGGCTACATAGTTTATTCTATTAACGATCAGTCTGCTTATTTAGAAGCAATGTATTTGGAAACTCCCTATCGTGGGAAAGGACTTGGAAAACATATTCTGAAAGAATTTGAAAATAAACTAAAAAAAAAGAAGATTGAAAAAATCGGTCTATTTGTTTTCACCCATAATTTACAAGCTTATAAGCTATATGAAAAAATGGGATATTTGATTGAAATCAGCTATTCAAAAGAAAATAAATCTATTGGACATCTCATGAAAAAAGATATAATATTTAACACATTGGAATAATAAAATATCATAAACACATGTATTACAAAAAAAAAGTAGAAAACCAACATGACTGATTTTATCTGCATTTACAAAACCCTTGATAGCTTTGAAGCAAATCTTATTAAATCCCGCTTAGAATCTGCTGACATATTTTGTGCGATTAATTCAAACGATGCAAGCGGCACACTTCCCTATTTACAATTTTTGGAAGGTGGTATAGAAATTTTAGTCCATAAGGATGACTTAAAGTCAGCCCAAGAAATCATTCAAGAAATGAAAGAATAAATGAAGTTACTTAAATCCCTTATTAATCAAAGTATTGATAAGTAAGTTAGCTAACCATTTTTCATATTCATCCGATGTCCATCCTTGTTCTATCACAAACATACGGTACAGATCGCGACCTGTAAAAGCCCATAAAATATCACGAGCTTTGGTTGATTTGAGTCCCTTGGCAAGGGATTTCTCCTTGACCATTGCTTTTACAGTCACTTCTTGCCTGTTATAACGACGCATCTCTTTTTCTTTTTCAAGCTCCTTAAATTCCGGCGCCAAGACAGCTGCACCTTGAAAAAGATACATTTGCGCAACCTCTGCATCATACATTTGACGCGCAATTTTAGCCGATAGGATAAGCCGCCCTTGCGGCGATTTTTCTTGGATACTTTTTTCTACAAGCACATCAAATTGATCTATGGGAAGGGCCTCATCCATTATAGCTCTTAGCACACCGCGTTTAGATTGAAAAAGAGAATAAATGGTAGGGATTGAAACCTCAGCAGCTAATGCAATTTTTTCAATGGTCACAAACTCAAACCCATCCGATTCAAAAAGTTTTTTTGCGGAAGCTAGAATGCGACCTCTTGTTTCTGCTGCTTGATTGTTTCTTGAAGTAGACCTGTAAGGTCTTTTTTTGATCTCTGACATATTGACTATAGCTCACTATATTTAAATGTTGACATAATGAATACAGTCTACTATAATGAATAATGATTGTCCAAAAAAAAAGGAGAAGGCAATGGAAGATACAAAGAATCTAGGAGTAGCTTATTACAAAGCTCTTGGCGAGAAAAACATCGAAGAGGTGAAAAAATATCTTCACCCAGATATTCAATTCAGCGATCCACAGGAGATGGTTATTGGTAGAGACGCTGTCCTTGAAGCCGCAAAAGGTTTCACAGGTATTTTTAAGACTCTAACAATCCGTGCAAAATTTGGTTCAGAAGATCAAGCAATGATTGTCTATGATGTAGAAATTCCGGGTCTACTTAAGAATTTACGTGCTGCCTCTTTATTAAGCTTTCAAGAAGGTCTCATTTCAAAAATTGAGCTTTTCTATGACTCTAAAAACTTAAGGTAAACACGAATAAACTTTTTACTTAAATAATGAACTTATCTTGTAACTTAAATCAAATAAATACTATATCATTAATAAAACAAAATGGAGCAACTATATGAATATATTGATGGTAATGACTTCTCATGACAGCTTAGGGGATACAGGACGAAAAACTGGAATCTGGTTGGAAGAATTCGCAGCGCCCTATTTTGTTTTCAAAGATGCAGGAGTTAATCTAACTTTGGCATCCCCAAAAGGCGGACAGCCTCCAATTGATCCAAAAAGTGATTTGCCGGAAAATCAAACTCCTTCAATGACAAGGTTTAAACAAGACGACATTGCAAAGAAAGCATTTGCTCACACAGCTAAGCTTGCTGATATGCGAGCAGAAGATTTTGATATGGTATTCTATTCCGGTGGCCATGGACCCATGTGGGATCTTGCAGAAAGCAGAGAATCAATTGCGCTTTTAGAATCGTTCTACAATTCAAATAAATTTATTGCCTTAGTATGCCATGCACCAGGTGTCCTCCAACATGTAACCTACAAGGGACAACCTCTTGTAAAAGGTAAACGCGTGACTGGTTTTACAAATGCCGAAGAAGAGGAAGTGCAACTCACAAAAGTTGTCCCATTTCTCGTTGAGGATGAGTTAAAACGTTTAGGTGCACACTTTGAAAAAAAAGACAAATGGCAAAGTTTTGTTGTTATTGACGGTCATCTTATCACGGGACAAAATCCTGCATCTTCCACTGCTACTGCTGAAACACTAATCAAGAGCTATCAGAAAGCATAAGATGTGATTCAAGCAATTAAGAAATAGGTAATTTTCATTTTTTGACTTAGAAACACTAACTCTCAGAATAGAGCCTAAAATAAGTTTAATTCTTTTTTGCATCATTTTTATCTCATTTTTTAGCCCATACCAAATTTTCACCAAAGCGAAGCGACGTTAAAACGCAGGTGAAGTCGCCTCTACCGTCCTGACGCTCTTATTTTGAACTCTAGCATGATTTCGTTTGAAAAATAACCCTGGAATGGTTTACCTTTCATAAAAAATTATAAATAAAATAAGTTTAAAACCCGTTTTAATTTCGGAATATCCAAAGAATATAAATAGGAAAAATCATGAATTCTGGAATACACAATAATGGCTCTTCAATAGGTTTTAATGGACTTTTTGGTAATAGTAGTTATTTTAAATTTGGAATAAAATCATCTATCATAATTGAAACTTATATAGAATTCGCTCATTTTTTAAAAAGTTGTAATGCAACAATCTCTAAAGTTTCGTATCAATCAACTATTGAGATCGGAAAAATGGGATCGCTAAAAACTGATCATCATTTTAGTGTCGGTCAAGAAAAGATAGAAATCGTATTGCACCACAGTATTGCTAATTATGGTATCGAAACTGATACTGAAAATGTCACCATCAATTTAGATGGTAATCATAATAGAATACCCAGAAAATTTTTTAAATACAAAAACCTAGCTTTAGCTATAGAACTGAAAGATAACTTCTTAGAATCACAAATGCTCCAGTCCATAAATGTCGGTGACCTCTCCTTATTTAGAAAGACATTAGAACAAGGTTACAAACCACACCTTAAAGGAGACCTCACGTTTGGCCCTCTTGGTGAAGTGATAGCTCATTCTTCAGCTGTGAATGGTAGACCAATGCGTAATTTGATTGATGCAAAAATTACTCACGAAATGATGAGAATTTTAATGTATGAATGTAAGGTTGAGATCAATTTTGATCTTGAAAGGTTTGCTGGAAGTTGTACTGTAATGCTAGATACCAAACCAGTAATCAATAAAATTGAAAAATTGATAGCTGATTTTCATAGTGACAAAGCTATTACATGGTTGTTTAGATGTAAAATTGTTGAAGGATCTATTTTCTCCCAAATACCAACAGATATTATTAAGTATATTGCGTTAATGATTCTTAAATGATAAAGTTGCTCTGAAATTTCATAAATATACTTTATCATGACACTTTATCAGCGTCATGGGCAACTGACAAGCTAGGACTCCTATACAATTGGAATGATCAAATATCCGAAAAATATTTATTACAAAAAAAAGAAGTAAGAAACCAACATGACTGATTTTATCTGCATTTACAAAACGCTTGATAGCTTTGAAGCTAATCTTATTAAAGCCCGCTTAGAATCCGCTGACATATTTTGTGCAATTAATTCAAACGATGCAAGCGGCACACTCCCCCAGTTACAATTTTTGGCGGGTGGGGCAGAAATTTTAGTCCTTAAAGACGATTTAAAGTTAGCCAAAGAAATCATTCAAGAAATGAAGAACTAAAGGAAATTACTTTTAAACCGGTTATTTACTTAAATTAAAGTATTGATAAGCATGTTAGCTAACCTAAATATATTCAACTCTTGATAAAAAAAGATTTATCTGGTCAATAACCTTTTTTTAGTAAAACCGAAAATAAAATGGTAAAATTAGAATTAATGTTACAGTTTACAACCATTCGGTTTGTTATTTCCCAATTTTTTCCCATAAATTATCAGCAGGAACAAAATAAAAAGTTTTTCCCTTTTTAACGGATTTAAGCCAGTTTTTTTTTTCTAATTCTAATAAATCTGTTCTAGCTGTTTGATAAGCAACGCTGTTAAGATTTTGATGCATTTTAATAGTTAAAATATCGTGCGGATGAGATATTATATGCTGTATAATACGTGTTTGCCGGATATTTAAATCAGGGTATTCAGCAATTTCTGCAAGCATTCGGTTATTTTTTTCACGCTCTGCCTGAATATGTTTTTTTAAATCTTCTACAGCGTCCATTATAACTTCAACGTGAAAATGAATAAAATAGGTAAGGTCATTATCATCATGTTCAGTATAGAGATAAGCATTTGCATATTTTGTAGTTCTTTTCAATATAGTTTTTGAAATGGAAGTGTATTCAAAAAGCCAATATTCATGCTTAAGCATATACCAATAAAACAGGGTTCGAGCCATTCGACCATTTCCATCCGTAAAGGGATGAATATATGCCATCCAAAAATGTAATATAATTGCTTTAACTACAGGATGAATAAATGGCTTGTTATTGATGTCATTAGCAAAATTTATTAAAGCTTCCAATCTTTTTTGTATTTCTTCAGCAGGAGGAGGAGTAAAAAGCAATTCTCCATAAGTTGTGGCTACTGTAACGTTATCTTGAGATATTCGAAACCGTCCTTCATCTTCTTTCGTATCCAAAGTCTCTTTTGTGATCGAAACATGTAATTCCAAGAGCAATTCTATACTTAGCTCTTTTTTACAAATTTCTTTAATGGAACGCATTGTGATAAAATTATTAAAAATCATTTGCTCAGATTTATTTTTCGGTTTTCTTTTTTCAAGAAGCATCTTTTTAGCTTCTTTAATGGTTGCAACCGCACCTTCAATTTGACTTGATGTAATAGCTTCTTCCATTAAAGAAGAAATCATATACCTTGCCGAAGCAGTCTTTTCATTGCCAGGATCACCAAGAGCTAAATTGCCACCAGTGCTTTGATCAATTAAATGCAAATTTTTCTGGATATCGTCAGTCAACCAAAATGTAAATGGTTTGTTTTTGATGTCATGCACAGGCGTTACATTACTATTCATATGCCTTCTAAATCTAATAAAAGCCCAAACTTCTTCCTTATTAAATTCTGTTGAAAGTGGTTGGGATCTAACTTTATCCCAATAATAATACAAGCGATCAGTTTTCTCTATAAGCAATTGGATTTCATTTGTTTGATAAAATTTAAAAATTTTTTTAATGTCTTTTTTAAAAATGTTTTGCCAGTCGGGGGCTTTTTCAGGAATTTTTACCATAATTGAAACCTTCGGTAGTTATAAGAAAGATTGCAGATCCCTCTATCTTTTAAGATATGAGAATCCCCCTTTTCTTTCCACTAAAATCTACTAATGAATGCTAAATTAGTAGATTTTTACATAAAAATGACTAATTTAGCATTCATTAGTAGATTTTGATAGGTATGTGTTTTTAAAATGGGATATCTAATTGAATCCAAAAGAAGCCCAGCAGCTAGTGCCATTTTTTTCAATGGTCACAAACTTAAAAACCCATCCGATTCAAAAAGTTTTTTTTGCGGAATCTAGAATGCGACCTCTTGTTTCTGCTGCTTGATTGTTTCTAGAAGTAGATCTGTAAGGTCTTTCAAAGAATTTACGTGCTGCCTCTTTATTAAGCTTTCAAGAAGGTCTCATCTCAAAAATTGAGCTTTTTTATGACTCTAAAAACTAGATAAACATAATAAGGGGTCATTACGGGGTCCTAGCTTGACAGCAATCCTTTATGGCTCATCGCAATTATGAATTTATTCCTGACGCACGCTATTAGTCCCCTCTATATAATGAGGTTCTAAATAGGTGGGCTCTGAATAATAGGGGTCAATATATGATGGCGCAGCATACATCGGTGCCGCATAACCGCCGGCAGCACGACTTAAAGAAGGCGTTCTTTGAACAGCCCTTGAAGCTACATTTGGGCCAGCTACCGGTCTAGAATTTCTTTGGTTTGCTCCGCCGGCATTCGTTGTAGGTCTTGCAGGTGCTGCGCGCCCTGTTCCAACTGAGCTTGCACCAGAGACTCGTCCAGCTCCTGCACGACTTGCGCCACCGCCGCGACTTGCGCCACCGCCCTGACCTCTTGCATCTACATAAAAAGGTGATAAAAAGATTGCTCCAACTAAAAACGCAATACTTAAATACTTGTGCATTATTCCTCCTTTACAACTGTAACAGGTTCGACGTTGGGTAGAGTATTTCCATCAACAATTCTATCTATAGAGGAAAATGAATAACTTGTGGCATTGATCGGAGTATAAATATTGGTAGATGTTGCTTTTTTGCCATCGCTTAAAGTGTAATTTATCTTAAGAAACCACTTTCCATCTCTTTTTTCGAAATCACCAGTTCCATAGCCTCCATCTGAATCAAAAATCCAAGAGACTAGTTTGTTGTCTATAGGATTCCATCCGAAGATTTGCAATCCCTCCATTACTGTCTGACCATATATTTGCATCGTAAAACGCTGATTTATGAAATTTTTATAAATATCAAAACCGGTCTTAAACTCAATGGTGACGTTATCATCAGTATCTTTCCAAGTTCCAAGAAGCCATTGCAGATCTTTTAGATGCTCAAATGAAGTTGAGGGAGTCTCATCTATCTTAATTTCTTTGATTAAGGCTAAGTACCATTCGTTATTTTGTTTAACAAGTTCTATTTTGCGAGCAGCTTGCTCTACTAATTTGTCTTTATCAAATATCTGTAAAAGACCCTCAACAACAGCAGAATCTGCATCCGGAAAATCGATATGTCCTATCGTAAATTTAATTTTATTTCCATGGAGAGCTTGAACCGTATTTTTTAGCTCTGCAGCAATTTTTTCATTCCCTTCAATCACTGTTCCGGTAGTGGGTTTAACAAGTTCGCCATCTTCAGTCCAATAAGAAGCAAAATCATCCACCTTGTTCTGGTTCAAAGCGTCCGTGAATTCATTTAAAAATGCTTTTACGCTTTCTTCATTATTTTGGTTTATGTTCGCAAAAAGAGACCCGAACACAAATCCCGTACTAAAAAGCGCAAGTGTAATTTTGCCTCGCACATCCCCTCCAAATAAAAAATCATTTTAATTATTTTTTATCTAACTGCAAGATTCATTTGCAACCTTATTCTTTTTAAATTTTAAAAGTTCAGGTTGGTCGATAAAAACAAAACCGAATAGTTCTTTCGAACCATTCGGCTTTTTATGAAAAAGTAAAAGATTTTTATAAGTCGAATTTGATCCCAAGAACAGCTGCGTTATAGCCTAAGCTTTTCATTTTTACGTTCCAAGGTGATGTAGCTGCGTGTGTTGGATATACAGTCGATCCTAAAATGTAGTTAGAAGCATCAACAAACAAATAACGGTATTCAGCAAAAATGTGGAATGATTCACAAATGTTATAACGAAGTCCAACTTTTGCTTGAGCTGCAAAAGCCCAAGTTGAGTCGCTGCGTTTTGAGTTAAAATGATTGATCCCAAATTCTGGTGGAGAAAATTGGAAAGAGTCAGCATTTCGAATGGATATGCGTGTTGCGCCAATTCCTCCGCCAACATAAGGAGTAAAACCTAACATGCAGGAATTGTTCAGCGAAAGTACAGCGTTGACAAGATAAACACCAGAACTCATATGAAACGAATCATGAAAATCATGTTCCGGTAATCTTATTGTTGGGTTAATTAACGACCCTTTTTGATGATGGCCGTAAAAAAAAGCTTCAAGTTCTGCAGCCGGTGTAAAAGTCCAATCCGAGCATCCAAAACCAAAAGCAGAATTTGACCATTCATATCCAATATGAGCGCCGCCAAATCCTGTTTGGTGCTTTTTGGTATTTCCTCTCGCATTTACAGCTAATGGTCCGCCGACAGCCTCTTCGAAAAATGCAGTTCCCATCTGAGATAGTCTTGTAGTGTTTGAGAATAATCCCCCACCGAATGCCCCAACATAAAATTTGTTGCATTCAGTTTGCTCGCAGCAATCAAAGGCAGCTAAAGAAGAGTTCATTGTACTTAAGGATAAAAACGCGAATAACGCGCTAAAACAACTCTTTTTCAAAAATTTAAACATTTTTTCTCCGATTTTTTTTGTGCTTTTTATTGAAGTTATTATTTAAATAATCATTTTACATTATTTTTCCTAG
>JBEPVN010000064.1:0-13442 GCA_041691015.1 Parachlamydiaceae bacterium | reverse complement strand
CTGACCCTAATCATTGCAGGCCTGACCCTAATCATTGCAGGCCTGACCCTAATCATTGTTTTTTGCAGCCCCATCCATTTTTTTCAATTCTTTTAGCAATTTCTAGAATGAATTCAATAAGTATATGAGTGTTATTAGGTGCTACAATATCATTTGAAGAGAAGTCAGTATAATCTCCTTCTTCACGAATATATTCTTCCCATTTTAAATAGTGATCTAAAGCAAGACTTTCAGCGGTTTTAGATAGTGATGGACTAATCATCAACCATTCTTCTAATTTATATGCTTTCCATATGTTAGTTTCTCCATGAAGCCATAGGCGTGCTTCTTTTTCATACCAACTTTCTTCCGATACTTGTTCGAAATCGGGATTAAGACTTCTTATTCCTTCCCAAGTTTTTTTGATTTTTTCTATATCTGCAAACCAATCTTTAATAATTGTTTCGATTTCAAGGCAGCTTTTATTAATCAATTAATCCTCATTTTTTTCAAACCGCTGACGTGCATGCTCGATAGCTTTATGTAATTTTTCTTGCAACACTTCCTTGGATGGTAGGACTGTTAGATATTCAGCAACATGAATGCCGGAATTTCCAAGTTCTAATAATTCAATTTGTTCCTTCTTTTTTCCTGCGCATAAGATTAAACCGATAGGGGACTCTTCGCCAGGGCGTCGTTCATGTTTATCTAACCAACGCAAGTAAAGTTCCATTTGCCCCTTGTGTGCAGCTTTGAAATCGCCAAGTTTCAATTCAATGGCCACAAGCCTCTTAAGATCCCTGTGAAAGAAGAGAAGGTCTATGTGGAAGTCTTCATCATCGATGGTTATGCATTTTTGGCGCGCAAGAAAACTGAATCCTGATCCTAATTCTAACAGA
Organism: Parachlamydiaceae bacterium; assembly: GCA_041691015.1. Classification (GTDB taxonomy): domain Bacteria; phylum Chlamydiota; class Chlamydiia; order Chlamydiales; family Parachlamydiaceae; genus JBBSJT01. The sequence continues at coordinate 12,564 of JBEPVN010000064.1, read as the reverse complement.
AATTGTTCGAGCTCCCGCATAATTGCATCTTCAAGATCTTTTTCCAGGTAGCGATCGTTGAGATTTAAAAATTCCAGTATATAGGGATCTCGAAAGATAAGGTTGGGAGTTAATTGGTCTTCTTTACGCAACATTTCCAATTCAGCTTGGGCTACCAATTCCGGTTTTTTTGAGATTGCAGTACGTTCATAAAGCATTGAGTCAATTTTTTTACGAAGGGTTCTTACATTCCATTTTTCGATCCGACACATTTCAGCATAAAATTCACGCTTAAAATTGTCCTGAATAGGAAGAAGAATTACAAAATGACTCCAGCTCAATTGTCGTGACAGCATCGCGACAATTTTTTCGTTCGGAAAAACCTCTGCGAATTGAATCATTCGGCGTAAGCTTTTTTCAGCAAATCCATTTCCGTAATCAAGCGTCAATTGTCGCGACAGCGTCGCGACAATTTTTCGACCATAGTCGGCTCGCTTTTCCATTAAAATTTCCTGATGAATTCGATGGCCGATATGCCAATAAAGCAATGTAAGACTGGAATTAACTGCTGATGCTATAGATGATTTTGTTTTTTCGATCATACTGCGCAAATCAGTGATCAGATCTGTTTTAATCACTGGCTGTTTTGTGATTTTTTTGAGTGGAGGGTTGGTTCGCTTTTTTGTCATAAAGAATTTCCTTGAAGGATTTGTTCTGAAATATGTTTGCTAAATTTTTTGGTAACTTGAACATCAAGGTGGGTATAGCGTTGTAGCATTCCCAATGTACGATGGCCCATAGCGGTGGCCAATTCAAGATTAGAGGCTCCTTGTTTTGCAGCCATTTTGCTTTTAATTCGAGCGGTTGGATGGTGCTTGTAAAGATTGTTTTTCAATGCACCGCCATTGCACCGCGAGAGCAATATTAAACTTTTAATTGGTATTCAATCAAGATTAATGTTGTTCTAGGGTATTGGAGAAAGATGGGGCAAGATGGACTTGAACCATCGACCGACGGGTTATGAGTCCGTTGCTCTAACCGACTGAGCTATTGCCCCAAGTTTAGATAAGTTAGCATTCTTTAAAATTTTACACAAGGAAAGATTTACTTGATTTTAAAGTAAGGCAAGTGCGATAGGTTATCATGCAATAAAAAATTTGAAAGTTCAGGTTTTCAGGAGATCTATGCAATCGACAAAAATACTTTTAAATGAAGAGCTTAAGTTCAACTTAGACAAGCTTTTAAAGACGGTATTTGCTCCTAAAAAAGGCGAAAAACTTGCTATTTTGATTGATTTGGAAAATCCCGAAGAGATTAAAAATTTGGAATTTTTAAAAAATGAAGCTTGCGGATCTCAAAAAAAGGCTTATGAAGTTTTTTATTTAGGGGCAAAGAAAAGCGCTTTAGAGTTTGGAGCTTGTGATTTTTTTGCCTATAAAATGACTGGTGGAAATAATCTTGAGCTCCCAGGAGAGGTTCTTGGACTTGATGGTCAAATTTTAGATCTCAAAAAAGATATTTATTCCAAATATGACATCATTTTGTGCATCGGCAAGTATTCTGCGACAGCGCCTTTAGCTTTTGATGCAAAAGAGTATGGATTTCGAGGCGCTGCAATTCCCGGGGTAAATGAGGTGATTTTAAATACCGGCCTTTCCCTGGACTACATGGAAGTAGCTAAGATCACAGAGAAGTTTGCTTTAGGCTTAACAGAAGCTGAAAGTGCGGACATCGATTTTGAGATGGGGGAGATCAAAACACATCTCCATCTATATCTTGGTGACCAGGCGATACAAAAAAACGACGGCCTCTGTCGTAAAAAACGCCAAGTCCTCAATTTACCTGCCGGCAAGGTATATTTTGTTCCTTATGATGCAGAGGGGAGTTTTCCGATGAAGCTGCAAGATGGGACGCTAGCTGTTGCGCACGTTAGCAAAGGCCGCATCAAGAAGCTTAAGTTCATAAGCGGCGATGCTGCTGAAGTGACAAAATTTCAGAAGAAAATTGATGTCGAAAAAGTTTCCGGGATTATTGGCGAGCTTGGATTTGGGACTTTAAATCTTCCATTTTCTGATAGCTACATTCAGGACGGCAAAATTTTTGGTTCTTTTCATTTAGGGATCGGCAGGAATGATCATTTGCATGGGTCTGTGAACTTAAGTCGTTTTATCGACAAAAAAAATGCATCGCACGATGACATCTTATTTTCACCCACAAAAACTCCGGAAATCAAGATTGTAAAATTGACGATCAAGATCCATGGAAAGACGGAAGTTTTGATAGAAAACGATGAGCCGCAAGAATATTTTATAAAGCTATTATAATGACCTTAAGCTATTTTTTAGACCTTGTTTATCGAGCTTAATGATCCAGATCTCATGATCCTGTCTTCCGTATGCCACATAGACATAATGTTCATCTATAACAAAACCGCAAGGAAAGACTACGCGTACAGGCTTCCAATACGGTTCATAATTTATTCCCTCATAAAAGCCTGTTGCGATAATGGGTGTTTCACTTATTTTAGTCACTTCAAAGGGCGGTTCTTTGTTAAAGGTATAAGCCCCCATAAAATAATGAAGGACAGGTTTTCCGTTAGAGTGCTTGGAGGGCATCAGTTTGGAGCTATGAAAAAAACTCAAATATTCATCATCGTCAAGTAGCGCAGGAGTACCTCCACGAAGTTCTCCATAATCCCATTTGATCTCTTGTTTTGTCGAAAACAAAGTATCTGCATAAGTGGAGGAAAAATTTGGCAACAAAATGCGATGGGGATTTATTCCATAACTCAATAACAAATTGCCGCAGTAATCAAAAGGGGTCCAATTTTTTTCACGCCGATTTCTATTTTCACCCTCAAAGTGTAAGATCACTGTCTTTTTAAAAGTAAAATAAATTCCATCGATCTCTTTTAGTTCTGCGACATACATTCTAAAGCCGCCTTCTGTCACAATAAGCTCTTCATTGTCGCTATAGACGAGGTAAATTTTGTTACAGCTGCAAATAAGTCGTGCATCTTCTGCACGTGTCGGACTATTTTTGTTGTGATCCAAATCCAAAATTTGAGGCACTCCAACAGGTTCAAAATTGCTGTCCAGTCTTACAATCCCTATTTGCGATTCAGAAGCGGAGTGAACAAGACTAAATGCAGAAAGGGGAGGGATGACCCTAAAGCTCATTAAATAATGATCTTCCCATTTGATTACGGACGGATTAAAGGCGTGGGGGTATCCAGGAACAATAATTTGTTTTGTTTTTAAGGCAAAAGGCGAGATATTTTCTTCCAAATCCGCATGTGCGCATATGGAACTAAAGGAAAGGATGAATCCTAATAAAAATTGCATTTTCATTGACAGTTACTCCTATGCAAACTTTGTAATAGATTTTTTAAGTTCATTTTGGCAATCCAAATTTCATGGTCTTGACGGCCGTATGCAACAAAAACATGTTCATCATCAAATATATAACCGCTTGGAAATACTACACGAAGTGGTTTCCATGTTTTATGGATTTCGCCATTATAAAAATTTTTCCCAATGATGGGTGTTTGGCTTAAGGCCGTAATATAAAAGGGGGGATTTTTACTGAATGTATAGGCTCCCATAAAGTAATGCGTGATTTGTTTTCCATTCGATTGCACTGTCGCCATGAGCATGGATGAGTGGAAAAATCCCAAATATTCCTCATCGATAAGATAGCTTTGTGTCCCTCCTCTAATTTCACCATATTTCCAGTGATTTTTTTGCATCGTGGAGGATACGGTTTCGCATCGATGTTCACCGAAAATAGGTTTTAGGATTGTAAATGGATTTAAGCTATAGGTTAGGCAGAGATCATTATCATGGATAAAAGGAGTCCAATTTTTTTCCGGAAGGTTTTGGGATTCCTGATCAAACACGGTCATCATGTCTGATTCATTCAAAAAGAAATTTGTACCGTCAAATTCCAATTTACCGACAACCATTCTCCATATACATTTAAAGGCAGTTTTTAAGGAATCATTATATAAGATATAAATATCATTTCCTTTTGCAATGAGCCTTGGATCTTGTGCCATGGAAGGAGTTCCAAAGGAATTATTCATTTTCAAAAGATAGGGTTTTGAGATCTGGTTTAAATCTTTGTCCAAGAAAACAAGGCCCATTTGATTGGTTGTTTTTAAGAGGGGGTCTCTTATTCTGAAAATAAGTAAAATCGATTTTTTGAAGTGGACAATGGAGGGATTGAAAGCATCCGTATACTCGCTGATTTTGATTTGTTTGGTTTCCAAAACAAAAGGACTTAAATGTTCTTCCAAATCTATTAAAGCAAAGACAAAAGATTGTGTGAAAAGAAATAAGCATAAGCCAAAAAAGGAGAATTTATTCATATTATTTTCTCGCGTTTTTTTTAAATTTAATTTCTTTAATGATCGCGTCCGGCCAAAACTCAAAAGGAAATGCTTTGTAAAGAGTTTCAAGATCACATTTGTATGGCTTTTCACCTCCCATCAAAAGAGCTTCTTCAACAGATCTTGCGATTTGAAAATCAGGCCTGTTTGTCGAAAGATAATAATCTTGATATTTTAATAAAGGTTCATTTTCTGTAACTCGTAAATATCTTGCAGGGATGCCAAAAGCCTCTGCTACAATTATGCCATGAAGAGAGCTTGAGATGACAAAACGGCTGTTTAGGATTTTTTTGATTACTGCAAAGACATCTTCTGTCGGATAGACGATTTCTACTTTGTTATTTTTTGGAAAAAGAGATTGTTCCGTATAATGGGGGATCACAATAAAATCGTATTCAGGATATTTTTTCTTTTTAAGTTCCGGAAAGAAGTAGGGTATCAGAAGAGCCGGATCTCCATATATTTCAGGGCACTCCATACCCAAAGTTTCTATCAATAGCTTTCTTGTCAAAGGACCTCTTACTGCGCGAATATCAAGCTTTGTAAAATCAAAATCGTTTTTTTGGATCCTCTTGCCATTTGTGCCAGTACCCCAGACCACGTCATTTTGACTTGCACAAATAAGGACAGAACCAATCGCTAATAATTTTTTCTCGTAGGTGAATTTTTTTTTCTTATAGACTTCAACCTCTTGTCCTACAATGCGTTCGACTAATTTCAAGGAAAGAACATCGCCAAAATTCACCATATTGGGCTGTCTCCAATAATAGAGGGGAAGTCCTTGTTTATTCAATGCATCTGCATAGCTTGGGTTAAAGTTTAGCAGGAGGGTTAAAACAGCAAAGAATTTCAAACAAATTTCTACTTTAAGGTGCATTGGCTTCCCCTTTTTTATTTTGGTTGAAAATTTCCAGTATTGGTTTAAATAATAAATTTTTCAAGTTTTTTTTATTTATTTTTTCGGTTATAAAGAGAAATAAAAAAAAGGAGCGTCGATTTATGTTTGAAACTAAACAAGATAAAATTGCGTCATTATCTATATTTATTGGAAGGCTTTTTCTTAATTTAGGTGTCGGGTGCATTTTAATTACGGTATGTCTTGGTTTTGGAATGTGGGGATATCATTACTATGAAGAAATGCCGTGGATTGATTCTTACGTAAATGCTGCGATGATCTTGTCTGGAATGGGACCAATACAAGAGTTAAAAACAGACGCTGGGAAGCTATTTGCCGGCAGCTACGCTCTTTTTAGCGGCATTTTCTTTTTATTTTTGATGGCTATGCTTTTTGCGCCGGTCATACATCGTCTTTACCATCGTTTTCATGTAAAGGAAGACGATGAGGATAACGAGTAGGGAGATCAGTAACAATTTAGCGATACTTCTTGCAAAAAATAATCCAGCTTGTTATCTATATACGTTTTTTGATTATAAGGTAGCATTAAAACGTATGTATCGATTCATTAATTATTTATTATTTCTATATTTTCCATTACTAGCATACTCTGAAAATGCTCTTCCGCTTTCAAACACTGATGGCGGGTCCCCATCCATTATAAATAACTGTGTCAGTGCTATTTCAGGGGATTTTTTAGAGTCCTCATGTGATCTTATTTTGAAAGGTCCAGAAGCACTTACCATCGAACGATTGTATTCTAGCGCAAGCAACAATGAAGAAGGATTTTTCGGCTGGAGACATAACCAAGAGAGTAAAATTCATATCACGTATGGAGAAGAAAACGAGAACCTGTACGCAACTTACGCAAATAAAAGCGGACGAACAGCTAAATTCTCAGGATCTTGGGTTGCCGAAAAAAATGGGAAAAGCAATTTAAGATATAGATATGTTGAAGAATTAGGTAAAGGCTACACGAATATAGGTACAGGCATAATTTCTGCACGCAATCATCTTAAAAATGTCAGAATCCAAAGTAATTTTGAGCTGAAGGAATTGTATGTAAAAGCAGAGCATGAATTCTGTTTTGCAAAAGATTACTCGTTGAATAGTGATACAGGCGAAACTTACAAGTTGATTGAAGAAAAAAGATCGAATGGAAACATATTTACGTATAATTACCGTAATCGAAATATAACAGATGTTAGAGCCATGGACGCATCAAAAAGAACATGGTTTTCCTGGATTAAATTTGAAAATAAAACAACTGCCGCACTTCAAGCTAACCCAATTTTTGAAATTGAGGCAAGCGATGGAAGAAAAATCATTTATGGCTTGAAGAAATTTTGGAACAATTACCGCATTGAGCACGTTGTACGGCCAAACGCCCCTTATGAGGCCTATCAGTACGATGATCAAGCGCGCATGACAAAAAAGTTAATGCCAAATAATCGATTTTTAGCAATCGAGTACAACGATTATTCTTCAAAATCTAGTGGAAGAGTTAAGAGACTGCTTGCACCAGTTGGCCGCGATGCAACACCCATTGTAACGCATGCATTTGATTATCTTTACAATAATGATAGGTTTGGCAATTTGATCAATGGGGCTACACATGTTTACAATGCAAAAGGACAATTAACGGTTTATAATTATTTAAGTGATTTGCGCATTGATTCAATCTGTAAATATCAAGGGACTAATCTTTATTCAAAAGACCGCTTCATTTGGAGTAAGGATGGAGATTTACTTTATCAATACATTCAGGACGAAAAAAATAATATCATTGCCGCAAGAAGTTTTAGTTATGATGCAAGAGGAAATTTAACGCAAAATTGCTTTTATGGAGCGCTTCAAGGCGGTCCCATAAAATTAAGTTTTAGCGAACGCAGGAAAGTTTTAGTTCCAGAATGCGTCAATTCTTATTCCATTTGTTATAAGCATTCAGATGATGGCAGAGACCTTCTTTTAGAAGAAATCTTTCCGGAGGGGAAAACCATACGCTATGGGTATGAGCCAGCACGATCCTTGATGGATAAAAAGCTTACGTTCGAGCATGGAAATCTTAAAATCCGCGAATTTTATGAATATGACCAAAATGGATTACTTATTTCGTTAATTGTAGATGACGGAATAACTGAAGATAAAAATGATTTGACTCACGTGACGATGAGAAAAATCACCAAAACGTTGAACCAAACAGAAATTCCGATTGGCCTTCCGATTCTTGTAGATGAATACTACGTAGATCTAACTACAGGATGTTATCATTTATCAAAACGAGTAAAGAATTTTTATTCGTTTCAAGGAGATCTCATATCTCAGGAGACTTATGATGCAAATGTGAATTTAAGATTTATCGAATATTTTGAATATAACGCACATAATAAGGTTATTTTGGAGCAAAACTCCTACGGCGAAAAAAAATACATGACTTACAACCAAAATGATGAGCTTGAAACAATGCGCATTCCTCATCAAAATTTGAGTTTGAGTTATTTGTACGATTTTGCAGGAAGGTTGATTAAAGAAACAAAGCAGTATGATGATGGAACTACTCTTTGCACTTCTTATGAATATGATGTTTTGGGTTTACTTATAGCAGAAATTGATGAGTTTGGTCTAAAAACCGTCCATGAATATGACGATTTTGGCAGATTGTCGAAAACATGTTTTCCAACATACATCGATCCGATGGGACATGTAATTACCCCAATGGTTACAAAAAAATATGACACTTTGGGAAATGTGGTAAAATTAACCGACCCACGTGGCAATGTTGTTAAAACAACATATAGTGCAAGAGGACAGCCTGTAACAATTGCCTCAAATGGAGTTGTAGAAAGCTTTGAGTACAATGATGAAGGAACGATTAAAAAATCCGTCGCTAAAAATGGGCTTGTGACATTTTATGAGCATGATGCTTTTGGAAGGCTTTTAAAGAAGGAATGCTATTCGAGTTCAGGAATTTTTTTAAATTCGACAAGTAGCACATACAATAGTTTTCATAAAATTACAGATACTGACGCAAAAGGTACCACCACGCATTATTCTTATAATTATGCAGGGCAGCTCGTATCAGTCACAAAAAATGATGCGCGCACTGAATATGCCTATGACGAACTCCAAAGGCTCCACAAAACCAAGGAGTGGACGGATGAGCTAAACTTCCGTGTTAAAACAAATACTTTTGATGTTTTAAATCGTGTCGTCGAAGAGCGCCTTGAAGATAATCTCGGAAACTTGTTATCTCAAGCAAAATTTACCTACGATTGTTTTGGCAACAAATCCGAAGTGATTTTAAATCAGGACGGCAGGATTTCCATTACAAAAACAGTTTTTAATGCCTGCAATGACCCTGTCAAGATCATTGATCCAGAAGGCAATACAACACATTTTATCTATGACAGAAATGCTTATAACAAGCACGGACAGCGCATACTAAAAGTCACGGAAGAAAATGCGCTCGGTATTCAGACTATTACCGAGATGAATATTTATGGAAAACCAGAAACAATCCTCAAAAAAAACACTTCAAGTGCTGAAATTTTCAAAAAAGAAATTGGGTATGATGCTACTGGAAATGTTGTTTTCACGCTTGAAACCGCAATTGCTTTAGAAAAAACTATTCGAAAAGTACTCACTAAGTTTGTTTACAATACATCTAATTGCCTTATTGCTTTGGTTGAGGCTGCAGGAACAACAGAGCAGAAATTCACAGAATTCAAATACAATGCATTTGATGAAAAAATTGCAACGATCAAGCCAGATGGTCAGCAGATTTTGGAATCATACGATGAATTTCAGCGGCTAAAAACCATTAAAGCATTAAATCAATCTTTTTCTTATAGCTATGAGTATGATTTGAATGGGAATTTGGAGAAATCCATAGATCATGTCAATAATCAAACGACGTATCGCACTTACGATTCTTCAGACAGAATGGTTCGGGAAGTTTTAGGAACAGGTATTACTGTAGATTATACTTATGACAGAGTTAGCAGGCCATTAATTGTCAAATTACAAGATGAATCATCTGTTTGTTATCGCTATGATCCGCTTTATTTAAGAAGTGTGGAACGAAAGCTTAATAATGGGACATCTATCTTTTCGCATGATTATGTAAAATATGATCTTGCAGGACATCTTTTGGAAGAAAAAAATTCCTCGAAGGATGAGTTCACAACATACCAATACCATTTATCTGGGCAATTGGCATCTCAAAAATCAAAAAACTTTTCAGAAGAAATCGAATATGATGCGCTGCATAACATCATAAAGATAAATAAAAATGGCACGGAAGTCAAGTTTACCTACGACGATTTAAATCAGTTAAAATCAGAGGATGGTTCTTTCAAACATACCTATGTGCATGACTCAGCTAATAATTGCGTCCAACAAGATGAAACTCAACATGAAATTAACAGCTTAAATCAGCTCCTTAAAACTAAGACGAACATCTATTCATACGATGGCAATGGTAACAGGATTGCAGACGGTAAAAAACAATACCAATACGACACGCTCGATCGCTTAACCAGTCTAAAATTTGATGAAGGGGAATATCTTTATAGTTATGACAGCTTTAACAGGCGTTTATCAAAAACGCATAAACAGGGTGAAAAAGTTGTTGAAATCAGCAATTACCTCTATTTTGGTCAAAACGAAGTCGGCTCATACGATAGTGTGGGAGAATTAAAAGAGTTTAGAACTCTTGGAACTGGTAAAGGGGCTGAGATTGGAGCTACTGTCTTAATTGAAATGCAGGAGAAGCTTTTTTATCCAAGACATGACCATAATGGCAATATCATTTCCCTGATCGATGCAAAAACATCGCAAGTGTTCGAAGATTACAAATATTCTGCATTTGGCGAGGAAAAAATCTTTGATGGCGACGGAATTGAAATTGAGCGAAGCTACGCTTTAAATCCTTGGCGCTTTTCAAGTAAACGAATCGATACCGAATCAGGGTTTGCAAATTTTGGCAGAAGGTATTATGATAGTTTGGCACGAGTTTGGATAAGTCCAGATCCGATTGGTTTTGAGGGCGGACCTAATTTGTATGCTTATGTGATGAACAATCCGCTCTCCAATATCGATCTTTATGGTCTTGAAGCTGTAGGATTTAGGGAGAGATTTGCGGAAGGGGCCAGAAGGGTGATTCATAAAACTCAAACTATGGTTTTTCAAAGATGCATAGATGTAGCAGAAGAAATGGTATCAAACGCAGAAAGGGTAATAAATAGTGCAACTAGATTTTTTAATACTGAATCTGAACCTCAAATTACTCATGATAAGGAATATGAAAAGAATTCAAATGAAAAATCGAGAATTACATATTTAACTTATAATAAAATTCGTATTCCGAATGTACATAATTGTTTTATTAATGGCATGCGTACAGAATACTTGGAAGGTATGGCCCATGCAGAAGTAATTTCTCAAGCGGCAGGCGGCGTTGAGATGGTATTTTGTTATAATAAAACCTACAGCACCCCTGAGGATTTAAAAGAATCAATAAGAAATCTTTTAGGATATGTTGCTACAAAACCTGTTCGTAAGCTCCATAAAATCTGGAATAAGGCATTATCAAGTTCATCTGATGCGCGTATATTGCAAATTTGTCATAGTCAAGGGGTGATACATGTAAGGAATGCATTGATGAGCTTTCCTCCGGAACTAAGAGCCCGCATTCATGTATTAGCTATAGCGCCAGCAGCATATGTTAATAGAGAACTCTGTGGATCTGTGGTGCATTATACAAGCGAAAGAGATTTTGTTCCCTTGATTGATAGAAAAGGGAAGAGAGCTTGCCGGGATACAACTATTAGGTTAAAACCCCATGCTGACGCACCTGTGTTTGATCACGACTTTCAAAGCCCTACTTATGAGAAAGTAATGCAACCATATATTAGTAACTTTATTAAAAAATACGGAGGATAAAAATGAAAATATTATTAGTATTAATTTTAGCGCTCATTTGCATAGCACCTTATTATACATTTTCTTCAAATCCCTATAAAAAAATGCCATACGATCAAATCGTTGATGATTTGATAACAAGATCTTCAAAACGGTTAGAAAAAAAACATAACATGAGATTGGTAGGAATCACTGAAGGCATGATGGGCAGCGTAAAATTGATTGGTTTTAGCTTTCAAATATTTAGACAAATGAAAAAAAATGAAGCCAGGACAATGGTGGTTGATTGTGTCCAGGACCTTTTAGCTGACATTAATCAAGAGGAAAAAATACGCCCATATTTGGAGGTCTTTCCATTCGATACTAATCATGTGGAAATATTTTTATTTATTGATCCTATTGATGAAGTTGATTGCCATCCAAATTTGAGTGTTGTAACGGCCAGTCATAGAAAAATATATTATAATACAAATGATTCTGAAAAAAAATATAAGTTTAAATGTGAAGAAGAAGAAACGTTTGAGGATGCTGTAAAAATATTGAAGGGTGAGATTCCTGTACCTGCTTCCAACATCAAATAAGTGCGTTACGGGGCCCTAGCTTGACAGTATGACAGGTTTTTTTTAACCCACAATACTCTGGCGAGGCAAAATAAAAAAAAACTGTCATACTGTCAAGCTAGGGCCACTATAGCTCTTCGCAGGAACAAATAGATAAATTTCAAGAAAAAGATAAGAAATAAAAATGAAAATATTATTAATACTAATTTTAGCACTTTTTTGTATTATATCTTTAAAAACCCCTACAAACGAGCCATATAAAGCGCAACCTTATGATAAGGCTGTAGATCATTTGATAAAAAGTGCATCGCAGCGTTTAGCAAAAAGATACGATATGAAGCTTGTTGGTATTACTGAAGGTATGATGGGGTGTGTGAGGTTGATCGGTTTTAGCTTTCAAGTTAATGGTCCAATAAAAAAAAATGAAGCAAGGAAAATAGCTGTTGATTGTGTGGAAGATTTTTTAACAGAAATAAATCAAAATGAAGAAATCCGGCCGTACTTAGAAGTTTACCCGTTCGATACGAAACATGTCGATATTATTATTTTTATTATTGAACCTGATGGAAGAGGTTATGTTCATCCTGATTTGTCTGTAGTAACAGCTGCTGATGGTAATATAAAATTTTCAACGAATAATCCTGAGAATAAGTATACTTATAAGTCTCGTGAGTCCGAAACCTTTGAGGATGCTGTAAAAATATTGAAGGGCGAGATACCGGCACCTGCTTCCAACATCAAATAAGTGTGTTACGGGGTCTTAAGCTTGACAGTATGACAGGTTTTTTTTAACCCACAATACTCTGGCGAGGCAAAAT
>JBEPVN010000063.1:0-13442 GCA_041691015.1 Parachlamydiaceae bacterium | reverse complement strand
TTGCAAACAAACGCAGGCTAAAGCCTACGCTACAAATCTTAGCTTAATGCATATGGACAACCACCGGCTATCTATGTAAAACGCTTCTAAGATGAGACTTATAAAAGCCCTTAAAATTACTTAATAGCTGTTAAAAGCTTTTCCTTTTCTATGTTCTCGTTAATTTTGAGATTGATCCAATAGAGATTTCTTTCAACGCACTCTCTCACATGCTTTGGAAGAGTTGCGTCTGCAAGAAGAAGGTATGATGCTAAAAGCGCTTCATGTTGTTTGTCAATCCAGTAAGCAGCTATAGAGTATTCTAAAAGAAGACCGTAATCATAAATCCATTTCTCAACAAACAGTACATCATTTGATGACCTCAAATGCAAGCCTTTAAGTGCCGCATCATAGCTTGCCTGATAATCATTTTGACGACGGTTATACAATGCCAATCTATAAAGAGGTTCAGCACGTGCCGGTCTAAACAGATGAGCGTCCATATAGCCTTTTCTTACTGTTTCAGGATCTCTTGCCAAAGTGTCTTGTAAAAGCGCAGCCTGTAGTTTTGCCCAAAAAACTTCCTGATCCCACCCTTCCATCGCAATGCGTTTATTATAATTTAACAAAGCAAGCTCATTCATGCCTGCATCGCGGTAACTTTGTGCAAGGTAAAATCTGTCTCTTGCGTTATTTGGATTTTCAAGCATCGCTTGCTCTAAAATTTTTGCATCCTTGTGAAATTTTAGAGGGTCTGTTGAGCGATTTCCGTCGCATCTTACAAAATTTGAAACGTTAGGGATAGTTTCTACAGTTGCAGCTTGATCGCAGCACAAGACTTCATGTAAAGCTCCAACCCACTTCCAGTCGAGTGAGTTTTTTATGAGTTGGTTTCTTGCATAATTTGTTCCGGAATATTCTGTCATGATGTAGTAAAAATCAAGATTTAAGTCAGGCATTTGGAATTCTTGCTTGAACGTTAATATCTCGTCTGCATCTATGATCAGGACATAGTCGGCTTTCCCCTTGGCAAGTTGAAGTGCTTCATTGCGGTTATGCCCAAAATTTATCCATGGACGCTCATGTAACTCTCCTGGCATATCCTTCATAAAATTTTTGACAATTTCTTGTGTGCCATCCGTAGATCCGGTATCGACAATTACCCAAGTGTCAATAATTGGCTTAACAGAGGCAAGACATCTTTCGATGACAGGGCTTTCATCCTTGACGATCATGTTGAGGCAGACCGTCTTTTTTTCTGCCGCAACTGTATCTGATAGGGTGAATACGAAAGAAACCAACAAAATAAGAAAATGGCGCATAGTAAAACCTTATTGATTGATAAAAAAAACACTTTATGAAAAGCATTTTTTTTAATCAACAAAAAAACTATCGCACTTTTTACAGTTTTCCAAGAGTCTGTCTTAGCATATACTGCAAAATGCCGCCTGCTTTATAATAATCTACCTCGATTGCAGTGTCCAGCCTGTGCATCAGCTTCACTTCTCGCAAGCTATCGCCTTTTTTAATCTCGAGAAGCATTTCCTGATGCGGTTTTAAGTTCTCCAAGCCTTTTATCGAATAAATTTCGCCTGGAGAAAGCTGTAGAGATTCCAGGGTTTCTTCTTTTAAAAATTCTAGCGGTAAAATTCCCATTCCTATCAAATTACTTCTGTGGATACGCTCAAAACTTGATGCGACAACCACCCTTACACCAAGAAGTAAAGGTCCCTTTGCCGCCCAATCCCTCGAGCTTCCCATTCCATAATCTTTTCCCGCAAAAACAATCAAAGGCACTTTTCTTGTCTCGTAGATTTCGCAAGCATCAAATATGGTCATAAGCTCATTATCTGGCATTAATTTTGTATATCCACCTTCTCTACCCTCTGCAATTTGATTGCGGATCCGTACATTTGCAAATGTTCCTCTCATCATCACTTGATGATTGCCGCGACGGCTGCCATAACTATTAAAGTCTTTTTCATGCACTCCAAGGGAAATTAAGTATTGTCCAGCAGGAGTTCCGGGACCAAAAGCCCCTGCCGGAGAGATATGGTCTGTTGTTACGGAATCTCCAAAAAAAGCAAGGGGTCGCATCCCTTCCAAATTTTTTAAAGAAGGAGTTTTCATACTGAAATCTTCAAAGTAGGGAGGTTTTTGGATATAGGTGCTATTTTTATCCCATTGATAGTCTTTACCGGTCGAGGTATCAATTTTTTCCCAAAAAGGATTTTCATGGGCAAAGCTCTCATACCTTTTCTTAAAGAATTCCGGAGTTAAACTTGAGGCTATCGTTTCTGCTATTTCCTCATCTTTTGGCCAGATATCTTTTAAAAATACAGGATCACCTTTGGTGCTATAGCCTAAAGGTTCTTTTTCCATATCAATATCTACCCGTCCTGCAATTGCAAAAGCTACAACCAAGGGGGGTGACATCAAAAAATTAGCTTTTACAGCGCTATGAATGCGCGCTTCAAAATTCCGGTTTCCACTTAAAACACTAGCTGCCACAAGATCATTTTCTTTAATTGCGCTCTCAACAATTTCATCGAGTGGGCCGCTATTACCGATACAGGTTGTGCAGCCATAACCGACAAGATCAAATCCAAGCTCGTTCAAATAGTTTTGAAGCCCTGCCCTATTTAAATAATCCGTAACAACGCGAGATCCTGGCGCCAAGCTTGTCTTGATCATTTTATTAACTTTTAAACCCTTCTCAACTGCTTTTTTTGCAAGCAGACCAGCTCCTATCATCACGCTTGGATTGCTTGTATTCGTACAACTTGTAATAGCTGCAATCACTACCGACCCATGAGAAAATACTGCATCACACGCCTCATGGCTGACTTCTTTTTCATGAATAATTCCGCGTTCATTATGATTCATGGCAGCTTCTGATAGTGAATCAGTCATTGGTCTATTGGTCACCATTTCCTCTTCATATCTTGGCAG
The DNA here is from genome assembly GCA_041691015.1 of Parachlamydiaceae bacterium. Classification (GTDB taxonomy): domain Bacteria; phylum Chlamydiota; class Chlamydiia; order Chlamydiales; family Parachlamydiaceae; genus JBBSJT01. The sequence continues at coordinate 10,511 of JBEPVN010000063.1, read as the reverse complement.
GCCGCTTCCAATCCTATCTGTACCGCCGCTGTGTATGCTTGGAATAAGGGGATAGTGCGATCCGTTTCCGACGCATATTTTTTTGTGGAGCTGATCTTCTAAAAGCCCATAGCCTCCCATCCCCACATCTTTTGAAAGCAAGTCTAGAAAACATTTTTTGGTGTCGTTTAAGTCGATACGGTCCTGCGGCCTTTTGGGGCCGGAAACAGAAGGTTTGATGGAATTTAGATCAAGGTCGATAACTGTTGAAAAATCAAGCTCGCCTGCCTTTTTTATTCCGAACAAATCTTGCGCAACAAAATATTCTTTGATCAAAGCGATTTGATCATCTGTCCTGCCTGTCATTTTTAAATAAAGTAGTGTTTGCTCATCGACCGGAAAAAAACCTATTGTGGCACCATATTCTGGTGCCATATTCCCAATTGTTGCGCGATCTGCGACAGTCAGACTGCTAGCTCCTTCCCCAAAAAATTCAACAAACTTGCCGACAACTTTTTCTTTCCTTAAAAGCTCTGTAATGCGAAGTGTTAAATCAGTAGCAGTCACCCCTTCTTTTAATTTTCCAAATAGATGAACGCCAACGACTTCTGGTGTTTGCAACGATACAGGCTGATCCAGCATGGCAGATTCTGCCTCGATGCCCCCAACTCCCCAGCCGACAACGCCAAGACCATTTATCATTGTTGTATGAGAATCTGTCCCAACAAGAGTATCTGGATAAATAATTGTTTCATTCTCATTTTTACTTATCGATACAACAGTTGCAAGATGCTCTAAATTGACTTGATGCACAATGCCAATTCCTGGGGGAATGACTTTGAATTTTTTAAAAGCATGCTGCCCCCATTTTAAAAAGGAGTACCGCTCGCTATTTCGTTCAAACTCTACCTTCAAATTAAAAGCAAAAGCATCCTTGGTCCCTGACATATCCACTTGCACCGAATGGTCGATCACGAGATCAACTGCAACTTTTGGCTCGATAAGACTAGAATCAAAACCTTGTTTTTTTACAGCATCTCGCATCGCAGCTAAATCGACAAGCAAGGGCACTCCTGTAAAATCCTGCAAAATCACTCGCGAAACAACAAAAGGCACTTCCAAATCAGATAATGCTTTAGGATTCCAATTGCCAAGCCTTGCAACGTCTTCTTCTTTAACGCGAAGCCCATCGCAATTTCTTAAAAGCGATTCTAGCATAATGCGGATCGAAACTGGCATCCTGGGGATTTTATCAAAACCTTGACTTGCCAATTCAGTAAGAGAGTAATAATAGACTCCCTTCCTATTGCCTAATGTCTTCTTTGTTTTGAAGCGATCTTCAATATTTGATGACATAAGTTGCCTTTTTTTATTTTTATTTCGGGGTTTCTTCCCAATTAAAATCGTGAGTAAATGACGCAGGTAAGTTGAGTTTGGATTTTAACCCTTCATAAATGTAGTTCGAATATATTAATGGCGTATACAAAAAGGGTTTTATATCAGAGGAATTAAATACAACATCTGGCGTCCCGAATAAAATCTTAAAAAACTCTTTCATTTTGTTTTCTTTATAAGCGCTTTTCCAACCATAAAAACTCATTCCGGCAGCAATTTGTTTCGTGTTGCCGGCAAGGGGTGTGATGACTTCGTCAACATTGCCTGTAAAGGCTCTATCCAGCCTGTCTGAATTCTTAAACAAAATTAAACCGTGAGTAGCTCTTGGATTGCATTCGATCGCATAAATCGTTCCGTCATCCATCTCAAAAAAATCAAAACCGACCTGGCCCGTAAATTTTTCAAGCGACATAAAATGTTTGATCCAGTTGAGTATCCCCGGATGATCTACAGCTTCAAAATTTAAACAAAAATGTCCTTGTATAGCAATTTGAACAGGATATGTAGCATTGGCAAGCACTTTTCCATTTTCGCAGATACTATAAGTGCAAAAACGTTTTCCATCAAGCCACTTTTGAGCAATCCATGGGTTATGGGCTTCAATTTCAATCTCCGGAATTTCGTTATCAGGACCTATTTTATAGATGCTTTGGGCAGATCTTGAATAGCACGCTTTTAATGCATAAGAATGCTTTGGATTTAACTGCTTAAAATCCTCTTTTGACTTGATTAAGTAAGTTTCCGGCGTTGGAATCGAATGTTTGAGCTGCTCTTGATAAAAAAACCATTTATTATGGAGTTTTAGCAGTGTATCAAAAGATGCGCTAAAAACTTTGCAACTTTTTGGAAACTTATCAAGATGAGATGCAATATAAATCACTTCTTCAAAAGTTGGAATCAGATAATCAATTTTTTCTGATTTAATGATTGAAATCAGCGATTCGATAAATTTTTCTGTTTCAAATCGTGGACTTGGAACAATAAAATTTGCTTTTACTGCATTCGATGCGCGGCAAACATGCCACCTTATCGTATCTGCAATAAAAACGTTATGGCCGGCAGAATTTAACTGCCGGGACAAATCAAGAGTAGATGGAGCCCTGCCAGCTGTTAGCAAAAAATTTTTTTTTTGATTCGACACTTTAACCTTTTTCCCTTTATATTGTTAAAATATTCTTTATATAAAAAAGGGGTTATTTATGCAAAAAAATATCGGTATGTCAGATCGAATTTTAAGATTTATCTTAAGTTTAGTTTTTTTCTTGTTAGCTTTTTGGCAAAACAGCATTATTTTAGGACTTTTTGGGGCTTTTACCCTTTATGAAGCTTTAGCTAGTTGGTGTGTTTTGTATTGGATACTTGGAAAAAGTAGCTGTCCGATACAAAAAAAGTAAAAAAAATGTAAAATAATTAAATAATTATTTTACTTAAATATTTTAAATTCATATGGTCAAGTTATAGGGCAAAAAAGATTGCCTACAACAAAAATTAAAAGGAGATCATCATGGTTGCAAAAAAAACAACAACAAAAAAAACTAAAACTGCTACAAAAAAAGCTACTAAAAAATAATTAATAATTATTTTTAAAGCTAGTGAGTGGTCATTTATGACCGCTCACTCCTTCCATCCATTATGACAATACCTCAAAATCAAAATGAAGCCTCATCAGAAAAAATTCCGGAAGTTCCCCTTTCCACACTTAATTCTAATTTAATAGCACATAATCAGTCGTTGATTACGTATGTAGTAAACGAAAGTTTATCTGCTCTTACAAATTTATTTTCAAAAGAGAAAGAAGTTAAAAAATTACCGCCTCACAAGTCGAATATCCTGTTTTTAGATATTGATGATTCTTCTACGACAAGTGAGGGATTACCCTACAAGTATCCTGGGAATCAAAGAACGTCTGAGGACTCCTCCGGCGAATCCACCCTTAACTCAGAATAGAATCCAGAATCTTTTTATTTTCTGGGATGGAAGGAATCGAAGGATTGCTGCAGCTTTTTTTTGCTGATATGGGTGTATCTGTCCGTAGTTCCAATGCTCGCATGTCCCAAACATTCCTGAATGATACGCAAATCCGCTCCATTATCCAAAAGATGCGTTGCAAAAGAGTGCCTTAGAGTATGTGGCGAGATATTTTTGACAATCCCTGCCATTTTTGCATATTTTTTTATCATTTTCCAAATGGTGACACGGTTTATTGGTTTGCCCCTTTTATTCAAAAACAACATCTCATGCCGCGTTTCTTGATGGCTGTCCCTAAAATGAATAAGATAGTGGTCAATTGCCTCTATTGCTTTTTTTCCAAGAGGCACAACCCTCTCTTTTCTCCCCTTTCCCATTACTTTGACAAAGAAGTCATCGACATCGGAGATTTTTAAGGAACAAACCTCAGAAACCCTAAGACCGCTTGCATAAAGAAGCTCCAAAATGGCCAAATCAAGGGCCCCTTCTTCATTTTCAGGATCGCATTCTTTTAATAACAGCTCCACTTCCTCTATCGATAATACTTCAGGTATAAGCTGCCATAACTTCGGGGTATTTAAATAAAACGTGACATCTTTAGAGACAATCCCTTCTTTTTTTAAAAATCTAAAAAAAACCTTGCAGGCAACAAAAGTGCGGGCAATGGTAGATGTCGCATAAGACTTTGATTTTAAATAGGATAGAAAATCTATTAGATGTTGTTCTTCTATTTCTTCAAAGGTGTGGACAGATTTATTTTTGATGAATTGAAGAAGGGATAAGATATCCCTTTCGTAGGATTCTATCGTATTTTGAGAAAGGCCTTTTTCTGAGGCTATATAGAGTAAAAAATCATCCGGCGTCATTTAATTTACTTGCGATTTTACCTTGAATTTCTTCTATTTGACTTGTGAGAAGATTCATTTTTTTTATAGCAACCATCTCCTCTGTATCTGCAATTTCATAGATTTGAATGGTGTCTTTATCCTTTAATATCTCTTTTCTTAATAATATCGTGCGTTTTCTTGCAAGATAAAGCGCTAAAACAAAGCTTATGCCATTTGATTCCTCTGTAGCTTCCGTTGTCGAATTTTTGAATAACTCAAAGATTTGAGCATCTTTATTTTGGGGCGCAAGGGTAGTTTTTTTAATAGGAACTTTGGATTTCCAGTATTTTGCTCCCTTTTTTATTTCATTATTTTCTAGCGCGCGTTGAAAACAAAGGACGCAATAATCATGCCTTTCGTATTCATTTTTCTCATTTTCTTTCAAAAGTGAAAAATATTCCATTCCTGTTACAAAAGCTTCGCTTCCACTGTGGCACTGTAAGCTTCTTTTCGGGATTTGTATTTGAAAAATTTGAGCTGTCATAAATTTAAAAAGGCCTCTGCCTGCGGGAATTTTGCGGAGGGAGTATTTGTTTTGTTCGCGATCATGCAATCGATAATTTTTGTTGCAAGCAGTTTGCCAAGCTGAACCCCTTCCTGATCAAAAGAATTGATGTTCCAGATAAAGCCCATAAAAGCCACTTTATGTTCATAAAAGCTTAAAAGCACTCCTAAGGAAAAAGGATCAAGCTGTTCTCCTAAAAGCAGATGTGAGGGGCGGTTTCCGGTAAATTCCTTGTTTGGATTATCACTTGATTGGCCTGTACTTAAAGCGATGATTTGAGCAAATAAATTGGCGATCAGTTTTTCTTGCGAAGTCGTTCCCTGTACATTGATGTCTTCCCCATTTTGGCTCTTTTTAAAACCGATAAATTCAAGTGGGATGATGGTAGTGCCTTGATGAATCAGTTGATAAAAGGAATGCTGACCGTTAGTTCCAGGCTCCCCCCAAATAATGGGACCTGTCTCAAAATCAACTTTATTTCCAAAGCGGTCAATATGTTTGCCATTTGATTCCATGTCAAGTTGTTGGATGTGGGCTGGAAACCTTGAAAGACCCCTTGAATAAGGAAGAATTGCGAGGGTATCGCAGTGCAAAAAATTGCGGTTCCAGATGCCAAGTAGCGCTGCCATTAAGGGAGGGTTATTTTTAAGGTCCGGATTTAAAACGCATTTATCCATAGCGCTTGCGCCGCGTAAAAATTCATTGAAGACATCAAATCCAAAGGCAAAGCCAAGTAAAACGCCCCCTACCATAGAGGTCGAAGAATATCTGCCTCCGACAGAATCTAAAAGATAAAACGATTCCAGATATTTGGTTTTATCATCCATGGGGCTTTTTGGCGAGGTGATCGCGACAAAATGATCTTTTGGATCGAGGCCTTTTTGAACCATAGCTTCTTTAATGAAAGTCTCGTTTGTGAGAGTCTCCAAAGTATTGCCGCTTTTAGAAATCACTAGACATAAGGTTTTTGGAAGATCGCATTGTTTTAAAATTTCAGAAGCATCATCCGGATCGACATTTGCAAGAAAAAAAATACGTCGATCTGGCTTTTGAAGGTATTTTAATGCCTCATAATTTGCTTTTGGACCAAGCTCTGAGCCGCCGATCCCAATTAAAATAAGGTCTGTATATTTATTTTCTACTGTTTGTATAAATTTTTGAAGCTTATTGAGTTCTTTTAAGTTAAAAGCGGCAGCTTCCTTAGCTTCTTTTGAAGGGTTTGGGTTTTCAAAAAAGTCCCTGGTTGCCGTATGTAAAACAGCCCTTAATTCTGAAGGGTAACCCTCAATTTTATTGATAATTGCGCCAGACTGCATGGCTTCCATTTTTTGCATGGCAGAGGCTTCCACGCTCAAAGCTTTTAGAGCAGAGATAACATCCGGGGTAACGCGCTCTCCTGCGTAGTTTAAAATGTAACTTGGGCCTTTTGAGATATAGGTGTCGATGCGTTCTTTGCAAAAAGCGTTTGGCGCTGTAAGATCGTAGGGTGTTTTGCTAAGTTCGGTTAATTTTTTAAATGCCGGAGTTTTTGAAAATACGTACATTGTTTCATCCCTTTATTTAAGTCTCCATTGTATGCATTTTAATAAATTTAGCAATAGCGGATTTATGCCATCCTTTCTGAGACTCTTCGATGAGAATTGACTACCCAGGCCGTAAGGTTTGTGCTGAAAATAAAATGTACTTGAATATCAACTAAAGATTGAGCCATGTATTATCTCCTGTTAGTTTGTATGATTTAATAACAGAAATTCAGGAAAGGAGATTTCGCCGTCGATGCCGATTTTCTCGCCGATTGCGACAACAATACCGCCAGCTGCAGCAAACCCTTGCAATTTTCGTTTGCCCTTTTGCTTGATGGTATGTGAAAGAACAAATAAATAATCAACGAGATCCCACTCTGTAATCAACATGGATTCCGGGATCAATCGATAACTTGCATTGTTTTCTTGGAACAGTTGAAAAACAGGCTCCAATCCTTCATAATCACTTTTAGAGACAATATCTTTAGATGGCAGACAAATCGCAAACCTTGAGCTTGTATCATGAGCATGTGGGTTATCAATTAATTTCAAGTGTAAACGCTGATAGACTTCTCTTTGTGTTAATAGCGCATAAAAAAGCGGATCGGTCACTGTCTTGCAGCCAAGCCACAAAGAAAATAGCATGGAATCTGGCATATTCTCTGTTATAATTTGCAAGTATTCCACAAAAACATCCCTGCAAAAAAGAGCTCTTGACCATATGTCATCTACATTTATCGCACGCTCTTTCTGCCATTCTTTAAAATTTAACAACAGCTCATCATCAAATAAGGCATCATTTGAAAAATTTAAAAGACCTTTATAAAGACAAATCTCTTCAATATGGTCTTGAAATTCCTCAAAAATAAAGTTTTTAAAATGATCGAGCGATAGCTTAAAAGATAAGCACTGGGAGGAATGGGAAAGCGATTTTGTGAGATTGGAAAAAAGACCGAAATCAATTTCAAATATAAGCCGAGAGCCATTAAGGACAGCTTCTCTTGCAAGCTCTTTTTCTTTTTGAAAATCAAGGGTTGCGTTTAGTCTTGCATCTAAATAAATCGTTAAAATATTCATGCTGTTTTCTTGCGGAATTGATGGTAGCGGATAAGCCTTCCCTTTTCACGCCAAAGTGTGTCAAAATAAGAAGTCCCATACTCTGAAAGCTCATTTGAATAGTAAGGCTCTTCCAAACATGATTCAAAACCTTCAATTTTAAGAAATCTTTCAATCGTCCAGTCCGAATAGGCGTTGTCATCGGTGACAAAAGTAACAATTCCATTGGGCTTTAAGACGCGTAAAAGCTCATCTAAAAAAGGCTCTTGGATAATGCGATGTTTGGCGTGACGTTTTTTTGGCCAAGGATCGGGGAAATTGATGAAGACGCGGTCAATGCTTGCAGGAGTAAAATAACGTTTTGTAATGCCAAAACCCTCACCGCATATTGCAAATAAATTGTCTAATTCAAAATTTTTGATTTTGGACCAAATTTTGCGCACGCGTCCAAATTTTAGTTCGCACGCGACATAGTTTATCTTTAAGTCTTTTTGCGCCCTGCCTGCAATCCAGCTTCCATTGCCGCTGCAATACTCCAAATAAACAGGATTGGCATTGCCAAATAATTGTTCATCAGAAAATCCCGGAAATTGGAATTGGTCGTAGCGGTCAAAATAATCGGGTACAAACCAGACCCTGTCTTTAATCAGGATTTGTCTTTCATCAAAGGAAAAAGGCGATTTTAAATCTTCAGGTTTCATAATTATTCACTTAAATTTTTTTACTGATTTTTAGTAAATTGCAAAATTTTTTATAAGGTAAATTATGTATAAAGTACTGTTTAAAATCAAGTGCTATTAATATTAATTATTTAAAAAATTATTTATACAAAAAAAACGAGCGCTCTGATACACTAAAAAGTGATTTATTTTTATAAGGATTTAAGGGTTTATGATTGGACGTAACGATTTTTGCTGGTGCGGAAGTAAATTAAAATGGAAAAAATGCCACTTCCCGAATGAGGGTGCGGAATCTCCATCCAAATTTGACGATTTGAAAAAAGAGTATTTTAGGAAGCATCAGATCATCTTAAAAACACAAAAAGAAATTGATGGCATAAGGGAAGCATCAAAATTAGCCTCTAAAATTTTGGATGCCACATGCCTTCTTGCAAGACAAGGAATTACAACAGATGAATTGAACGACTTTGCAGTAAAACTCCACAAGCAAGCAAATGCAATAGCAGCTCCCCTCCACTATGGTGAGCCCCCTTTTCCAAAAAGCATCTGTACCTCGATCAATGAAGTGATCTGTCATGGCATTCCCTCAAACCGCGTTTTAAAAGACGGCGACATCTTAAACATCGATATCACCTCAATTCTTAACGGATATTATGGGGATTGCAGCCGTATGGTGGTGATAGGAAACACAACAGAAGAGCGGCAACTTGTAGTGGATGTTTCTTATGAGTGCCTGATGCGCTCTATCGAGATTTTAAAGCCGGGTATTCCAATTTATGCTATCGGCGATGTGATAGAAGATTATGCAAAATCCAAAGGCTGCTCTGTTGTTAATCAGTTTGTAGGTCATGGAGTCGGAGTTCATTTTCATGAAAACCCACAGATTCCCCATTCAAGAAATGCGATCAAAACACTTTTAACGCAGGGAATGACTTTTACGATAGAGCCTATGATTAATGCAGGAGTTAGGACAGCAGTCATTGACAACAACGATCATTGGACAGCAAGCACGAAGGATGGACGCGCAAGCGGACAGTGGGAACATACAATTTTAATTACTGAAAACAGTCATGAACTTCTCACAACTTGGGTAAGATAGTCTAAAAAACAAAAAAACGCATGGCTAAAAAACCATGCGTTTTGATTAAAACTCAGCTGTTGCAAGAATTACATCACTAATTTACCAACCAAACATTCCATTAAAAACTTCATTATCAGAAGTTCCAACTGTTGCTAATTGAGCATTGTTTTTATTAGCTTGCTCTAATTGTTCCGTTAGCTTTTTGATTTGAGCCTCTTGCTCACTTATTTTTTTATTTTTTTCTGTATTATTACGAGTCATGTTTGTAAATGCAATGTCATGTGCTTGCTTTGACTTAAGTTCCAATGCCGCATTTTGTTTCACTAGATTGCTTTTTTCTTCTGTTAATGTTTCAACAGCAGAAGAAAGTTCTTCAAATTTAATACCTGCTCTTTCTATTATTGTTGCATTATCTGTTTTTAAATTTTGATTTTCTTCAAAAATTGCATTTCCCTTCTCTAATAAGTTATTCATTTCTCCTACTAAAAACTCCCTATTCGTGTTCAATACACTATTTTCGTCCTTTAATTGACCTATTTTTTGACTTAACGCATCATTCACAGTTTTTAATGCGTTATTTTCAGTAGAAAGTTGATTGAGTTCGCTTTGGACATTCTTTATAAGGGGTTCAAGTTTTACAACTTTGTCTTTTAAATCAGTATTTGCTTGGCGAAGTTCAATATTTTTAACTTTTAATTCTTTATTTTTGCTTTCATGGTGTAGGGCAATAGATCTGTAAGCCACGGCAATAACCATAATAACTGTAAGAGCTAAAGCGCCAAAAATAACAAGAGAATTTGGACGAACAAATTGTTTATCCAAAGAAGAAACATGCCTACCGATCCATGCTTTTGGATCCATTTGCTGAATATTATCTTTTGTACAATTAATTAAACTTTGAACCGGGTCGAAATATACGTTCATTTAATTCTCCTATTATTAATTTATAATTCAATTATATCAAAAACTATAATAAAAAGCAATAGTTAATATTTTATATTTAATAATTTAATTAAATAGAATCGTATAATAGGAGAATTTAGGAAGAAATAATATCTATCCAAACATATTAAAAGAAGAGGAATTACTTAACAAAATCTTTAACTTTTCAATTTCTGAAATGTGTTTCCCATTAGTGTCGTTTAAAGAATCAATTTGACCGGTAAGGCTACTAATTTTAGTCTTCAAAACGATCATTTCTTTGTTTAATGCTTCATTTTTAGCTGATAATTCAGTTACTTTTTCTTGCAAAACTGTATTTGTTTCAGAAAATGTAGTTTCTAAGTCGCTTTTTTCTATCAACAATCCTTCATTTCTAGCTGATAATTCAGTTATTTTTTTTTGCAAAACTGTATTTTTTTCAGAAATTGTAGTTTCTAAGGCGCTTTTTTCTATCAACAATCCTTCATTTCTAGCTGATAATTCAGTTATTTTTTT
>JBEPVN010000062.1:0-13713 GCA_041691015.1 Parachlamydiaceae bacterium | reverse complement strand
ATGCGTGTTATTTAGCAAGCGCCTTTTTTCACTATTTTCAGTTTATTGCTGACAATATACTCAAAGCGCGATATTTTTTTGTTAATAGCGTAAATTTTGTACCGGGAATTTATGTTTTTTGGTCCAAAACAGGAGGAAAAATCCTTGAAAAAGCGTCAAAAACTAAGGTTTAGGGACCATTTGTTTTTGACCGGCAATTTAGAATAGTTGTCGTTTGACAGATGGCGCTGGATTTGGATCCGCAATATCATTTTCCCTGGATCTTTTTAGCCATAGTTTTTCTGTGTTTTTGATTGAATCAATTCTTGAGAGTTGAATGAATGGATAACATCTTTGTGCCTTTTCAAAATTACCTGACTGAAAAAACTTGATACAGAGAGAGCTAACGTTTTCCTTCTTATAAAGAAGACTTTTTGCATCTTCATTTATAGCTTCTAAAATATCCAAATCATCAAATTGCAAATTGTTAAATTTAAAACATGTAAAGCCCGGGAATTGGATTTCTGCAGATTTCAATTTTTCCTGCCATAATTTAGACACACATTTAAATGCTTTATAGGATTTTGATTCAAAAAAGCGGGCAGTATGGATAACGATCTCTTGAGGGAGTAAATCAATAGGTTCTTGAGGGAGTAAATCAACATCTGGTAAACTTGAAGGCGTTAACTCCCTCTGATCATAAGCGCTTTGAGCAAGCATATCAACATCCGAGCATTGTTCGCTTTCGCTGCTTGAATAGTCATTAAGATCCCAGTAGTTATTACTTCTTCCGGCTTGAATGTTACTAAAACTCATGTTATTAACTCCTCAGTTTTATTTTTTAAATTAATAATAGCAATATAGTTAATTTGAGTCAATTAATAATTTTTTTATATAATTTAATGCTATAAAACATGATTTTCTCTCATTAAATAACATTTTAGAAATGGAGGGTTGGAAAAATAATTTAAAAGTTATACAATAATGAGTTAACCTATACAAAAGAAACTATAAAAAGAGAAATTCATGGAAACCACAAAAAAGAAGCGATTATTAACAGGCGATAGACCGACCGGACTTTTACATCTTGGACACTACGTTGGATCCTTAAAAAACAGAGTCGCACTCCAAGACAGTCACGAATGTTTCTTTATTATAGCAGATCTTCACATGCTCACAACAAAACCTCTAAAAGAAGATATTTTGAAGATACGTGAGCATTCACGTGAAATGGTCTTGGATTATTTGGCCTGCGGTATTGATCCAAAAAAAGCAGTCATTTACCTCCAATCCGCAGTGCCTGCAGTTTATGAGATGAACCTTATTTTCGAAATGATGATTTCTTTAAATCGTTTAACCGGTTTACCAAGCCTTAAAGAAATGGCAAGAAACGCACATATTGATGTTGAAAGCGTACCTTTTGGATTGATCGGCTATCCCGTTCTACAAACAGCAGATATTTTGATGCCGCGTGCAGAAATTGTTCCTGTTGGCAAAGACAACGAAGCGCACATTGAGCTATCGCGCGATATCGCAAGACGGTTTAACCAATATTATGGAGAAGTATTCCCTCTTCCAAATGTCATGTTAAGCGATGTCCCGACACTTGTCGGAACAGATGGGAAGGGCAAAATGAGTAAATCCGCAAACAATACTATTTTTTTGAGTGATGATACTAAGACTGTCGAAAAGAAAGTAAAAGCAATGTATACAGATCCAAACCGTATTCACGGAAATGAGCCTGGAAATGTCGACGGTAATCCGGTATTTATGTATTTAGATGTCTTCAATCATAATAAAGATGAAGTTGCTGATTTAAAAAATCGGTATCTAAAAGGGAACGTCTTCGATGTGGAAGTCAAGGAATCTCTAATAAAAGCCCTTAATTTATTTTTGGATCCTATTCGCGAAAGAAGAAAAGCTTTTGCAGAAGAGAAGGGTCTTGTTGAAGAGATTATTTATGAAGGCACTTTAAAAATGATCGATATCTCTAACGAAACAATTAAAGAAATGCGCAGCGCCATGGGGCTTAGCGGAAATTGGAATAAAATTTCCAGGATAGCAAGAGAGCGGCGCGAAAAAACAGCGGCATTATGAAATTTAAACTTGTAACAGACTACACGCCATGTGGAGATCAGCCCCAAGCGATTGAAAAACTCGTGGAGGGCTTAAATTCCGGAACCAAATCCCAAGTATTACTCGGGATCACAGGCTCTGGCAAAACATTCACCATGGCAAATGTAATCGAAAGGGTGCAGCGCCCAACACTCATTATTGCCCATAACAAAACATTGGCAGGTCAGCTCTACCAAGAATTCAAATCATTTTTCCCGGAAAATGCCGTCGAATATTTTGTTTCCTACTATGACTATTATCAGCCGGAAGCCTACATTGCAAGAACTGATACCTACATAGAAAAGGACATGGCGATCAACGACCGGATTGATAAAATGCGACTTAGCGCAACAAGATCGCTCCTTGAAAGAAATGATGTGATCATTGTAGCTTCCGTTTCCTGCATCTATGGTTTGGGCTCTCCAGAATACTACCGCGGAATGAATTTGACTTTAAATGTTGCCGATACAAGGCGTAGAGACGATATTTTACTCCACCTTGTCGAAATGCAATATAAGCGCAACGACTTTGACTTTTCAAGATCTACTTTTAGAGTACGTGGAGATGTTTTAGATATATTCCCGGCTTATGAAGAAGATTTAGCCTACCGCGTAGAATTTTTTGGCGACGAGATCGAAAGAATCAGTGAAATCGATCCCCTGACCGGCAAAAGTAGATTTACAGTAGAACAGATCACGATCTATCCAAGCTCCCACCACGTGACCCCAGAAGATGTGCGCGTCAACGCTATTGAAACGATCAAATCCGAGTTAAAGACACGCACAGAATTTTATGAGACCGAAAAAAAATACATAGAAAAACAGCGCATCCATGAAAGAACAATGTATGACTTGGAAATGCTAAAAGAAATTGGCCATTGCAAAGGGATTGAAAATTATTCAAGACACTTTAGCCAAAGGCAAGTCGGCGATCCGCCCCCTTGCTTAATCGATTATTTTCCATCTGATTTTCTTTTGATCATCGATGAATCGCATCAGACGGTTCCGCAGCTAAATGCCATGTACAACGGAGATCGTGCAAGAAAAACCTCGTTGATCGATTTTGGCTTCCGCCTGCCGTCAGCTTATGACAATAGACCGCTTCAGTTTATGGAAACATATAAGAAGATAAACCAGGTAGTTTACGTTTCTGCAACGCCATCCCCATTTGAAATCAAAGAAACAGGCGGCGTTGTTGTGGAGCAGATTATTCGTCCAACAGGTCTTTTGGACCCTGAAATTGAAGTGAGACCGGCAGAGGGTCAAATTGATGATTGCTTGGCAGAAATACATGCGCATACAGCAAAAGGCGGTCGTGTGCTCGTCACAACGCTTACAAAGAGATTATCTGAAGAGCTCACAAAATATTTAACTGAACTTGGCATCAAAGCAAAATACCTTCATTCCGATATCGATACTTTGGAAAGGTCAGAAATTATCAGAGATTTGCGCCTTGGCGTGTTTGATGTGCTTGTTGGGATTAACTTGCTAAGAGAAGGCTTGGATATCCCTGAAGTATCCTTGATCACGATTTTGGATGCGGATAAGGAAGGCTTTTTAAGAAGTGAAACGGCGCTTATCCAAACATGCGGAAGAGCTGCCCGAAATGTAAACGGACGCGTGATCATGTATGCCGATAAAATGACAAAATCGATCCTACGCACTATTGAAGTGACAAATGAAAGACGTAAAATCCAGGATGAGTACAACAAAAAACATGGCATCACGCCAAAATCTGTAACACGTGAGATTTCTAAGCTTCTTGAAGAAATGATCAGAGAAGAACTTGTCCATCCGGAAACAAAAGATACGGGCGGCAAGGAAGGGCTCAAAAAACCGCAACCTAAATATTTGACTTTGGAAGATATAGACGCCAAAGTTAAATTTTATGAATCTGAAATGAAAAAGGCAGCAAAAGAGCATCGCTTTGAAGAGGCTGCTAATTTCAGGGATCTCTTAAGAAAGTATCAACAGCTCGAATTATAAAAGGAGTCTCGATGGAGTCTTTGTATTTCAACTTAATCAGCCTCTCCAATACATTATATTATTCTCTTTTTCCAAATCCCGATAGAACAGAAGATGTGGCTCCACAATTGCCTCATGAGCTCATTGTTACCATTTTTTCAAGATTAAACTTTAAACAAATTGGACGCTTATGCACGGTATCAAAGCCTTGGAATACTGCTGCAAACGATCCTCATCTTTTAAAAAATGTTATTTATTATAAAAAAACATTCAACCCTATTGCTTGGAATAAATGGTTTGGTGTGGGCTGTGTTCCGATTGAAGAAAGCGAGCTTGCATACAATTCCTTATCTAATGATATTGGTAAAACTTACAAGAGTAAGTGTAAAATATCAAGGCACTCTTCGTTTAGGTGTAAGCGTGCGATTTTATGGTTTCCTAAAACTATTTTTGGAAAAACGCTGACTCTTGAAAATTTCATCGAGCTCTGCAACAAAAAATTTCCTGCTATCATAAAAATAGGATCATCTACACACAATACCATAAAAAATCTAAAGCAAACTGATATTGATCATTCAGGGTGGATGGCGATGTGTACAGATATCATAATGCAATCTGGGCAATCAAAAAGCTATGAACAGATGCAAGATGCAGTTTTAAAACTTGAAATGACTGTTCCTTCTGCTTTACAAACGCTTGTTTACATGAATGCTGTTGGGAAACTCTCGATGCGCAGTTGTTGTGGATACCATACTCAAGATTTTTATAAAGATTTACGCTTAATCCTATCGATTTATAATGGCAAGATCTATTTAGAATCCGGAACTTTCATTCGAGAAAATGACGCTGTCCTCGGAATTGAAAAGTTGTGAATAATACATACACAGTTGAATAACCTAGCCCATACCGAGACTAAGCCAAGCGAAGACGCCGATGTGGGTATATCAGACACCCATTTTAACCTTAATATTAAATCTGCAGCTAACCTTAAACGAAGTTTAAGGTCTCATTTCAAGGGTTATTTTTTCTAAAGTCCGAAACGAAGTGAGGACGCCTGAAAAAATAACCCTTGAAATGAGGCCTTAACTTAAGTTTTAAGGTTAGCTGTAAATACCTTATAAAATAGGTTTTGAAGGTACTAGCTCGCGCTGTCCTTACGGTTGCGGCTAGAGTGTTCATTTTGAGTGGTTTTTCGCTTCGAAAAATCACATAAAATAAACACTCTAGCGCGTGGTTAGTAGAGAAAGGATTCTTCCGGCTCTTTACCGTTATAATTAATGCCTTTAAAGATGAAAGCTCCTTTTTTCATTTCATGATCCACAAAAAATAAAGGCTTGATTCCTAAAAACTCTACTTTTTCAAAATATTCCTGAAGTAGCTTTTGATAATCTTGAATGCGTTTGTCAGGGTCTTTTTCAAGGTGCGGCGAGCTTTCAACGATTACAAAATATCCCGTTTTACCAATTTCAGCCTCTCGCATACTTTTCCAAAAAGAAAATTGATTTTTGCGTATTCCTTGCAGGTTTAAAAAATAAGCTCTTTTTTGATCTTCATTATAAAAGCTCAAAATGCTGCTCATTTGGTATTTGTCGCCAAAAAGAAAATTGACCTCAGGATCATACCCGGCATCTTTTAAAATTTTAGGCAGCTTATTCCAACCGACATTATGTCTAAAAGCATTTAATTGGTAAGGAACTTGTATACCCTCAATCTGCAATTTTGGGATTGAGATGACAATTAATGTCAGGATCAAAGAAACGAAACAACCGATTTTTACCCATTTTTTACCATATTTTTTTTGTTCGAGCATTACATAGCCTGTTATAACAAATGCCGTAGGATAAGTAAAAACAGCCCAGTTGCCCTGCATTTTTTTAAAAATAGCGGCAAGTAAAAAAGCGCTCAAGAGTGGCACAGATGAAATAAAACAAAACTTTAACGGCTCACTTATCTTTTTCCAATTTTTTATGAAGTAAACAATGGAAATGATAAAAAGGATAAAAAGTATAGGCGACATTAAGCCTGCTTGAGCGCCTAAAAAATCAAAAAAATTCCCCTTTGCTATTTCGCTGCTTGGCTCACCCTTTACCGTTGAAAAAACATGTTTAAAGGTGCTGAATTCATGACGGCTATTCCATATAAGACTTGGAAGCAAGCCCAAAAGCGAAATCAAAATACCTAACAAAAGAGAAGGTTTCCAAAAACGCCTTAAAAATAGTGGAAAAAGCCAAAAAAGATAGATAGGCCATTTAAAAAGCGCTCCAAAAGCGATAATAACACCCAGCAACACAAAATCAGGGCTTTCATTATTTTTTAAGCCCCGTACCATAATAAGGGTGGCTAAAATCCAAAAAAGAACCATACTCCCATCTGTTGTTGCAAAAAAAGAAGAAGCAATTCCAATTGGCGAAAGTGCAAGCATCACCGCACACCAAAACGCAGTCGATTTTTTAAGTCCTGCAACATCTGCTAAAAAATAAGTAGCTACCGGTAATAAAAACCCTATGACCAAAGGAAAAAATCTTATACCAAGTTCCGTATTATGGAAAATAGTGGTTCCTGAATAAATCCCCCACGCAATACCTGGCGGCTTGCTGTAATAACCGAAATCCAGAGCCTGACTCCAAGTCCAATATTGGGCCTCATCTGGACTTAAACCAATCCCCCCGTAAAGGATAACCAAAAAAATAACAAATGCTTTTATCAAAAGAACATTTAAGAGAATATTCAAATTTTTATCTTTCATTCACCAATCATGATTAAAATAGGAATATTTTTCAAGATAACATCTATTTTGACATTTAATTATAAATCGGATATATCCTGTAATTTGATTTTTATTTAATATTCACAAAAGGAAAAAACATGAGCCAAATTGCTAACAATGTAAGATTATCATCCATTGCTTACGCTCTTTCAACAATGATCAAAGATCCGCTTGCAATACCTGTATTTCTAGGGGTAACTATGATTACAAACAAACTAATAACTGAGTTTAAAAGTAAAGATAATACCACAAGAACCATTCAAACACTAGCTTTGGATTTTCTTAATTTTAAAATTACAAAAGCATTCACCCCTGTTGCTAGAAAGGTTTTTAATGCTTTACATCTAAGCCATTTAAAAATAGGCGGGTCTACATTACAGCTCGATAAGCTTGCATTACCTTTAATCCTTGCGGTATCAACTCTGTATGCACTAAAATCGTAATAAATTCGAATATTAAAACAATATAAGAGGTTTTTAGAGAACCTCTTATATTTACTCATTCTTAAGATAGAATGAGTTTGATCTTCTTATAAATTTGATCCAACTGATCCTCATTATAAGGAGGGTTTGCCAGCAGATCATATCCGATGTCCGTGTGTTTGCTAAATTGCTGATCTTTTTTAAAATGCTCCCGAACCTGCTGAAGCAAGATATTTAAACCCCATACTTCATTTGAGATAACAGCAAGCTCTTCATTATTTATAACGAAATTATCTTCTTTAAAACCATTATGAATGAGTTCAAGGTTATGTAAATTCATAGATTTTATCGGCGTTAAAAATGGCACGAAAAAAAGATTCATTCCCTGGCATTCCTTCATTTTATTTCTTAGAACCTCAAAATTCTTACCCATATAAAAAAGTTGTTGTAGTTCATGCAGTTTATGTTCGGTTAAGGCTGATTTAAGAAGCGAATTTTTCCTTCCCTTCGAAAAAGTTTTTTTGTGTGGTTCGTTCTGATATTTAAGAAGATTTGAAATTGATGAAATATTTAATACAGTATAAATAGCAAATGATGATAAATAATCATGTTTATTAGCAAGCTCTGCGGCAAGATCAATAAAAAACTCAAAAAAACGATTGAGTTTTTGTTTGACCTGTTTTGCATTAACCGCACCTTCCAATTCCTTGGTAAAGATATTGATAAAATGCACAACAACATAATTGACAAGCTGATTGAAAAAAATTTCTGTCTCATTGATCTTTTTTTCTTTAAATAACTCTAAAGGAGCTACATTTACTGTGGATTGCGTTGCCAAATATTTTAAGTCATTGGTTACATAATTTAAAAATTGGGCATAATTTCCCGTTTTCAGTACATGATCAGTCAAGAATTGTCCTATTTCATATTGAGGCTCAAATGAATCTTTTCTAGCATCTAGCGCAAAATAAAATTCATTTTTTTCCATGAGTTGATTAATTTCAGATCCTAAATCAACGACTTCAGCGGTCGCTGAATCCAAACTTATTAGAACAATTTTGTTGATAATAACTTTTAATTTTTTTGTCATTTTCTCATCCATATGCAGTTGAGAATGCAAATAAACCCTTAATAGGTTCAATGCTCTCATTTTTTGTAGAAGCGGCATTTCATTAACCGGTAGTTGAATGACATTTAGAATCTGCGAAAATAATTGTTCTGTTGTTACAAAATTTTTGTACGAACAAAGCAAAGTGATTGGAGACATTACGGTTTCTTCTTCAGCTTCGTTAAGTGCAGTTTTTGGATATAAGCGTTGCAAGATGGAGATAAGGCTTTTTTCTTTTTGTGGAATTTCCTGAATATCATATGTTTTTGGAAACGGCAGCGTTTGTATATGTTTTACGTATTCATGTTCATTGCCGATATCTTCTCCCCAAAGAAAAAGAGGTTTTTCTTCATAGTAATCGCCCAAATCTTTTTTTACTTCTTTGACAAAATCCTGATGATTCTCGCCGTATTTAACACGGGTCATTTTGTCAAGTTCCCTTAAAGTAACAGGATACCCTTTTTCGTCGAAAAAATAATAAATTTGATGGGTCATAGCTCTTAAAATTCTAAGATAAATAAATTCTACGACTTTTACATTCATTAATTCGTCCAAATGATTATCTTTTGTGGTTATAATATCCACACTGCTATCATTTGTCAGAATGATTTTTTTGTTTTTGGTATTTAGAGATTTCTTTAAACAATCGTCAATTTTTCTAAGTTCCACAATATTTTCAATACGTTTTCCCATTGTATATTTGGAATGTCGTTTGATATTTGTCGATTTTTGACTATTGATACGGGTTATTAAGTGTGCATGGTCAACTCTTTTACTTGAATTCGACCGAATTATTTTTTTGGGTGAAGGAGTTTTGTTGAGGGGGGGCACCTGATCTGAAAAAGTTACAATGGGAACTGGTGTTGATGCTTCATTTAAATTTAAGGGTTGATCGTATAATGATAGGGGTGGAGTGTTCATAAACTAATCCTTTGTTTATGGGCTTTTATCAAGCCATTTAAGACTAAATTAGGGTAGATTGGTAAATTCTCATAATTTACCGTATATAATGATAGTAAAGTGTTAGTAACGCGAAAAAAACTATTTTGGAATATTAATTCATATATAATTTCCTTATCCCTTTAATCTTAATTTTAATCAAGATAAAAAATCATAATCACTTGGTAATCAAGTAGTTCTAGATCAAATATCCCATATCTTAGGCTATAGATACATATATAGGGATCCAAGTTTGGAGTGGCACGAAGTGCCAATTTTCGTGTTAAAAATTTATTATTTAGAAGGCGCAGAGGCTAAGAGACTGAATTCAGATAAGTGAACTAAAAAAGGTCGTGGAAGATTTGGCGAGTAATCCGACGCCCCAAAGCTGAAATAGCATCTACAAGAGGGATTTTTTTTGGACAGACACGAACACAATTTTGAGCATTTCCGCAATCTGCGACACCGCCCTCTTCCATCAAAGGTTTTAAGCGTCTTAATTCTTCCATTTTGCCGGTCGGATTTTCATTAAAAAGCCTGACTTGTGCAATAATTTGCGGCCCTAAAAATTTTGACCGGTCATTAATTTGAGGACACGCTTCAACACAGCAGCCGCAAGTCATGCATGTCGAAATGGCGTACATCATTTCTTGTTGTTCCGGACTGATTTTGGGTCCGGGACCCCTGTCATAAGAGGTATCCACATCGATCCAGGCATGAACTTTCTTTAAATTGTCGAACATGATGCTTCTATCTACGATCAAATCGCGAACAAGAGGAAATTTTGAAAATGGGGCTAATAGGATCGTACGATTTTTTGTTTCTTTGATTATCGGTTCAATAAGAGCTGTGCACGCCTGTCTTGGGTAACCATTGATCAGCATCGAACATGATCCGCATACTTCTTCAAGGCAGCCCTGTTCCCATACAATAGGCTCTACACGGACGCCTGAAATATTCACAGGATTTTTTTGAATTTCCATCAAACTCGAAACAATATTTGCAAAAGGTTTTAATTCCAATTCAAATTCCTCAAAATACTGGTTCCCTGGGTGACCTCTGTATATTTTTAAAATATATGTCTCTTTCATTTAACCCCTTAAATTGGAAGCTCGATATTATTCGGAATATTTTCAAGTGTCGGTTTGACTTTTTTTGCAACCGTATAATCGCGAAAAACCGGCTTTAAATGCCGCATATCTACAGGCTCATACGTTATGATCGGCTCATCATTTTTCGCATCATAGGTAGCAATTGTTGTCTTTAGGAAGTTTGCATCATCGCGGAGCGGAAATTCAGGCTTAAAGTGGGCTCCTCTAAATTCATCGCGACAAAGAGCGCTTTTTGTAATCACCTGCGAGAGCTCCAGCATGCTCAAAAATTGATTGGCAAAGACATATGTTTGGTTTGCAAACTGGCTTTTATCATCCAATGTGATATTTTTATAGCGGCTCTTTAGTTCCTGTATTTTATGAAGAGTCCTTGTAAGATCTTGGTTATTTCTCTTAACTGTAACGTGACGCACCATCCATTCAGCAAGTTCATCGTGCAAGGCATGGACATTTTCTGGTCCCTGTCTTGAGAGTAAATCTTTTTTAAAGTCCATCTCAAGATTTAAGGCATTTTCAAAAACACTAGACGATATATCATCAGCGCTTTTTTTCAGACTGTCGATGTAGCGCGGAACCTCATTTCCGGTAACAAGCCCCCCAAATATACAGGAAAGAAGGGAATTTGCGCCCAAACGATTGGCCCCATGATACTGATAATCTGATTCGCCGACATTAAAACATCCTGAAATATTTGTCATTTGCCGGTATCTTGACCATCTGTCCGGATCATCAGCAGCTGGCCAATCGACCCATCCGCCTCCCATGGAATAATGAACGGCAGGAAAGATTCGCATCGGAACTATACGAGGGTTTTCCCCTGTAAATTTGGTATAAATATCCAAAATGGATTCGAGTTTACGCTGCTTTTCTTCTGAAAGATGCGTAAGATCCAAATAGACTTCCGATTTGCCATCGACGCCAAGGCCCATTTCACAAACCGTCAAAATTTCTCTTGATCCGATATCACGTGGAACAAGATTGCCAAATGCCGGGTATAATTCTTCTAAAAAGTACCAAGGTTTACCTGTTTCTCCGCAAGGAATTGTTTTGCCGTCGGGAGTAACAATTGATTTGGAAGAATCGCCCATGACATAGATGCGACCGCCCTCTCCTCTTGCAGACTCAGACATTAATCGGAGTTTATCTTCTCCAGGTATTGCTGTTGGATGAATTTGGATAAACTCCCCATTTGCGTATTTCATGCCCTGCATATAGAGTCTACCATTTGCAGCGCCTGTACAAAAAGTGGAATTTGTGGATTTTTTAAAAATAAGGCCGGGGCCACCAGTAGCTATCACAACAGCATCAGCTTTTATCACTTCAAGCTTCATATTAAATAAATCCATCATGACAATGCCTCTTGCAATGCCCTGATCATCTATTATTAGACGCATAAACTCATGGTTTTCAAATTTTTGGACAAGTCCTTTTACCTCGTATCTGCGCACTTGTTCATCCAAGGAATAAAGAAGCTGCTGTCCAGTTGATGCGCCGCAAAATGCTGTCCTATTATAAAGCGTGCCCCCAAATCGTCTAAAATCAATGTTTCCTTCTTTGGTTCGATTGAACGTGCACCCGAATCTATCCATCATATAAATGATTTTGGGTCCTGCCAAACACATTTCAATAATAGGAGGCTGATTGGCAAGAAAATCTCCACCTTTGATGGTATCGTAGGCATGAATGAGCGGAGAGTCATCTTCTCCCATGGAATTGATGGCTGCGTTTATGCCGCCTTGAGCGCAGACGGAATGGGAGCGTTTTACCTTTGTCACAGATATGATTTTGACTTTAACGCCTTTTTCAGCAAGCTTCATAGCAGTTGAGAGCCCGGCAAGACCCCCTCCTACTACGATGACTTCTTTTTCTTTTTTTGCCATAATTTTTTAGTTCTTTAAATTGATCCAATATGTTGCGTAAATAGCAGATAAGCCCAAAAAAGAAAAAATGAGCATCAACCCATAAGAAATTTTTAAAAACAAATTCCTGGATCTTGCAGTCAAGGTAACACCCCAGCTTATCAGAAAAGTCCAAAGACCGTTAAAACCATGGTAGCAAGCTGCAAGTACAAACACAGTGTAGAGGGCTATCATGATCGGCATTTTAAATGTTTCGCGAAGCATCAAAAGATCTGCCGTTCCAAAATCTTTTGCAACTGCAATCGCCTGATTTTTTTTTAACTGATACTTTTTTAAAGTCTTGATAAAATTTTCTTCTTGGGCTTGCTTTTGCGTTTCAAGGAGCTCCTCTATCTTATGGGGAGCTTTTATTGGATCCAAAACAAGATCGTGATTTGGAATAATTTTTATATTTTGATGATCATAGAGCTCTACATCAAGTCTTGAGGCCACCGTATAAATTCCGTCATCCAAATCCACTTTAACCATATAATAGGGTTGGTTGTTGACGCTTGCAAACGCAGGATATTCAATCACGCGCATGTGGATCACGTGGGCAATAATTCCAAAAACCAAAAGATAGGAAGTAATCCTCTGCCATGTGTACGCTCGATTTCGTCCATATTGAGGTAAACTTGGCGCTGTACCGTCATTTGGAAAGGCATTATATTTGGCTGTATACAAATAAATCCCGCCCCAGATCATATGCACCAAAATGGGCAATGCCAAAATTAAAAATTCGATCACGGGTAAATAGGGAAGCTCATGAATCGAATTGACTGCGTGAATAAACCCCCTGCCGCTATCTCCCAAAAAATAAACTGCCTGCGAATTGATAAATAAGTGCTGCATTAAATAAATAGTCAGAAAGAGACCTGTTATGGAATGAAGACGCCTTGTGATGAGCGCTGATGGAATAAGCGTTTTTGGACTGACAGCTTCTGTCATAAATACCTTAAATGACAAATTAAAGTTTTATTTAACAACAAAAACCAAGAAGAAGTCAAGCTCTGCTTTGATAGCTCACTTAAATTTTTTACTGAAAAGCAATCCTTCTTTACACTATGTACAACTAACAATTAAATCGCAAGTTATTGATTTTAAATTGCTTATTATTATAAAAGTAAGTAAAATCAGTCCATGAAAAACATTAACTCATCTGAAGTTTCTAAATAGACCGAAGATCTTAAATTGCAATATCACATATTTTGGTTTGTTATTGTTGCCCTCTTGCAGGCTGATCGCCTGCCTTTATTATATATAATAAACCTAGGGCGATGCCCTTTAGCTAGGGTGTTAATTTTGTGTGTTTTTTCTTCATAAAAATCACATCAAATTAAGTCCTTCTCTGTGGCCTCTGTGGTCTCTGTGGTTGTAATAAATAGTGTTTATTTTTTACCACAGAGACC
>JBEPVN010000061.1:0-13861 GCA_041691015.1 Parachlamydiaceae bacterium | reverse complement strand
TACATTTAACCACGAAGTGGTTTTCACATAGATAGCCGGTGGTGACAACCACCGGAAATCGAAACAATTTGTTCACCACAACGTGGTGATACTGCGATATGTATGACAATGGTTTACGGATGATTGTAACCAGCAACGTGGCGGCGTTTGAGGTTGTTGAATTCGGCAGCAAGCTTTAACGCTTCATCATCGGAGCATTGCCCGCTTTGGATTTTCATTTTAATTTCTTCGCGCTGCTGCATCCAGTTGCGATCTAGGATAGCTTGGATGGTTTCTGGAAATTGACTCTTGCCACGCTCCGCATTGATTTTTTTTGCCATTAAATGCGACAAGACTTCTTGTGCTTTTACATCATCGATTTGTATGATCAATGAAACAAGATCCGTTGGTTTTTTTTCTTCCAAATTGGTGAGTAGCGTTTCATAAATGCGTTGGCAGACAGCAACACAAAGTTCATTTACAGTAATATGTGCTTTTGCAAGTTCAATAAAGTCAAAGCTTTTTTCTGCCATCAAATGAAGCCAGCGCAAAAAATCAGTTTCTAAGATAAGGTCTGCATCAATTGTTTGAAGTCCAATGTTTTGGTAAGACTTAAGATAAACATTTGGTACATGGTCCTGGATTGCGCCTACCATTTCTTCTTTGACTTGAGTAAGATAAGCTAGTCGTCTTAAAGATTCTTGGACCATCACAGGATGCTCCCAGGATCTGACTTGTTTTACGATCAATTGGACCAATTCATTTTTTCCTGCCGGAGAATCGATATTTAATACACGCGAATGATATTTTACCAAAAAGGTAAGATAATCACTCCCCTCTTCCATAAGCTTTAAAAAGCTTGAAGCATCATATTGCTGTAAGTAGGAGTCCGGATCCATTCCATGAGGCAATTGCACAATTTTTACATCCACGCCTTCTTTCTGAAAAAAGTTTCCGATTTTGTTTGTCGCCTCAATTCCTGCATTATCAGAATCAAGCGCCAAATAAACCATATTCACCCCTAAATTCAAAAGCTCTTTTACATGACCCTCACCAAAGGCCGTCCCCTGCCCTGCCACTGTAATATTAAAGCCTTCTTGAATTAAGCGGAGCGCATCGATCTGTCCTTCAACAATGAGCGCTTTTCTTTGTTTTGCAATTTGCCTTCTGCTATAATTTAGACCAAAAAGAACGCGTGATTTTTTAAAAAGGAGCGTCTCGGATGTATTGACATACTTACCGCCATAGGTTTCTTCCTTATATTTTCTAGCAGAAAAACCAATAACAGCGCTTGCTGCATCGTGAATTGGAAAAGTAATGCGATCTGAAAAAAAATCCCTGACTCTTCCATCTTTTCCAATGCTTAATAAACCGGCACTAAGTAAGATTTCTTCATCAAAGCCCTTTTCCTGCAAGACCTTTATTAATGCTCCAGAGTAGGCAGGAGCTAGTCCAATCATGAAATGGGCGATAAAATCTTGGTTTAAGCCTCGCTTAAACAAGTATTTTAAAACATGATGACCGTTTTTAGTATGTAAAAGATTAAAATGAAAGTACCTCGCAGCCTCAAAAAGAGCTTGTTTGATCAATGCTTTTGGCGGTCCCTTCGGCTCATCGCCTCCAGCAACGCGTTCCAAAGTCACATGAAAACGCTCAGCCAAACTCTCAACTGCATCGCTAAAGTTCATTTTCAGATGGTTCATCAAAAATTGTATGGCATCTCCATGCGCACCGCACCCAAAACAATGGTAATGCGTATCGCCTTTTTGGATCGTAAATGAAGGGCTTTTTTCGTCATGAAAAGGACAAAGCGCTTTGTATGCAGCTCCAGTCTTTTTAAATTCTACATGAGGAGTTAAAACTTCAACCAAATCGACCCTGCCGCGGAGGGTTTCTAAACTTTCTTTGCTAAATATTGCCATACGAATCATTATGGCAATTAATCGATTATAGTACAAGTTCTAGGGGGTAACATCGCAAGCTTTTTTTTGTAGCTTCAAGGCTTTAGCTTTTAGATATAAATTAAAAATTTAAGGTTAATCTTGCGTTCTAAATTATGAGATTGATAAGATGCGCTTCAAATTTAGCGGTGAGGTTTAGCATGAATATATCTGGTGCTTTAAAAATAAATGAACCTTTTTTTTTAGAAGATACTGTAAAATGTGATCTTGAAAATTCTTTTGAAAAATTAATTCAAGCTTTAGAAAACTCTGATACAAAATACATGCTTATTTGGCTTCATATGTGTACCGAACTACTTAAAAAAAATATAGAAAGCTATCCAAAAAAAGAAGAATTAATCGAGACAGCTTTACAATTTATATCTTCTTTTAGAATTATAGAAGAAATTGAATATCAATTTGAAAATATTTTGACAATTCTTACATTTTTACAAGTCGCCTCATACAAAAAAGAAAATGACATTTCTGATCAAATGAAAAAAATATTCAAAACTTTGAAAAACACTTGTTTAAGACGTTTTGAAGAAGATATGAATGTCAGACTGGAAATAGAAAAAGAAAAATTATATGTCACCATTGAAAAAAAAGTTGAATATGACACAATTCGAGATCCGTTAACCAAATTGTCCGAAATTTTTCAAGTGGAAGTTGAACTCTACACTCATCCAAAATCTTCAAAAAAAGGCGTTGCCGCCTTTTTAGAAAGGCATGGAAATCTTATCAAAGCTTGGGTTATGAAGGGTAAGATAGATAATTCTTTTGTTATAATGACAATTCCTAAATGTATTAATATAATAAAATTAAATATAATTTCTGATTTTATAACAGATGAATGTTTAAAAGTTTTAAAAACTGCAAAAAAATTACAGAAACTTACATTAGGATCTCATTCTTTAGTAAATTTTAATTCTTCAGTACCGGAAAGTTTATTAGAGCTCTCTATTATATTTTGCCCCAATTTAAAGACATTTCCCGATATTCCGCAAGGTTTAAAGAAAATCAAACTTCCCGAGACGAACATTATGGGTAATTCTTATCGCTTGAAAAGGCTCGGGAATATTTTTGCACAAAACATCGGACAAGGAATTTTACTTTGCGAAGGATTTCGCATCGAAAAGCAAAAAAAGAAGATAGGAATACAACTCTTAAAAAAATCCACTCTACAATCCATTAAAGCCCATCTACCAGATATTAAAAAATATCTCCCGATACAAGCCCTTACTCCTATTATGTTAGAGCTTATTAACAAGGATTTAGACTTTTTTGTTGAGAATATTCATGGTTTCCAAATAGGCAACTTACATGCTATTGCTTCAAAAAAATTTCCGTCCTGGGAAAGCTATAACAAATATACATTCATGATTCCAAGCGTTGCAAAATCAACTGATGACACTGATTCGACAGAAGACTTCTCAGCAGACTTCTCAGCAGACTTCTCAGCAGACTTCTCAGAAGGCTCTTCAGAGAAATTACCTCTACTTTGGGAGCTTCCTATTCTGTATAACGATATCAACTTTGAAGATAGAACAAAAGCCAACTTTATCGATTCGGAATACTTGAATTTGGATGGAAAAAAAACAGATAAAGAAACTATCCAAGATAATCTCATCACCTTGATTGAGAGGATAGAAGCAAAGGCAGTCTATATGGGTGTTCCGCCAAATTATGACGAGCGCATAAAATGGTATCAAAAACTTGAACTTTCTTTAAGGCAATTCATCAAGCTTGCAATGACTCACGAAGATCAACACCTTGCTTCAACCGAAATCATAGCTTTGGGAGCTGCTGCCGATGCATGCGGCGGAAGATGGATGGCAGAGTGCCATGATGCTATTTTATCCTTAAAAGGAACTACGCCAAAAGAAGATAATATCGAAGAAATGGTTGCAAGCTTTGTCAGTTGCTATATCGATCAAACAGCAAATAATATTACCTTAGATTTGCTGGACCAATTTGACAAAGTGATGCAGCCGCATCTTTTTAATTTGGTAGCAAAAACGATGAGTCAAAATGGCATGCCCGTTTCTGATGAAACGCTTCTGGATTTTGAAGACCCTGTACATTTAGATTATGTTATTGATTTGGAAGAACAAATCAACTCCAAGTTAGAAGAATATTTATTACCGATAAGAATTGCTAAATTCATTGAAATTAAAATAAATGAAATACTACGCGCAAAACCAGTTCATGGAATGCTCGTTTTGATCCCTTTAAAAGAGCATGTCGAAGAAATCCATCATGAAAGTTTAAAACTCATCGAAAGCACTTTAGAGGATAAAAAGTTTGAGTTTGGCAAGGCAAAAGTTAAATTTCTCCTAAACCAGGGCCAGGATTCCAAAGTAGAAAGTTTCAGTGATTCAGAAGAAGAAATGGAAACGGAAATGGAAACCAAGCTTGAAACCACAAAAAAAAGAAAAGCAGAACCTTTGGCTGATGAAAGAAATACAAAAAAAAGAAAAATTACTCTTGTCATTAGGAATGAAACGTTACCTTTAGCGCAAGTAAAACTTTATGATAAAGATAATAATAAGTACCGCAATCAAATAAAACTCCTTGGAGAGCAAAGAGCGCATCAGGACATCAGATTTGAAAAAGATAATTTTATTAGTGATTATTTAAGTGATCATAAACTTGTGATATACAATCTGGACGATTCGATTTTTATTACTTTAAAAGGGGCTCTAATGCTGCTTAAGCAATTAGGCTACCTAAAATAAACGCCCCTGCAGCTACCGGGTTTTGGAGACTTTGAATAAAATATGCGAATGCGAAATGTCTAATAATAATGAGGAATATGGAAGAAATATTTAGGGAAATTGATGAAGCTCAAGAAGGCATGGTTGCCCTGCTAAAAAAATGGACAAATGTGAATTCCTATTCTGACAATGTAGACGGGCTTGCCCAAATGTTTTCCGAGATCAAGGAGGAAACATCCCTTTTGAATGGAAAAATGGAAGAGATTGCCTTGGCGCCAAGAAAAAAAATCGATTCCAAAGGAAAACTTAGCGAGATTGCCCAAGGAAAAGCGCTTCATATTAAAAAACATGAAAAGGCGAAATGCCAAGTGCTTCTTGCAGGACACTATGACACTGTCTATCCTTTAACAAGCTCTTTTCAAAAAGCAGAGATGATCGACCAAAATACATTGAGAGGCCCAGGCGTTGCCGATATGAAAGGCGGTCTTATCGTCATGTTAAAAGCTTTGCAAATCATAGAAGCTAGCCCCTACCAGGGACAACTTGGGTTTGAAGTCATCATCAACCCCGATGAAGAAGTCGGCTCAACCGGTTCTGAACATCTCTATAGAAAAGCTGCAAGAGGCAAAGTTGCCGGTCTGATTTTTGAGCCAAGCTTTCATGACGGCACGCTCGTAAGTTCGCGTAAAGGCTCTGCTAACTTCACTCTTGCAGCTTTTGGCATAGCAGCTCACGCAGGAAGAGACTTTGAGATGGGCAAATCCGCAATTGTTGCTCTCTCAAGATTTATACATGAAGCCCATGCGTTAAATGATTCAAAAGCCGGAATCAGCATCAATTTTGGACATATCGAAGGAGGGGGTCCTGTCAATATCGTTCCTGATTTTGCCATTTTACAAATTAATGTTCGAATCCTCCATGAAACCGATCTTGAAAAAATTAAAGAATCATTCCATCAGCTTTTAAAAAAGATCACGCTAGAAACCGATGTCAAAATGGAATTTCATGAAATCACAAAAAGAGCCCCAAAGCCATTTGATGAAAAAACGGCAAAACTATTTGACATCTTAAAAAAAGTTGGTTTACAAGTTGGGCAGGAGATAAAGCTTTTGCCAAGCGGCGGAGTTTCTGATGGGAATATTTTAGCCTCTGTTGGTCTTCCAACAATTGATACACTAGGAGTCATCGGCGGTAATATCCATACCCACAATGAATATATGCTTATTGATAGTTTAAAAAGTAGGGTGAAATTGACTGTTAGTTTATTAATTGAACTTATAAAGAGTACATCATGATTAAAAAAAATGATCTCATCGCAAATAAACTTTTTGCTGATTCCCGCATTGAAGAAGCAAAAAAACTCATTCTGCAGGCAGTAGATGAGCATCAGCAGAAGATCAAAGGGATAAAACCTCCAAATCCAGACTTAAAAGAACAATACGAGGCAACACTCGAAGCTTTAAAAAACATACGCGGACAAAAGCTCTATTTTCCCTATGTCGGAAGCGGTATTGGTAACGGATCCTTAGTCGAACTTTTAGATGGCAGCATCAAATATGATTTTATTTCAGGAATAGGCCCTCATTATTTTGGGCACAGCCATCTTAAAATCATATCAGAGGGCTTGGATGCTGCAATAAGCGATACTGTCATGCAAGGAAATTTACAGCAAAATATCGAGCCGTTGGAGTTTGCTTCCCTTTTGACAAATGCTACAAAAATGGACCATTGCTTTCTCACATCTTCTGGAGCTATGGCTAATGAAAATGCCTTAAAAATTGCGTTCCAAAAAAAATTTCCGGCACATAGACTTTTGACCTTTGAAAAATGTTTTGCAGGAAGAACGCTTACCCTATCGCAACTTACAGATAAACCAGGCTTTAGAGAGGGTCTCCCCTTAAACATAAGCGTAGACTATATTCCCTTCTACGATGCAAAAAACCCTAAAGAAAGCACAAAAAAAAGTGTCGATGCTTTAAAAAAACATCTCTCCCGTTATCCAAAGCAATATGCTGCCATGCTGTTCGAGTTTGTTCAAGGAGAAGGCGGATTTAACGTAGGGACAAGGGAATTTTTTAAGTCCATAATGGAAGTCTTAAAAGAACATGATGTCGCAATTTTTGCAGATGAAGTGCAGACTTTTGGAAGAACACAAGAACTCTTTGCCTATCAATATTTTGGATTAGAGGAATATGTCGATATCGCTTCTTTTGGCAAGCTGTCCCAGGTCTGCGGGACATTATTTAAGCAAAATTTTAATCCGCTTCCTGGGCTTTTGAGCCAAACATTTATTTCAAGTACTGCGGCTCTAAAAGCCGGTCTCTACATGATCCAGTTCATGCTTAAAAATGGTTTTTTTGGACAAAAGGGTAAAATTGCTGAGATTCACGAATTTTTTAAACAAGAGCTTGATGCTTTGAGCAGCAAATACCCGCATCTTGTTCAAGGACCCTTCGGAATTGGGAGCATGATTGCTTTTACTCCGTTTGATGGCGATAGCGCAAAAGTGACAGAATTTGTTCAAAAATTATTTCAAGCAGGTGTCATGAGTTTTGTTGCAGGCTCAAATCCAACACGTGTCCGGTTTTTGGTTCCGGCAGACGTCATCACACAAAATGATATTGCTCAAGCGATGCAGATCATTGAACAAACCCTGTTAGGCATGCAATGATCATAAGGCCCATCAGAAAAGATGACCTCGATCAATTTGAGCGACTTGCTTTAAGCTCAAGCCTTGGCATCACAAACCTGCCAAAAAATCGCAAGCTGCTCGAAGAAAAAATTGACACATCGTTAAAAGCCTTTTCTAAAAAAATCGATCACCCGCAAGATGAACGCTATATTTTTGTTTTGGAAGATTTAAAGACCGGCAAAATCGGTGGAACATGCGGGATTTTGTCAAAAACAGCAGTTACTAATTCTCTCTATTACTACAAGCTAAAAACAATCCATTTAAAACAAAGTCCTCATCAAACAAAAGTTATAAAAGCTGTCGCCCATAAAAACGAGCCTTCAGAAATTGCAGCGCTATACCTGCATCCAGATTATAGGCACGGAGGTTTTGGCAAGCTTTTATCTTTCAGCAGGTTTTTATTTGTCGCAGCCTTTAAAGAGCGCTTTGAAAGCCAATTCTTTGCTGAGATAAGAGGCGTCATCACAGATGAGGGTGTATGCCACTTTTGGGAAGGTGTTGGAAGACATTTTTTGGATGTCGATTATACAAAATTGATGAACATGGCAGAGCTTGGTCGTGAATTTGTTCCTGACATATTGCCAAAGCACCCCATTTATCTCAATCTATTGCCAAATGAATTGCAAGAAATTATTGGAAAACCTCACGAGAAATCGGCAGCTGCCTTAAAGATGCTTGAATCCCAAGGGTTCAAGTTTAAAGACGAAATTGATATTTTTGATGGTGGCCCGCGAATTTTTGCCAAGACGTCGAATATAAATGTAGTAAGAAAAAGTGTTACAGGGTACGTGAAGGCTATAGTGGATGAACCTTTGACAGGTGATCAAAAATATCTTGTAGGAAATGAAAAGCTTGATTTTAGGGCAGGAGTCATGAATTTAGGCTTCAGGATCAGGGGTGAGGTAATTATAGCCAAGTCAGATGCTGATGCCATGAGCGTGCAAGCAGGCGATAAAGTGCGGTATATTGCAATATAGGGAACATAACAAGGAATCGATGAAATGTCAGAAACGTTTAGGTCATATAATCCAGCGACTGGTAAAACCGTATGGGAAGGCAAAGCTTTTGGCGCATCTGAAATTGACCATGCTATAAAATCCTGTCAAAAAGCTTTTCATCCTTGGTCTAATCTTCCACTGGATGCACGTATCGGATATCTCAAAAATTTCCAATTTGAATTAAAAAAAAATCTTGAACTTTTGAGCTATACGATCTCTGAAGAAACAGGAAAGCCTTTTTGGGATTCTAAATCAGAAGTCAACGCGATGATCAATAAAATTGACATATCGATAAGAGCCTATGCAGATAGATGCAAGGAAATGAGGATCGAGATACAGCCAGCCATTTCGATTACGCGCCATAAGCCGCATGGCGTTGTAGCTATCTTTGGTCCCTATAATTTCCCTGGGCATCTACCAAACGGCCATATTGTTCCTGCTTTACTTGCAGGAAATACCTGTATTTTTAAACCAAGCGAGCTTACGCCAAAAACAGCTTTAGTAACCATGGAAATATGGGAACAATCGGGATTGCCAAAAGGTGTTTTAGAGCTTGTTTTAGGAGGGCGCGAAACAGGAAAATTACTTGCAGAGCACCCTTGTATCAATGGTCTATTCTTTACCGGCAGCTTTAACACAGGAAAAAGCCTCTTAAAACAGTTTGCAAATCATCCACAAAAGATTTTAGCGCTTGAAATGGGCGGAAATAACCCACTTATCTTCGATGATGCTGCAGATACAAAAGCCGCAAGCTATATTGCCCTGCAATCCGCATTTTTGACAAGCGGACAGCGCTGCACATGCGCAAGACGCCTCATTGTCGTTGATGGAAAATGTGCCGATGCATTCATTGATGAGCTTATTCAATGGACAAATAAAATTAAAGTGGGAGCGTTTACAGATATTCCGGAACCTTTTATGGGGCCTGTTATTTCTGATATAAGCTCTGATCATCTCCTTCAAGCACAAGATGATTTAAAACAAAGAGGCGGAAAAACCTTGGTAGAAATGAAACGCTTGAACCTTGGAAAAAAATTTTTAAGTCCAGGGATCATGGATGTGACTTTTGTTTTAGATAGAAAAGATGAAGAAATTTTTGGCCCCTTCTTACAAATCATCCGCGTTCCGGATTTTAAATCCGCATTAGAGGAAGCAAATCGCACAAACTACGGTCTAAGCGCCGGCCTCATTAGCGATTCCATAGAAAAATATGAAGAATT
Source organism: Parachlamydiaceae bacterium (assembly GCA_041691015.1). GTDB lineage: Bacteria > Chlamydiota > Chlamydiia > Chlamydiales > Parachlamydiaceae > JBBSJT01. The sequence goes on along the minus strand of JBEPVN010000061.1, from coordinate 4,315 downwards.
TTACAGGGAAATAAAAGCAGGCGTCATCAATTGGAACATGCCGCTTACAGGAGCTTCAAGTTATGCCCCCTTTGGCGGGATTGGTCATAGCGGTAATTTCAGGCCAAGCGCTTATTATGCAACTGACTACTGCGCTTATCCGACAGCCTCTTTAGAGTGTAAAAATTTCAAAATGCCAGAAGTCTTGCATCCCGGGATTAAAGAATGAAAGATCTGTTTTTTGAAGAGTTAAAGCAAAAAACAGAAGCGGAAATTCATTTTGATGAGATCCATAACCGTATTTATAGCGTGGATGCCTCCATCTTTGAGATGATGCCGATCGGCGTTGCCATTCCTAAAACAACAGATGATCTCACAAGAATTATAAAAATTGCGCATAAATATCAAGTTCCTGTCATCGCAAGGGGTGCTGCTACCGGAATTACAGGTGGATGCATCGGTAAAGCCCTCATTATCGATTTGTCCAAATACTTGAAAAATATTTTAGAAATTAATATTGAAGATGAATATGTTGTTGTGGAGCCAGGTGTTGTCCAGGACCAATTAAATGAAGCATTATCGTCCTTTGGTTATCGCTTGGGACCTGATACATCGACAGGGAACCGCGCAACTATCGGCGGCATGATGGCTAATAATTCTGCCGGCGCAAGAAGCCTTTTGTTTGGAAAGATGGTGGACCATGTACTCGAAATGGACTTATCTTTAGAAAATGGGGAAACCATCCATTTAAAGCCGCTTGATATTTTTGGATTTGAAAAAAAATTAGCGGAGCAAACAGCAGAAGGCTCTATTTATCGAGAAATTGATAAAGTACTTACCGAATACAAACATGAGATCGAAACGCATTTTCCCAAAATTCCAAGACGAGTATCTGGCTATAATCTTGATTTGTTGAATTTTCATGACTCATTTAATTTGTGCAAGTTAATAACAGGTTCAGAGGGCACTTTGGGGATAGCGTCCAAAATTAAATTGCGCATCAGTAAAAAATTGAAGTCTTTGGGATTATCTGTCATCCACTTTCACGATATGGCAGACGGTATGAAAGCAATCCCTTATCTGCTCTCATTTGATCCTGTTTCCTTGGAAATGATCGATGATATTATCATAAACTTAGGAGTAAATACCAAATCCATGCAAGGAGAGCTCGAATTTCTTGATAAAAAAGCTAAAATGATTTTTATCGCAGAGTTTCAAGGCGATACAGAAGAAATTGTTAAAGAGAAGCTGAAGACTTTTCAGCAACAACTCAAGATAAAAAACATCGGATATGGGCATGTCTCACTGACAGAAAAAAAAGAGATGGATGCTCTCTGGAATATGCGAAAGTCAGGCCTTGGACTGCTTCTTTCCAAAAAATCTTATACACGAGCAATCGCTTTTATAGAAGATTTAAGCATTCCACCAGGCAATCTTTATATCTTCATGACCAAATTTCTAGAGTACATGAAAAAAAACCACAAAACGGCAGGCATCTATGGCCATGTAGGCTCAGGTTGCATGCATATTCGTCCCTACATCAATTTAAGGGAGCCGGACGATTTACAGATGATGGAAAAGATCATGCTGGATGTGACGGATCTTGTTTTAGAGCATGGAGGAGCCATGAGCGGAGAGCATGGCGATGGGATGATACGCTCCTGGCTTACAGAAAAGTGCTTTGGTCCAAGACTATACGAGGCATTTGTACGTGTAAAAAAAGCATTTGATCCGCAAAACCTCATGAATCCCGGAAAAATCGTAAATGGACAGCCATTATTACAAAATTTAAGGCAGAGTCCTGCAACTGAAATTGCCACTATTAAAACATTTTTGGATTTCTCAAAAGAAGGCGGATTTGATCTTGCTATTGATCTTTGCAACGGCAATGGCATGTGCAGAAAAAAAGAAAGCGTAATGTGCCCATCTTTTCAAGCATCAGAGGATGAATATGATACGACAAGAGCGCGCGCGCAAGTCTTACGCGGCATCATCAATTCTCATTTTCCAAAAGAAGATCTCACCTCCAAGCAAGTTAATGAAGTTTTGGACTTGTGCATCGAATGCAAGGGATGCAAGACAGAATGCCCCTCACATGTCGATATGGCAAAAATCAAATCCGAAGTGCTCTACCAAACGATACAAAAAAATGGAGCGCCTTTAAGGAGCTATTTATTTGGGCATATTGCTCTTATAAATAAGTTAAACTCAAAGTTTGGATCTTTATTTAACTACATCATCGAAACAAGAATTTTTAAAAATATTCTTGAAAAGGTTGGAATTACAAAAGAAAGGCCCTTACCAAAATTATGCAAGGAGCGCTTTTCTGTATGGTTTAAGCGCTATAAGCAGCCTAAAGGATTGCACAAAAAAATCGTTCTTTTTAATGACACCTACAATGAATTTAACGAGCCCCATATCGGAATTAGCGCGGTAAAAGTCTTGAATCACCTTGGATTTGAAGTGATAGTCCAGGCCTTTGAATGCTGCGGAAGACCGATGATTTCAAAAGGGCTTTTAGCTCAAGCAAAAGCCCAAGCTCAAAAAGTATATGATCGTCTACTTACCTTTGCAAAAGCAGATATTCCCATCATCGGCTTAGAGCCAAGCTGTATCTTAACCATCAAGGATGATTTTGAGAGCCTGATTGGCAGTAAAGCTGCAGAACTTGTAAAAATGTGCATGACCTTTGATGAGTTTATTTACAAACATCCAGAAAATTTAGAAAAAATTCAACGAAGCAAAAAAGTTTTAGTTCACGGACATTGCCATCAAAAATCGTTGGTTGGCATGAAACCTACTATGGGAGTGTTAAAACATTTTGGATTTGACGCCTCTGAAATAGACTCTGGCTGCTGCGGCATGGCAGGGTCCTTTGGTTATGAAAAAGAGCATTATGCTTTTTCGATGAAAATAGCCAACTTAAAGCTTTTTCCAAGTCTTGAAAAAGCTGAGGATCAAACAATCATTATGGCAAACGGGATTTCGTGCAGAAGCCAAATAGCCCATGGAACAAACAAAAAGGCGATGCATCTTGCCGAAATTCTTGATCAATATTTGTTGTTGCCTTAAGGATTTTGAAGTGCGGAAACTTTAATATTCTAGTAAACTTATCAAGAGAGCATGTTTTAAGAAAAAAACCTTGAGAAGAAATAATGTTGGATAGATAATTGGAGAAAAGAGGAGTTACTCAAATGACTAAAGAAGTTGTAAAACATCGTAAAGATGAAAAGAAAAAACCTGCACTTTCACCAAAAGAAAAAAAAGCTAAGAAGCAGGAAAAGAAAAACAAATAGCTCCAATAAAAAAGGAATTATGAACGGATTCAAGTTCATAATTCCTTAATATTTTAAATTTACTCTTAAACTATTTTTTCAAATCCTCAATCTGTTTATCGAGTGCAGCTATTTCCTTCTGTAATAAATCAATTTCTTTCTTTTGACGAGTATGTACATTTTGTGTCAGGTGTACTTCTGCTTTAAGTTTAATAATTTCTGATTGTACCCGTGAGTCTACATGCCGATTAATTTGATCGGGAGTTAATTCTTTTCCCTTGAATGTTTGTTTTGCCTCATCTTCTAAAAGCTTAATAACCTCCTGGTCTCTTCTTTCATAACGCATTAAATCAACTTTACATTTACTTAACTCAGCTTCAGATAGTGGCGGCTTTTGGCTTTGTAAAAAAGCCAAACCTTCTTTCTTATCATTTAAATTAGAGGTATAAATGCTAATTCGTTGAGACTTCAAAGCTTCTAGTTGAGGATTAGGTTTACTCGCTAGTGGAGGATTAGGCTTAACTGGTGTTGGTGGTTTAGGTACGTGTGGCTTAACAGTAGGAGTTGGCTTCGATGAGCCTTTTGCGCTACTAAAAATTGCATAGGCGACTAGTGAAATAATGGCAGCTAATCCTAAGGCTGCGCCTGCCAAATAAGTGATAATATGACCTTTCCAGGGAGCTTTTTGAACTTGCTGCATCACTGCCGGCTGTTGATTTGCTATTTGATGTACTCTATGTATTCTACCAGACATAAAAGACCCCCTCTTTAATCATTTTCTTTAATACAATTATAGCATTTTTAATTAATAATTGTAAATATTAGTATATTTTAATGTATATTTTAATGTTTTTTATATTCTGTCGCCATATTCGCGGCACGGAATTATGCGAAGCGGTAAAAGCATTTAGCCACATGCGTCAGCTCAATGCTATTAAGTTAAAGAATTTTGTTTGCTATATTGCAGGCTGATCGCCTGCCGATTTAAATTAATTCTACTTAAGGGCGTTGCCCTTTAGCTAGGGTGTTAATTTTGTGTGTTTTTTCTTCATAAAAATCAC
>JBEPVN010000060.1:0-13877 GCA_041691015.1 Parachlamydiaceae bacterium | reverse complement strand
ACAATTTGTTCACCACAACGTGGTGATACTTTAGCCTTTCTAGTCTTTTGTAGCTTTTAAGTTAAAAAAAAAGCCTTTTAGTTACATGTCATAGCGGTTTTGCTTGCCGTTTCTTGGAAGCAGTTCCACTAATATATTGATCAACTCTTTCCAGTCTTTAGCTTCGATAGACTTTAAAAGAGCTGCAGGATTTATCTTCAAGCTTCTTGCAAAATCCTCGATATATTCGGTCTTCAGATTATTTAAATTGCTCTCAACGGTCAAACCATCATAGAGTCCCCCGAAAAATTTTTTCGCAACAACGCCGCCTCTTTCCTTGATCTGCAAAAGTCCGACTTTGGTTTCTTCCTGGCTAAAAATTGTAGCGATAAATCTTAAAGGATGCACTCTGTCAACACGGTCTCCAGCTTTTTTAAGAGAAGACTCGGCGTCCCAGATTTTCTTAAGAGAACTTCTGCCAAGTGTTGTGACAATATAGGAGATATCATCCTTTTCTTTTTTTGTGACGCTTATGTGATAATTTCTTGGAGTGACGCTTGTAAATTGCGGATTTGGCAAGGATGGATTCTTTTCAGTTCTATAATCAATTAAGAAATCTGTTTTGTCCGAAGAAAAATCATTCTTGGCAATGCATTCAGCTTCCCTCATGATGTTTAAGAATGTATCATCCGGATGTACCTCTAAAACAGTGCTTGCACCATTTTCGTGGTATACGATGATTTGAGATGCGTTGATTGATGCTTTAAAATTAAAGTCTAAAAGTACGCATAAGCAAATAATAAGATGTGTTGGTTTCATATATTCCTCTTTTTTATTTAATGACAGTAATTTGCTTTATATTTGAGAATGTTATGAAATTCAAGAAATTTTTATTAATTTATTGTGAAAGATTTTGACAAAATTTGAGTAACATTTTATCAAGGTATTTTCAGGATTCAATAAAGGCTTATATGAATTTATTAAGAAAACTTTCACTTTTTTTACTTGTCGCAACAACTCAAGGGTTTTCAGAAATATGCAGCTTTACATGTTTGAGTGACAAACCTCTACAGATTTACGTTGGTCCTGAAATTTATCATGTGCATCGAAAAAGAGAGGGCGGTGCCAAACAAGATGGCGTAGTCTATGGGATTAAAGGCGGCTATGAAAGAATCAAACGCTATAAGATATATTTTGGCTTTGATGCTCTTTACAGCAAGGGAGTGCTTCATGGCAAAGGTGGGGCTGGCAATCACTTGAAGTCCAATTTTGGCGACACATACGTCGAGGGAAGGCTTGGTTATACTTTTCAGTCTAAATGTAGGTTCAAACCTCTGTTTACACCTTTTGCAGGTGTCGGCTATTTTATTGAAAAAAACAACTTCACTCACCCAAAAAGCACTCCCATACATTTTAAAACTACTTATGTATATGCAACAGCAGGTTTTCTATCCCGCGTCAGTTTGACAGAAAAATTTGATTTGGGCCTGAACTTCAAAATAAAATACCCTTATGAGGCAAAGTGTAGAGTTTCAAACGACCCGAGGCAAATAGATTCAACGCAAGTGATCAACGAAAAAATCCAATACCGGGTAGAGCTTCCTCTGACTTATAATAATGTACGGGATATAAGCTGCCTTAGCATAAGTTTTGTTCCGTTTTATGAACTGCGTCAATATGGCTATCATCCCAATTATCCTTCGGATTTCTTAGAAACGAGATTGGATATTTATGGGGGATTAATCAAATTAATCTATAATTTATGAGTGTAAAAATCAAAATTTTTGACGATCAGAACATAGACCAATTAGATTGGCCAGATACCCATGAGGGGCGTTTTACAAAAAAAATGCTTCTTCCGATTATTAAAAATGGCGTCCCTTTTTATTTTGATAATGTTAAAACAAAAATGATGGTTTTACAAGTTGATGGTTTGGTATTGCCAATTACGATCAATGATAAGGTCCTGGAAAATTCCTATGTCTGTTCATTTTATAGCTATTACATAGGCTATGGACTCAAAACTGCGTCCGCAATCAAAAACGGGATTCTTCGAAATATTGTTAAAACGATTTTAAGAGGGCTTGGAACGTTTCTAAAAATTGGTAAAATCGACAAAATAGTTTCTGTAAACAATTGGCTCTTTTCAACAAATCTTTATCCATCGCTAACACCAGAGCAAATTCTTGCCATACGAGACAAAATTCAAGAAGATTTTCCAAAACACGCAATCGTCTTTCGCTCGATTAATACTCTCGATCAAAATTCCCCTATAAACAGTCTAAAGCATCATGCATTTGATCTGATTGCAAGCAGACAAATATTTATTACGGATCCAAAGAAAGAAGAGATTTTTACTACCAGATTGTTTAAAAGCGATCTTAAATTTCTTAATGGGACTACTTATGCGCTTGGAGATTTAGGGGTTGATCCAAATGAAGGGATTTCCAAACTTTTATCCCTTTATAACGCCTTATACGTCGATAAATACTCGGCTATGAATCCAAAATTGAACGAGACATTTTTAAAACTTGCAGTGAATGACAAACTTTTTAATTTCAAGACTTTTAAAAAAGATGGAATTATTGACGGGATCTTTGGATATTATTCGATGTATGGGGTGATGACTTCCCCTTTTTTTGGCTACGACACGAATAAACCCCAAGAAGTAGGTCTTTATCGCTTATTGTCGACTGCCTTGACGCTTGAGGCCAAAAGCTGCGGTCATTTATTTCATCAAAGTTCAGGAGCTTCTTTTTATAAATCGATCAGGAAGGCAACTCCAAGTATCGAGTATAACGCTGTGTATACAAAACACTTAAATCTCCATCGCCGCTTTTATTGGAAAACTTTAAAATTTCTGATCAATTCCTTTGGCATTCCCTGGATGAAGAAATACTAATCAATCTTTAAATTCTTAAGTCAACCTGATTGTTAATTATTGACAAGAGCTGCCTTTTTCAGGTAGAATTTTGTAAAAATTTAATTCAACTCTTAAAAAATAATAGAACATCATGCTAAAAATTTATAAAGAAACTAAAAAACCTGAAAATTTACCTGTTATTACAGATGATAAGCCTTGCGAAAGCGAAGCTCACCGCTATTCTTTTCAGGGTAATAAAATCCATTTTATAAGCCTCGGATGCCCGCGCAATTTAGTAGATAGCGAAGTCATGCTCGGTATTTTGTTAAAAGCAGGTTACGAAGCGACAGAACTTCTTGAAGACGCAGACTATATCGTGATCAATACTTGCGGATTTTTACAAGCATCCCGCGATGAGTCGATGACAACAATTGATGAAACACTAAAAAGCCGCAAAACTACTGCAAAATTGATTGTCACAGGCTGCATGGTGCAAACGCATAGCAATGACATTACAAGTCAATTTCCAAGAGTTGACTATTTGCTCGGTTCCGGCGATGTTGAAGGGATCTTAAAAGCTGTCCAATCGGGCTCTCAAGGCTCCCAAATCACAAATGCTAAAAGCTATTTGGAAGCTGGAGAAGTGCCAAGAAGACTCTCTACTCCAAAACACTTTGCTTATCTAAAAATTGCTGAAGGATGCAGAAAGCGCTGCGCTTATTGCATTATTCCGGATATCAAAGGTCCATTGAAGAGTAAAAATTCAGAACAGGTATTAAAAGAATTCAGAGTCTTGCAGGCAGCAGGAGTAAAAGAAATTATTTTAATCGCACAAGATCTTGGAGATTGGGGCAAAGACATTGGTTATAAGCGAGTAGATGGTTTGATCTATCTTATAAAAGAAATTTTAAAAGAGCCTGGCGATTATTGGTTAAGGCTTCTATATCTTTATCCAGATGAGATCACAGATGAATTGATTGCTCTAATGAAGAGCGACCCAAGAATTTGCCCATATCTTGATATGCCGATCCAGCATGTGAATAACGATGTTTTAAAATCGATGCATCGAGCAACGTCCAAAGAAGATATCATCAGCACAATTACAAAGCTTAAAAAAGAAATTCCTGAGATCAGCATCAGAACAAGCTTGATCGTTGGATATCCTGGCGAAACAAAAGAGCAGTTTGAAGAGCTTGGAGAATTTTTAAAGGCCTATCCTCTTGATAATGTCGGCATATTCAGATATTCGCAAGAGGCAGGAAGCAGATCCGCGACACTTCCTGACCAAAACAGTGAAGAAGTCAAGGAAGAGCGCTACCATGCGCTTATGAAGATTCAAGCCTCGGTTGTTGAGAAGATACAAGCTACCAAAGTTCGTAAAAAATTTGTTGTGATTGTGGAAGGCTACCACCCTGAATCTAAGATGCTGATGCTTGCAAGACATCAAGGACAGTGTCCGGATATCGATGGCAGCATCATTATCAACGATGGACGAAAAGTCACAGCTTTTGGCGAAAGATATCTAGTCGAGATCACGCAGGCTGCAGGCTACGACCTCATCGGCAGAGTCGTAAGCAAAGCTTAGGTCAAGTTTCGCAAAATGTCATCGACCTCAGTGTTTTTAAATGGATTTATTGCCTTAGAAGCGGTAAAAGCATGTAGCCACATGCTTTTACCGCTTCTAAGGCAATAAATCCATTAAAAAAACATAAAAAATGTCCGAACTATGAACGCCGCTGCCAAGGCGGATGGTAACAGCGACTTAAAAAAAAACTTACATCCTATTTTACTTTCGGATTTTTTGCTGCCACTCTATTTTTCTTAAACCACCCTATTTTTTAAAAAAGTTTTTTTGCAAAAGTTATACTTCCCATGCTATAGGTTGTTTCTTATGAGGGGTAAACAATGAAGCGCGAGAACATAGCATTAGGATTTTATCAGGAACAAGCGACAGCTAACAAAGTTCTTGAATCTCTTAAAATACATAATTTTTCACGATTTGCCGCTATTTATCATAAAGACGATCATAGTTATAAAATTAAACGTTATTTTACATTCTCCAGTTTTTTAATTCCTTTTATTTGTGCATTAACAATTATTTGTTTAGTTTTTTTTGAATTTTTTTTAATTAAAGGATTTGTTTTAGATGCTTTATTGATTGGTCTATCAATCGTTTTTGGTGCAACTGCCATTTATACGTTATGGCGCTATTATAGAATTATTGATGATTCCATTATCAATACCTTTAAAAACAGGGTGATCACGAATGAAATCTTGATTATCGTTCAGGTGGCAAGTTCTGATGTACGCGATGTGCTTGATATTCTTCGCCAAGTAAAAAGCGGTCATCCAAAAACTTATCTTTTGCGTTCTGATTTTATTGAAGATCGCCACATAGAAATTCCGGCAGAGCCTTTGACATTGGATGCTCTAAACGAAGAAGCTTCAACGCTTGGGCTTTTACTTGCACATAAAAGTAAAACATTTAATGACAATAGTTTGCTTAAACAATTTGAAAAAAGCGTCCGTCATTTGCATTTTCTTAAAAAAGATGTGGCAGATGGTGAATTTATAGAACAGACCATGCCGTCATCAGCAGAATGGTTTTTAGACAATATGTATGTTTTGGAAGCAAATATTGAAGAAGTCAATCATAATCTTTCTAAAAAATATTACCAAGAGCTTCCCAAGATAACAGACGGCGTCATGAGAGGCCTTCCAAAAATTTATGTCCTTGCAGTTCAACTTGTAAAAAGCACATCCGGCAGTTTGAATACGGAAAACATCATCGATTTCTTGAGAAGCTATCAAAAAAATGACCCTCTGACTATTGGAGAGCTTTGGGCATTTCCCTTGATGCTGCGCATTCGATTAATTGAGTGGGTGGAGTGTCTTGCCGTTCATATCGATAATCGCATAAGGCAGGGAGAGCTTGCAAGTTTTTGGGGAAGCAGACTCTTATTTGCATCAAGGCATGATCCTTTGCATGTGGAAGATTTGCTTGTGGATCTTGCCAAAGATCATGACTCATTTTCCGGACATTTTGCAGAAGAGCTTTTGAGTCATCTATTTGATGAAGAATCGCTTATCCCAAAAGTAAGAAAGATTTTGGAAGACTATTTTAAAGATCCGTTAGATGAGATCTTGCATAGGGACCACCTGAATGAAACCACAGAACAAGTTGTGTTTTCAAATTTAATCAAAAGCTTATTTATGATTTCTCAAACCTCATGGGGAGAGATTTTTGAGAAGACAAGCGTTGTAGATTCTATTTTAAAAGAGGATATTGATGGAACGTATTCCAAAATGGATTTTAAAACGAGAAATTATTACAGGTCAAAAATCGAGATCATGGCAAAAAGAAGCCATGTGAAAGAATGGGAAATTGCAAAAAAAGCAATTTCTTTAGCAAAAGATTCCAGTAAAGAATATGAGCGCCATGTCGGATATTATTTGATGGACAAGGGCAGACCTGTACTTGAATCAGAAGTCTTCTATGATCCAACGATCCTTCAAAAAATAAGACGTCTTATCATCAATCACTCAGGCAGAGTGTATCTTGGGGGAATTTTAGCAACGACATTATTTTTAGGAGCGCTTCTTTATTATTTATTGCAAAAATTTAAATTGTCTTCTGCAGAATCTGTTGTATTTTTGACCCTTTCGCTACTACCTATTTCAGAACTAAGCGTCCAATTCATAAATTTTGTGCTGACAAAGATTTTACCGACTCCCATACTGCCTCAAATGCAGTTTGAGACAGGAATCCCTGATCAATACAAAACTTTTGTAGTGGTTCCGATGATGCTGATATCCCAAGAATCGATCACTGAAGAATTGAACCGCTTGGAAATCCGTTACCTTGCAAATACCGATCAAAATCTTTATTTTGGCTTATTTGCAGATTTGGCAGATAATAAATTAGAGACAAGTGAAAATGACTTAAAATTGGTTGAAGCTGCCATCAGCGGAATTACCGCTTTGGAAAAAAAATATGGACCGAACAAATTTTTCTTATTTTGCAGAAACCGCGCTTATTCAGAGGGAGAGCAAGCATGGATCGGGTGGGAGAGGAAAAGAGGTAAACTCGAATATTTAAACCGCTTTTTATCTAAAGAAACATTACAAGAAAACATTCTTTATTCAGGAAATGCCGAAGCGTTAAATGATATTTGCTATGTGATCACATTGGATTCTGACACCAAGCTTCCAAAAGATCAGGCAAGGGCGATGATAGAAGTATTATCCCATCCTTTAAACAGACCCTATATTAATGAAAAAACCTCAAGCCTTGAAAGAGGATACTCTATCATCCAGCCACGCGTCGGGACGGATTTTGTTCAGGCAAAAACTTCCCTATTTTGCAAAATCTTTTCAGAGCCTTTAGCTTTGGATCCCTACACGCAAGCAATTTCAAATGTCTATCAGGATATATCCAAAGAAAGCTCCTACCATGGCAAAGGGATCTATGATTTAAAGTCATTTCATAGCCTTCTAAAAAACCGATTTCCTGAAAATCATATCTTAAGCCATGACTTGATTGAAGGTGCTTTTTTGAGGGTCGGATTTGCTGGAAATATTTGTTTATTCGATACATATCCAAAAAATTACTACGCTTTTATCAAAAGACAACATCGCTGGTTTCGCGGTGATTGGCAAATTATGGATTGGCTTAAAAGTAAAGTTCCAAACGAAAAGGGGATTTTGGAAGTAAATACGTTAAATCTTTTGAACAAATGGAAAATTTTCGATAATTTGAGGAGGGCGCTTTTACCGATCTCACTGATCTCTCTTTTGGTCACAGGATGGATTTTTTCACCTATTTTCAAAATAACGACAGCGCTCGGACTTCTTGTTCTTGCAATACCAAGCTTAATTCTTTGTTTAAATAAGTCTATAAGCTATTTTTTTTCACCGGAACAATCTTTTTTTAAAGAATTTGGTTTATTGTTCATCAGGTTTATAATTACAGTAGCGCTCCTGCCAGTTGAGGCTTTTACTTCGTTAAAAGCTTTGCTGCAAGTGTTTTATAGGCGATTAATTTCAAAGAAAAATTTATTGCAGTGGACAAGCAGCGAAAGCCTTTTGAATGGCAAAAAAATTCATCGCAGGTTTGTGATTTCACTTCTTTGGACTGTTTTCTTTGCAAGTATTGTTTTAGGCCTTATTTACTTCTTAAATCCGCTTGCGCTTTTAACGGCTTTAACCGTTTGCATTCTTTGGATATTATCTCCTTTGATTGTTCACTACATGGATCAACCGATAGATGTGCTAAAAAATTACAAGGTCAATGATAATGATCAACTGATGCTAAGAAAAGTGGGACTCAAAACATGGCGATATTTTAATGAACTCATTGGTCTAAAAAATCATTTTTTACCCCCTGACAATTACCAGGTAGCCTTAAATATAGAGGTTGCAAAAAGAACATCACCGACAAATATCGGCATGTGGCTTGTAGCTATTATGAATGCCTATGATTTTAGATATCTTACAATTGATGATACTATCGATAAAATATTATCTTCCATTAACTCTCTAAAAAATCTTGAAAGGTACGAGGGGCATTTTCTTAATTGGTATAACATCGAAACTCTGGAGCCGCTCTACCCGCGTTATGTATCGACAGTTGATAGCGGGAATTTGCTTGCCTCATTATTTACGCTAAAGCAAGGATTGATCGAAATTCTATCCTCTTCGATTCTGCCTCAAAACATACTTTCTGGCCTAAATGACTCATTTGAAGTAGCCTTGGAGACAACAAAAATATCACACCCTAATGCTTTTAGAAGTCTATTACAAGATACTCCTAAAAATCTTTTGGAGTTTTCTAAAAAAATAAATCTTTGTCAAAAATTAGCAAAAGAATTTGGCGAGGAGGATCCGGAAAGTTATTGGTTAAAGCAAATAGAAGAGCAGCTTTCAAGCTTGCAATCTATTTTCGGCCGTTATTTTGAGTGGGTGGAAATTCTTAATTTGCCGGATTTTGAAGAGCTTCAACTTTTAAATCCAAAAGTAGCTATCTGGAAAGATCAAGTTTTGAAATGGGAGCCAACAATAGAATCCCTATATAGCAAGAACAGGCATCCGGCAATGGAAAAACTCATTGAAAGCACAAAAGAAGCTGATTTGTCTGCAGAAATTCAGATTTTAGGCAAAAAAATAGAAGATGCTTTATCCAAGGCAGAATGGTTTGCCGGCGAAAAGTTCGGACTTGTTCATGAAATCATCGAAGATATTGAAAAATTTTCAAATGAGATGAGCCTAAAATTTCTTTATAATAGTGACAGAAAGCTATTTTCGATAGGCTACAATATCGAGGATAAAAGGCTTGATAATTCTTATTATGACTTACTTGCAAGCGAGGCACGCATTGCAAGCTTTATAGCGATTGCAAAAGACGATGTCCCGTTAAAACATTGGTGGTCTCTTGGAAGAGCTTATGGACTTTTAGATGGCCGCAAAGTGCTACTTTCTTGGGGCGGCACTATGTTTGAGTATTTGATGCCTTTGATATTTAACAAGCAGTTCAATGATTCCTTGATAGGTGAGGCTTGCGATGCAGCTGTTGCCTGCCAGATCTCATATGGCAAAAAACGCGGTATTCCATGGGGGATTTCAGAATCTGCTTTTAGCGCAATCGATTCCCACAAAATTTATCAATACAAAAGCTTTGGGGTTCCGGGGCTTGGATTAAAACGAGGCTTGGAAGATGATTTGGTTATTAGTCCTTACTCCTCATTTTTAGCGCTAGCTGTTGATCCATCATCTGCTATTCAAAATATAAAAAAAATGACGCAAAAGAATCATTTAAATCTAACAGGACCCTATGGTTACTACGAATCGATGGATTTTACAAGACAGAGAAATGCTTTAGGAGAGCGCGGAGTGGTTGTTTATACCTATATGGTGCACCATCAAGGCATGATTTTTGCAAGCATCAATAATCTTTTAAATAATAATATCATTAGCACGCGTTTTCATAAGGATCCTCGGATTTCCGGGATAAGTTCCATTCTTTATGAACGCCTTGTACAGGCAAAACCTACTAAAATCAAAGGAATCCTAAAGGATCGTCCCGTAAGGGAGCTTATACCTTTTTCTGAAATTCCGATCATGGGAGTCGTAGAAACAGCAAAAAGCGTTACTCCAAAGATTAATTTATTGTCAAATGGCGCCTATAATTTAATGATAACGAATGCAGGGGGTAGTTACAGCCGTTTTCAAGATATCGAAATCTATAGATGGCGTGCAGACACAACCTTGGACTGTTGGGGGAGTTTTTGCTATATACAAGATATGAAGTCAAAAAATGCCTGGTCTGCAACCTATCAGCCAACAAAATTAACTTCTGAAAATTATTCAGTAAATTTCAAAGGCGATAAGGCAGAGTTTCGAAGAAAAGATAATCAGATTGAAACTTTTACTGAAGTTGTTGTCTCACCAGAAGATAATGCTGAAGTGCGGTTGATCACATTGATCAATCATTCCAAAGAAACAAAAACGATCGAATTGACAAGTTATATGGAGTTATCGCTAGCGCCTCATAATACAGACAGAGCGCATCCCTGTTTTAACAAGCTATTTATTGAAACAGAAAAAGTTGTCGACAGGGCAGCACTCATTGGTTTTAGGCGTCAAAGAAGTTCTGAAGAACAGAAAATTTATGCGTTGCATGTGATGTGCGGTCAGAGTTCAGAAGAAGCCGACCAATATGAGACAGACAGACTTAAATTTGTGGGAAGAGGAAATACTTTAAAAAACCCAGAAGCCCTTCAAAAAGATTTATCCAATACGACAGGAACTGTTTTAGATCCGATATTTAGTTTGAGAAGAAGGGTAATAATTCAGCCTGGACGGCGTGTACAGGTCTCTTTTGTTACAGCTGCCGCTACAAGTTATGAATCGATTTTAAATCTTATCGAAAAATATAAGGACATTAGCGCAAGTCATCGCGCTTTGGAACTTGCCTGGAACTATTCACAGCTTGAACTTCGGCATTTGCGCCTTCAGCAGGAAGAAGTGCAGCTTTATCAAAAACTTGCAAGCCGCCTGATCTACCCCCACATACAATTTAGAGCAAGCGAAGATAGAATGTTCAAAAATATTTTAAGTAAACCGGCACTATGGGCGCAAGGCATTTCCGGAGATTTACCTATTGTGGTTGTGACAGTCGGAGATATTTATGATGTCGAACTTGTAAAACAAGTCATGATGGCACATACCTTTTGGGGTCTTAGGGGATTAAAATGTGATTTGGTAGTTCTTAATGAAGAAGAAATGGGCTATTTTCAGCCTTTGAACGAACAATTGCAAAATCTTATTCAAGCAAGATCCTACAATTATCAAATAGATACCCCGGGGGGAATTTTTTTAAGAGGCAGAGCGCAACTAACTGAAGAGGAATTTAATCTTTTGCTTTCTTCTGCAAGCGCTTTATTAATTGCCTCAAGAGGCAGTTTAAGACAGCAACTTGTTTCTCCAAAGCTTAAAAATAAGTATCCACCGAATTTAAGCATTAACGTAAATCTTAAAGAAGTGCCCTCAAAAGAGCTTCCATTTATGGAATTATCCTACTTTAATGGATATGGAGGTTATACAGCGGATGGACGCTCTTATGTCATTTATTTGGGACCCGGCATTAATACACCGGCGCCATGGGTCAACGTGCTTGCAAACTCTGAATTTGGAACGCTTGTTTCAGAAGCTGGTTTTGGGACCACTTGGTATGGAAACAGCCAATCAAATAGATTGACTCCTTGGAGCAATGACGCGCTTTTAAATCCAATTGCTGATTCAGTCTATATTCGGGATGATGAAATGGGAACGTATTGGACTCTGACCCCATCTCCTATAAGAGAGCTTGATCCCTACCGTATCACTCACTCTCAAGGATATTCGCTTTTTGAACATAACAGTCATGGTCTTTCACAAGAGTTGCTTATATTTGTTCCTGTCAATGATGAAGAAGGCTTGCCCTTAAAAATCCAACGCATTCGCATAAAAAATGATTCTTCAAGAAAACGCAAAATTTCCTTAATGAATTATTCAGAACTTGTTTTGGGTGGGGACAGGGAAGAAACATGCATCCATGTCATGACGGAATGGGATTCAGAATCGCAAAGTATTTTTGGTTGCAATAGGTTTAATGCAGATTACTCAAGTTCTGTAGCCTTTTCTTGTTCTAGTAAGCCGATTTATTCCTATACAGGCGATAGAACAGAATTCATTGGACGAAATGGCTCTTATGCTTTTCCTGCAGCATTAAGCAGAAAGTCATTATCTGGACATGTTGGGGCATCTTTAGATCCATGTTCTTGTTTGCATGTCGCAATCGAAATAGAACCTGAAGAAACGCAAGAAATTGTTTTTGTCATGGGCTATGCAAAGGATATCCCTACTGCAAGGGAACTTGTAGTCAAATCTCGCGACGTGGAAAAACTGTTTTCAGAAACAAAAAATTATTGGAGTAAAACGCTTGAAGCAATCCAAGTCGATGTCCCGGATCAACCGACAAATTTTGCCATGAATAGTTGGCTTCTTTATCAGGCCTTGTGCTGTAGATTTTGGGCACGGAGCGCTTTTTATCAATCGAGCGGTGCTTATGGCTTTAGAGACCAGCTTCAGGATGTTTGCGCAATCAGTTACACAAATCCCAAATTGTCCAGGGATTATATATTGAAAGCTGCCGCAAGACAATATAGGGAAGGGGATGTGCAACATTGGTGGCATCCACAAACTGGCGCCGGAATTAGAACACGCTGCTCGGATGATCTTTTATGGCTTATTTTTGTCACAGCGCAATATGTGAAGACAACAGGGGATGTTTCGATTTTAGAAGAAGAAATTCCTTTTATAGAAGGCGATGAGTTAAAAGAAGAGGAAGAGGAAGTTTTTCAAATTCCTACAATATCTGAAGAAAAAGCTACGCTACTTGAACATTGCAGGCGCGCTTTACATAAAGGTTTGACAAAAGGGGCTCACGATTTGCCTTTGATTGGCAGTTGCGACTGGAATGACGGAATGAACCGTGTCGGTATTCATGGCAAGGGCGAAAGTGTTTGGCTCGCATGGTTTTTAATTCATGTGATGCATGATTTTGCGGATTTGCTCGAACATTCAACCGGCAACAAAGAAATGGGTGAGGGCTTCCGTCTGCAAGCTACTTCCCTTGCAGAGATAATAGAGAGCAATGCTTGGGATGGCGCTTGGTATAGGCGTGCCTATTTTGATGATGGAACACCAATTGGCTCAAAAGAAAATAGCGAAGCGATGATCGATTCTTTAGCCCAGTCATGGTCTGTAATTTCTGGAGCCGGAAATTTGGAAAGACGTGAACTTGCATTGCAATCTGCAGAGAAATATTTGGTTAAAGCTAAAGAAAATCTTGTCTTATTGTTGACTCCACCCTTTGATAAAACGGAGCATGATCCAGGATACATTAAGGGTTATCCGCCAGGGGTTCGAGAAAATGGAGGCCAATACACTCATGGCTCTTTATGGCTTGCAATGGCTTATGCAAGAAACAAAGAGGGTAGAAAAGCTGCAGATCTCCTTAAGATGATGACGCCTTTTTCCCATACCCAAAATATAGAAGAGAATGAGCTTTATCGAGTTGAACCCTACGCAGTAGCTGCTGATATTTATGATTTAAAAGGCCAAACGGGTCGAGGGGGCTGGACATGGTATACAGGCTCTGCTGCCTGGGTATATAGGATATGGCTTGAAGAGGTCTTAGGCTTTACCTTAAGAGGCAATGTTTTATCTTTTGATTGCTCCATCCCAAAAGAGTGGGAACAGTTTAAATTAAACTATCGTTATAAATCTTCAACTTATCAAATCATAGTTTTAAATCCGCACCATGTAGGGCACGGTAAAACGAGTGTGATATTAGATGGGGTGAGGCTTGCATCTCAGGAAATACCTCTTAGAGATGATGGTAGAGTCTATGAAGTTGAAGTGATTATTGAGGGCTAAAACGTGCAAGCTTTTTTCAACTAAAGAGGCTAAAGTACACCCGCGTTGTGGTGAACAA
>JBEPVN010000059.1:0-14031 GCA_041691015.1 Parachlamydiaceae bacterium | reverse complement strand
AAAATCTGGCGCCTAACAGAGCCTTTTTCGTTGTTTAAAATTCAATTTGGAGGTGCCACCCCCAAATCTCATTATTAAATACGAAAAAGGCTCTGTTAGACACCATCTTTTCGATTATTGCTCCTTAATAAAACGGAGTTTTATCTTCGTCGCAATAACCTAAAATCTGGCGCCTAACAGAGCCTTTTTCGTTGTTTAAAATTCAATTTGGAGGTGGAGAGAATCGAACTCTCGTCCTAAGCAAACTCACATACTAATTACTACATGCTTAGTGTTCTATTTTTGTTTAATTAGTCTCTATGCAGAACACGGTCACTGAAACTAACGATCTTCATTTGATCTTGAATAAACGCCCTAGAAGCGCGGACACTTATTCATACCCAGTCGATTAATGGCAGATCCCAAAAAGCCTAGGTCCACTTATGGGCTGCCACGCAGCAAAGACTATTAGGTCTTAAGCTGCAACCGCATTTTCCATTTCTGGAGAGATGTGGCCTGCAATTTTTGTTGCATTTGTATTTTTATCGGATGATTAAAGAGGCCAACCGACATCCTCTGCATGCAACTAATAGCTCATTCCCCAGTCGAAACCTTGACACCCCCGAACTTTGGAACATCTCTCATTATATCACAATCAGAGTATAGTTTGCTATGGATTTTTTCTGCTAAGTCGTGTATTCTGCTTGGAAGTCAAGGAGATAAACCATGTTTGAAGAAATTAAGCCAGAAACATTCGACCAAAGAGAAAAGCGCATATTGAAATTTTGGGAAACAGATCAGATTTTTCAAAAATCTGTTAATAACAATAAGCCAATTTTTTCCTTTTACGATGGTCCTCCTTTTGCAACGGGCTTACCCCATTACGGTCATCTTCTGGCAGGTACAATCAAAGACGTAATCCCTCGGTACAAAACAATGAAAGGCTTTTCTGTGCCAAGACGCTTCGGCTGGGATTGCCACGGTCTTCCGGTCGAGCAGGAAATTGAAAAAGCATTTAATTTGTCCGGAGCGCCGGCAATCGAGGCCTTCGGCATCGGTAATTTTAATGAAGAATGCAGAAAAATTGTTCTCCGCTATACAGAAGAGTGGAAAGTTACTGTAAACCGCATGGGCAGATGGGTAGATTTTACTCAAACCTACCGCACAATGGACTTAAACTTCATGGAATCTGTCTGGTGGGTATTTAAAGAGCTATATGACAAAGGCCTCGTCTATGAAGGCTATAAAGTTATGCCTTTTTCAGCCAAGCTTGGAACGCCTTTATCCAACTTTGAAGCTGGAGAAAACTATAAGGACGTCGATGACCCGGCTCTCACAATTTCTTTTAAATTGGATTCTGATCCGGAAACATCCATTCTTGCATGGACGACAACCCCTTGGACTCTAATTTCTAATTTGGCGTTGATGGTAGGCCCAAACATAGAATATGTCAAAATCAAAGATGTAAAACTAAATAAACAATTTATTTTAGCAAAAAACCGCCTCAGCGCTTATTACAAAGAGGTGAGCGATTATGAAATTTTGGAGGAAATGTTAGGGATTAAGTTAAAAGGCTTAACCTACGAGCCTCTTTTTGATTATTTTGCGGATCATAAAAAGACAGGCGCTTTCCTAGTTATCACAGAAGAGAGTGTTTCTTTAGATGATGGTACAGGCGTTGTTCATTCTGCCCCCGCATTTGGTGAAGTTGACTTTTATGCATGTAAAAGGGAAGGGATAGAACTTGTTTGTCCGGTGAACTCAAACGGTCTTTTTACAGAAGAAATTGCTGAATATGCAGGGCAATTTGTTAAAGATGCAGACAAGGAAATTATCAAAAGACTAAAGACAGCCGGCAAAGTTTTCCACCATGCAACGATCCATCACCGCTACCCATTTTGCTGGAGATCAGACACTCCGCTTATCTATAAAGCAGTTAGTACATGGTTTGTGGCAGTAGAAAAAATCAAAGAAAAACTTATAAATGCAAACGACCAAATCCATTGGACGCCAGAACATATTAAATATGGCCGTTTTGGCAAATGGCTTGAGGGCGCTCGCGACTGGGCAATTAGCAGAAACCGCTATTGGGGAACGCCTATTCCACTTTTTAAGTCTGAAGATGGCGAAATCATTGCCCTTGGAAGCATTGCAGAACTTGAAAACTTAACCCACAAAAAAATTGATGACTTGCACAGGCATTTCCTCGACGATTTGACTTTTGTTAAAAACGGCAAAACATTCAAACGCGTGTCTGAGGTTTTTGATTGCTGGTTTGAGTCAGGTTCGATGCCTTACGCACAAAATCATTATCCATTCGAAAATAAAGAAATTTTTGAAAAGAGTTTCCCGGCTGATTTTATAGGAGAGGGACTTGATCAAACAAGAGGTTGGTTTTATACACTGACAATTTTGGCAGCAGCTCTTTTTGATAAACCGGCATTTAAAAATGTTGTCGTCAACGGCATTGTTTTAGCTGAAGATGGCGCTAAAATGTCAAAACGCCTTCGCAATTATCCGGACCCAACAGAAGTAATTCATAAATTTGGGGCAGACGCGATCCGTCTTTATATGATGCATAGCCCGGCTGTCCGTGGAGATGATCTCTGCTTTAAGGAATCTGGCGTGGAGCTTGTGCTTCGTCAAGTCATGATCCCGATGTGGAATGCTTATAGCTTCTTTATCTCCTATGCTAGAATCTATGATTGGAAACTTGAAAAATTAGATTTAAATGTTGAGCCTGTAATGGACCGTTGGATTTTATCCTGCCTTCAAAAACTTGTAAAGCAAGTGGAACAAGGTATGGATGCCTATGATTTAAGCCTTGCCGTCGAACCGTTTGTTGGATTTGTGCAACAGCTTACAAATTGGTACATCAGACGCTCAAGGAGAAGATTCTGGAGCGATATGGAATCAGCAGACCGCAATTTTGCCTTCTCAACGCTTTATAAAGTGTTGCTTGAATTATCCAAGATTGCAGCTCCCTTTATTCCTTTTATGGCAGAGGCAATCTATCAGAATTTAAAACATGTATCAGATCCTGAATCTGTACATCTTAGCTCTTTTCCAGATTACAGTGAAAAAGAACGCGATCTGCATTTGGAAAGTGTCATGGATATCGTCCAAACGACAGTAAGCCTTGGGCATGCGCTTCGAAAAGAGCATAAACTCAAAGTGCGTCAGCCCTTAAATGCGGCTTATATTGCCTCTTCTGATGAAAAGCTTTTGAAATTTTTGGAAGAACAGCAGCATTTGGTGGCAGATGAGCTCAATGTGAAAAAGATCATCTTTGTAAAAGACGAAACGCAATTTGTGACTCTAAAAGCAAAACCGAATTTCCGCGTTCTTGGCAAAAAAGTGGGCAAATACATGAAATCCGCCCAAGCTGCAATCGATGATTTTAGCAATGAGGAACTTCAGAAAGCTTTGGATGGCAAAAACATCACAATTGTCGTAGAAGGTCAAACATTTGAATTAACTTCAGAAGATGTGCAAGTGGAAAGAATCATCAAGGAGGGCCTCATTGCCTCCCATATGAATAATATCACGATTGGTTTGGATACCAAATTAACAGAAGAGCTTCTTTTAGAGGGGATTGCCCGCGAAATTGTGAATAAGATCAATACCATGAGACGGGAAGATAATCTGGAATTGACAGCCCGTATCGAAATTCATATGCAGACATCTAAAAGAGTGTGTCAAGCATTTAAGCTTCATGAGGAGTATATCCGGAACGAGGTTTTAGCGACAAATGTTGTTTTTGGCTTAACAGACGGCGTCGAATGGGATTTGAATGGAGAGCCTGCAAGAATCAAGATTATAACTCTTTCTAATCTCTGATCAATCCAAAATGGTGCAAGCTTTTGTTATCTCTTGTTAGAGGTTCGACTGAAACTGGCTCGCTTTTAAGTTGAAAAAAGCTTGTACTATTTTATAGCTATCATGGTAAAAAACTCCTTATTAATTATAATTAATAAATAATTTAATATATGTTATAATAAACTTATAAATTATAGGTTTACTATGCATTCAATTTCTAATTTATTCCGCACAGCAATAGAATCACCCGTAGTTCAAAAATCAGCCGCTTTTATTAGTGAATCGCAAAGTAAAGTATCTAACGTTGCAAAAGATGCGATTTCCTTAATAAAAAATTCATTTGAAAATCTAAATAAAAACATCGAAAATCAGGCTCAAAAGTTCAAATCCAACTTGGGCGGAATCGACTCACCGGAGAAAAAAAAAGAGACCTTCACCGTCTATGATAAGTCTCTTCGATCTAAAGAAAAAGCAGAAACGAAGAAAGATCCTTTATCAGTTTCAGATCCAAAAGATGCAAACCGCGCTGCTAAAATCAATCAGGAAATGAATGAAATCAAAAAACAAAATGCACTGGCCGCGCTTGGTAAAGATTTAAACAAGGAATTGTCAGGGTTACAAAATAAACCGATGAAAGATGCAGACGATAAGGAAAAAATCGAACGTCTGAAATTAATGAAGGGTAAGTTAGAGCATGATCCTGACTATTTTTCGAAAAAGATGGAAGAATATGGAGGGGGTAAAGTTGAGCTTTATACTCATTTAAAACCTGTGGCTTTTCTATCCATACTTGTAAAAAGCGATCAAAATATGGGTGTTTTGGAAAATTTGAAAAAAGGAATGGGAAACCCAAGCGGATTATCAGAGCAAGAAAGAGTGGCTCTCTATCACTACACAACTAATGCCTACGGAGCTATCAATCAGGCAGGACGAGATGCTAAGCTTTCAGGAAAAGAAATAGAAGATCCAGGAATGCGCGCTTGTTTTGCGCTGACATCTGCTGCCCTAAAAAAATTGCCCGATGCGAAAGCTATCGATGCAAATGGTGAAAAAGTTCAAATTAAACGCTCCTACTTTCCTCCAAGAGTTGACAAAGATCCTGTAAAAAATGCGGAAATTCAAAGTAAATTTAAAACTTTTGTCGAAGAAAAAATGGTTCAGGGAAAAGTTTTTAATGATGGCTCATTTTTAAGCACCACGATAAAAGGGGGAACCCCTGGAGCCATTAACGTCACTTTTGAATTGCCGGAGGGTGCTGCTACCATTCCAAATGGTAAGAAGATCGGTTTTCCTTATTCTGCTTTTTCAGGTGTTGAAAAACCGGATGAAGGGGAAATCTTATTTGCACCGGATGTTAGCTTTGAAATTGCCAAGGTCGAAGGCTCAAAAGTGACATTCAAATTCATTTAAAGAATTTATGGTGATTTATTTATGAATAGATCGTCGCCTATAATGCCGATTGAGTCTTTTCTCATACGAAGTCTGTCCTTGATTTCTCCTGATTCCAAACGTTTCATAATGGATAAAAGGCGCTCTTTTCTACTGTTTATAGCGCGTTTTTCCATAAGAAACGCTCCTGCATGCAGGAGAGTATAAAAGTCATTGAGGTGATCTCCGGATGTTTCTTTTTTATATAGAATAAGCAGAAGATAATGGACGAGGCTATTTCTGATTGCTGCACGGTCTGCGGTATGTTTGCAGACATTCATTATATAATTAGCTTTAGATTTTTTCAAGAGAAAAAGCGTCAGCCTTGTGTAATAAAGCTCAATGAAATCGAGTCTTTCATCATGAGTCAAATCTTGTTTATCCAAATAAAGATCGTAATGCACTTCATCCAAAAGTAATTTGAAGCACTCTTCGTCCATAAGGTTTTTTGCAAAGAAAAAGCCACTTTCCTCTGAAAGCATCTCTTTCATGAAAAGTGCTTTAAAAGCTGCTGCATCAGATATTTGATCAAATGGAGCTGCCTGATAGTAAAAGGAAGAATCATGTGCCAAAATGGTTAGATGAAAAGTTTTTGGATATTTTTTATTAAGCTCTATAAAACTTACATTTCTTTCTTTTTCAGATGCAATGTGGCGCTCTTGATAGTTTTGCATGCTGATATAGAAAAGACTTGTATTTTCTGTGACAAGCGCACTTATAAAATTTTCGAATTCAGGGATGATTGTAGCATGTCCTTGATATGTAAAGGACTTGTAGTCATTACGCTGCATTGTGGGAGTACAGGAGCGAAGCGCTCTAATTGCTTTTGTACTTAAGTTAAAATCAAAAAGGACATAAGGAATATTTCCTTGATTTTGCGCATCAAATCCAATGTTGCAAGCGCCTCTAATGCGACTAAATTGTAAATGCACCAAAGGAGCTTTTATTTCTTGGGGAGATGCTTCTAAAATTAAAAATTGATCGCTCAAAGGAATCTCATGAAGTTCTTTTGGGAAAATTCCCTTTAGTTGCGATGAATCATTGCGATGAATTTCCCGCATTCCAAGCTCAATTGCCATATCGATGACATTTTTACAAAAAGAAAATAGATGTACTTCCGTATAGTGAACAAGAGATACTTTTTCTAAAAAAGGCGTATATTCAACGTCAGCTTCATCGGTTAAAATTGCTTTTCTAAGAAGTTCAATGAACTGATAGTGCAGATCTCTTGGGTTCAAAGGAGCATTTTCATTTTTTTGTGCAATAACATCTATCAGAGAAAGAAGTGTCGTTTTTAATTCTGAATCTTCATTGGCAGCAAAAGTTTCTTTAAATTCTAGAAGGGCTTTAAATTGGGTTTTAAAAGCATCCGATATTGCTAGTAAACTCAAAAAATATTTCTCTTGTTTCCATTCTTTTTCACCATCAATAAAATAGGCATAAAAAGCAGCGGAACATGTTGTCTTAATGTAGTAAAGAGCATTAATAAACGGCCAGGGAGACAGTTCTTGAGCTTCTAAAATAATAGGCGGCTCCTGCCATGTCTGTAACACTAGGTTTAAGTCTGAAGGTATTTCTGCAGGATCCATAAATTATTTAAGCCTATTTGAAAACAGATTTTCGGTTATTTCTCATCTGAATTAGATACCAGATTAGAGCAATTAATGCAACAATAGACCAAACGATTACTCGTGGAGTAACTATAAGGGGATAAGGCTTTTGGTTTGGCGCTCCTATTCTGTCACCTGGAGGCCAGAGGATCAAGCTTGGAACTCCTTGCATATTATTTTCTGGCACAAATCCAAAAACCCTGCTATCTGCGCTCATTGCGTGGTTATCGCCAAGGACAAGGTATTTGTTTTCGGGTACTGTAACGCCAAATGTTTTGATAAAATCAACATCGTAAGATCCGTTTTTAAGAGGTGGACCATAATCTTGAAATGCGATATAGGGTGTTTTTTCATTGGAATTTTTTTCCCGTGTTTTTTCATTTTCTAAAAATGCGATGAGTAGCGGATCTTCTTTTTCAAAAATTTTACCGCCTAAAAGATAAAAATCTCCATTTCTAAAGTATCCATAGCGGTTTGGAAAGTAATAAATATTTTTGGATGAAGGATTGTAATGCGTGTTTAGCTCTATCCCTAAATTATATAGCATTTGAATATTTTTAGGGTTTAAGCTATATAGAGGATGTGTATCTTCAAGAAGCGTTGCGATACCTCCAAAACCGATTTTATAGGCTTTTCCGTAATAAAATTCATAAGTGCCATCTTCAACACTCTCAAAATCAGGACTAAAATTATCAAATTTCACTGTTTCGTTTGAATATCTTGCAGCTTTATGATTTGAAATGACAAAACGTGCTGTGTACATGTTTTCCATGATCTTTTTCAAATGTGAATCATCCAAAGGTATGACTGTTTTAAAAGTTGTTAAAAGATCATCTGCCCGTTTGATATTGCGTTCATTTTCAGGATTAATAATGGCTAAGGTTGGTGTATGATTGATTTCAAGATAAAGGGGTGCATCTTTTGTATTGTTAAAATCTGAATCGAGTTGATCTTTTGTTAAAAGCCGTGTCATCGCAAAGTTTTTAATTCCTAAGACATCGCTATATGTTTCGATGTTATTATGAGCTGTTTTTAACTTAAGAGGATTGTCTTTTATCCATTCTTTGCCGTTAAAGATTTGCCCGCTTCTTTGTGAAAATTTGGACATTTGGACACGGCCTATTGCCTTATGCATCTGATGGAAAAAAAACTGTTCGCTGTTATTGCTTGAGATATTGCCTTTAAACGATAAAAAAGGGATATGTTCGAGATTTTTAAGAACGGGCGATTCTATAAATTCTTTTATTTCGTTTCCATTAGTGTCTACGGCATAAATTTGACCACCATAAAAATATAAGCTGTCACCTGGTTTTCCCATTAGACGCTTGATGTAGCGCTTAGTATAGGGAAAGAGGTAGAAGTATGTCGTTTCGGTATCTGGAAGCGGAATGCCATCTCCAGAAAAGATGACAATTCCTGTTCTTTGCATCAGGTTCGGATCGAAATAGAAATGTTCTGTTTTCAAAGGGACATTAATCCCAAAAGCTGTTTTTGAAACCGTTAGGTGGTCTTGTTCTTTAAATGTCGGTCTCATGGAGCCTGTCGGAATTTCGTAGGGTTCAAACCACATTTGACGCACAACAGTTGCGATGATAAGTGCGAAAACAAGCGCAAACGCAATCTCAGATAAGTAGTCAAAAAATGTTTTTTTGATATTTTTTTCAGAGAAAGCTTCCAGTTTTTTGGCTTGGATGTCAGCTTCATTTCTGTCGTTATTCAAAACAGCTTGATCCAAGCTTCTTAAATCCGATTCCAAATTTTTTAGCTGTAGCTCATTTAAGCTTTTAGTTCCTTTTTT
This sequence comes from Parachlamydiaceae bacterium, assembly GCA_041691015.1. Lineage (GTDB taxonomy): Bacteria > Chlamydiota > Chlamydiia > Chlamydiales > Parachlamydiaceae > JBBSJT01. The sequence continues at coordinate 5,397 of JBEPVN010000059.1, read as the reverse complement.
CTTAAACCACGCGTATACGTTGCGCAATATTTGGCGCGATTTTCGGATGCTGTAAATTTTTTTCATGAGCTACATTTACCTTAAGTTAAAGTGAGGGGGTAGGGATATTAGATTTTAAATTTCTTCCAGAATCTATGATCCTGATTTTAGCTTTTCCTATCATTCCGCTAATTTCAAGCCAATAGGGAAGGTATGAGGGGTATAGCTCGCTGTCTTCTGGGGTATAAACTTCAATTGTTTTACCGGACAATTCACTTTTGTCGTTTGGCCATTTGGTGCGCCAGGCAGAAAAAAGAATGTTTTCCAAGGTTTGACCTTCAAATTGCAGTCTCGGCTGCCAAAATTTAGGGGGATTGGAACGACCAATTTTTTTTCTTTCCAAAGCAGGTATTTTTTGTAAGTGAAGATTTAGGAGCGTTGAGAGAAATGTGTTTGAAGAGGGTTTTTCCAGCCATTGGTTTTTAAAAAAGCAATAGGATTTTATAATTTTTCCGTTTGTTAAATCAATTTCGTAGAGTGTCCTTGAAGTCGATTTAGGTGCGTTTTTTTCATACCAGGCGCGAAATGAGCCCCCCTCTCTTTGAAAGTTTAGGGCAGGAATCGAGATTTCTTCTATCAGGATCGAATTACTTTTGTTGTTATCTATGCGAAAAAGCGTAAATGTCTTGTTTTGCATTGTGACAAGATAATCGTTTATTCTTGCTTTTTTAAGATTTTCTCGAAGAAAAAGAGTGTCAGTATCTGCTTGCAAGGATAACTGTAGAAAACAAAATAAGCATAAAAAAAGAGTTTTTGCAAATTTCGTTATATTTTTAAAAATCATAAAAATAATATCCTTACACAAGCTTTAAAGAAAATGAGTATACAAGGTAGCGATTATTTTGGAAATGAAACCGCACTGGTTTCTCAAGTTTTTAAGGATAAAAAGTTGAGACAGAGTTTAAAATATATCTTTGCTCCAATTATGTTTTTACTCTAATATCAAAGCGGTAGCCAAACTTAAAATCCATGAGGAAATGTATGAAAAAAAAGACAATCTTAAAGCCAATGATGATGTTTCTAGCTGTTCTCTTTAGCTGTGCTCAATTTAACTTAAGCGCAATTTACATGACTTCTGATCAAAAAAACCAAATTGACAAACTCACAAATCAAATCAACGCATTGCAAAAAGAAATTCACGAAAAAGAATTAAAATCGATGAAGGCCGGCGTTGATAGTGAAAAATATATGATGTATGAGGGTGACAAATACATGGATGAAATACAAAAGTCAGAAAAATTCGATCAAATGGTTCAATTGCTTCAAAAGCAAGTTGAGACTTTAAAGCAAAGAAAGAATGAACTGATGAACCAAAAGGCAAGAGGTTAAGTAATTGGCTAAGCCTTTTCCGCATATTTATAATCAATCGCTTGGTCTTTTAACAGATCTTTATCAATTGACCATGTCTTATGGCTATTTTAAAGCAGGACTTTCTAAAAAAGAAGCTGTTTTTCATCATTTTTTTAGAAGAGCTCCTTTTGGAGGGGGCTTTACAATAGCTTGCGGACTTGAATCTTTGGTTAATTTTTTACAGAATTTTCGTTTTGATGAATCGGATTTAAGTTATTTGGAATCTTTAAAAGATCAGGAAGGGGAGCTACTTTTTGATAAAGCATTCTTAAAGTATCTTGAACTCATGAAATTTACCTGTAATGTCGATGCTGTGGCAGAAGGCACGGTTGTTTTTCCGTATGAGCCTCTTGTGCGCGTACAAGGGCCTTTGATTCAATGTCAGATTTTGGAGAGCGCCCTTCTTAATTTGATCAATTTTCCCTCTTTGATAGCAACAAAAGCTGCGCGCATCTGTCTTGCTGCAAAAGGCGATGAAGTGATTGAATTTGGCTTAAGGCGTGCTCAAGGAATTGATGGGGCAATGACTGCAAGTAGGTCTGCCTATGTCGGAGGCTGTCATTCGACCTCGAACGTACTTGCCGGTAAATTATTTGGAATACCGGTCAAGGGAACGCACTCACATAGTTTTGTCATGGCTTTTGATGAGGAGATAGAGGCTTTTAAAGCGTATGCTGAAGCAATGCCAGCCAATTGCGTTTTTTTGGTAGATACATATAACACCATACAAGGCGTTAAAAATGCGATCGAAGTTGGAAAATTACTAAAAGCAAAGGGCAAAAAACTACTTGGGATCAGACTGGATTCCGGAGATTTAAGCGAGCTTAGCATCGCAAGCCGCAAACTTTTAGATGAGGCAGGCTTTAAAGATACACAAATTGTTGCAAGCAATGAACTCGATGAAAGAATCATCAGCGAATTAAAAAGACAAGGCGCAAAAATTAATATTTGGGGCGTTGGAACGCATCTTGTGACAGGTCATGAGCAATCAGCCTTGGATGGGGTTTATAAGCTTTCTGCTATTCGTAAGACGGGAGAAAAATGGTCTTATAAAATTAAACTATCTGAACAAATGGTTAAAACATCAAATCCCGGCATTATGCAGGTAAGGCGATTTTTTAACGGGAAGGAAAATGTAGCAGATGCTATCTATGATGTTGAAAATCCTATTGAGAAATGGGTGATAGTAGATCCATTTGATTCCACAAAGCAACATGTCATGAAAACTGCTCTACAAAGTAAAGATCTTCTTGTACCTATATTTAAAAAGGGCAAGCTTGTTTATAAATTACCAAAGCTTTCAGATGTTAGAGCAAATACAATCAAAGAATTGGAAGGTTTTAAGCCGGGTATAAAACGCTTTTTGAATCCGCATCTTTACCTTGCCGGAATGGAAAAAACGCTTAACCTCAAAAAAATTGAACTTATCAAAGAAATCAGAGCGAAAATATACGATGAAGATCTCCAAATATGATAAAAAAAGCACTTATTATTGTCGACTTGCAGCGTGATTTTTTGCCAGGTGGCGCGCTTGCTGTTTCTCAAGGCGATACAATCATCCCCGTTATCAATCAATTGGTAACTCTTCCATTTGATGTCAAAGTGGCAACACAAGACTGGCATCCAAAAGATCATGGAAGTTTTGCATCAGTCCATAAAAAATCAGTTGGAAATCATATTTTGCTAAAAAATACCGATCAGATTCTTTGGCCGGATCATTGCATCCAAGATTCTTTTGGTGCAGCACTATCCGAAGATCTGGCACTTGAAAAAATTGATAAAATTTTTTATAAGGGCACAACAAAAGATGTCGATAGTTACAGCGCATTTTTTGATAATGCCCATCTCAAATCTACAGATCTCTATGAGTATTTAAATGAAAAAGGTGTCAATGAAGTTTTCATTGCAGGGCTTGCGACTGATTATTGCGTCAAATACTCTGCGCTTGATGCTTTAGCCCTAAAGTTCAAAACCCATGTGATAGTAGATGCATGCAAAGCTGTCAATTTACATGAAAATGATGAAAAATCAGCTTTAATAGAAATGAAAAAAGCTGGAATTAATCTAATTTACTTTAAAGATGTTATTAAAATTTTGATCTGATATGATTAAGTTTTATTATAAGGAATATCTATGTATAGAAAATTAGCTTTATTACTTTTATTATCAGTGACAAATGTTTTCATTTTAGCAGAAGCTGAGAATCCAGAAAAAAAAGAAAATGTAAAACAAGAAAATATTTTAGATCGTAACGTAACTACTAATCATACGATCAAAATCGATGGTAAAGAGATCCACTATAAAGCAACAGCCGGTAATTTGAGCCTAAAAAGCGATGACGGCAAAAGCAAAGCTAATATTTTTTACGTGGCCTATACAAAAGATGATGTCGTAGATAAAGCTGAAAGACCGATTACTTTTTGTTTTAACGGAGGTCCTGGGTCATCTTCTGTCTGGTTGCATCTTGGAACGTTTGGGCCAAGACGGGTTGATTTTGATGAAAACGGTTATGCCAATCCACCTTATCACTTAGTAGATAATGAATATTCATTGCTTGATAAAACAGATCTTGTTTTTATTGATCCTGTCTCGACAGGTTTTAGCAGGGCCTCTCCTGGAGAGGATGTCAAACAATTCCACGGCGTTGAAGAAGATATCAAGTCAATTGCGCATTTCATCAGGCTTTTTGTAACTCAAAATAGCCGTTGGGAATCGCCAAAATATCTTGCCGGAGAAAGCTATGGAACAACTCGCGCTGCAGGTCTTAGCGGAAATCTGCACGATGAGCATTATATCTATTGCAACGGAGTGATTTTAGTTTCTTCTATTCTTAATTTTCAAACAATTAATGATCATCAAAATGGCAATGATTTGCCCTATATTCTCTATTTGCCGACTTATACAAAGACTGCCGCTTACTATCATAAATTAGCGCCGGAACTTGAAAAGAATATGGATAAAACCATGCAAGAAGTTCAAAATTTTGCCTTGAATGAATATACCCTCGCACTGATGCAAGGAGATTCCATTGATGAAAAGAGCCGTTTGAATATTATTGAAAGACTTGCCTATTATACCGGGCTTTCAAAAGATTTTATTGATAGATCCAATCTACGCGTCAACAATTTGCACTTTTCAAAAGAGTTATTAAGAAATGAAAAGCGCACCATTGGAAGGTTTGATAGTCGCTATAAAGGGATTGATTCGCATGCGTGCGGAGAGACTTTTGAGTATGATCCAAGCGCAACTGCCATATTTGGTGCGTTTACTGCAGCTTTTAATGATTATATCAGAAGTGAATTGAAGTATGAAACTGACGAAGAGTATAAAATTCTGACATCTGTACAGCCCTGGAATTATAATAAAGCAACAAACCAATATTTAAACGTCGGAGAGAATCTGCGCGAGGTCATGACAAAAAACCCTTCTTTAAAGGTTTTTGTCGCAAGCGGCTATTACGATTTGGCAACTCCCTATTTTGCAACAGATTATACATTTAACCATTTAAGCTTGGACCCATCTTTAAGGTCTCATATCACAAAAAAATATTATGATGGCGGACATATGATGTATGTGCAGAAGGTATCCTTGATCAAGCTCAAAAAAGATCTTGCCGATTTTTATAAGTTATAACCGAGCAAGTTCGGATTTAGCTAAAGCTTCTTCCAGATTTTCAATGAACTTCTTGCGTTATTAAAATTTTCCTGTATAATAAGCCTTCTCTTAGTGATGAGAACGACCGTAGAAAAAATATCCAGAGCTAGAATAATTGAGGTTTAATGATTAACGCGAGAGGCGGTGAGGCGGGGAGACAGAGAGATAATCGAAAATTTATTATCTGAACAGATCACAGGTTCAAATACCGGTTACATATAAGAACTTTAAACTTCGCGATTCAATGCGTCTTGATATACTTGCGATTAACCAATCTTAAATTAGGATTAGTTATTAATTTTTTTTACAGGGACGCCTTATAGATGGATGGGAAAGGGTTGTTAATAACTTATA
>JBEPVN010000058.1:0-14568 GCA_041691015.1 Parachlamydiaceae bacterium | reverse complement strand
GAATACCCTGTTTTAACATGGCCATGCACAAACTGCTCTGAATAAACAGCGTAGCTTTTACCTTAAATTTTAAGCGCTTAGAAATTAATTTCTAAGCGCTTTTTTTTTGATTTCTTGTTGCTATCAATCGTAATCTTTTGTAAATTATTGGGCTTACGCTAAAACCATTAATCTATAAACCCAATACAAAAAACTTATATTTCATGCAAAAACTCATTCTTTTAATCTCTTGCTTACTTTTAAATACCTCACCTGCAATAGCTGAAAGCATAAAACATAAGGCTCGCATAATGGAATTACTTCCAAACTTGCCGGTACCTTTACTCATTGAACCAGCTATCCCTGACCTTTTCACTTTAGTAGAGTATGACGAGGAATCACATGTGTACTTCTGGGGAAGGAAAGAAGTGTTTGAAGTTTATTTGGAAAATCCAGAAGCAGTTATTGAACCGTTTATCCAAGTAATTAAACAAAATGGAATGAATCCTGAAGAGTGGAAAAGGGTCGCTTCTAAACTAAAAGCTCATTTCCCAAAAGGATTTCAATCCTCAAACTTTAAATGGGGCGTGTATTCTGGAATTTCAATCAAAATGATGATAGGTGAAGATCCTCAACATATAGCGCAAGTATATTTAAATGATAAAGAAGGCACCGTTCTTATTTTTCGCCTTGTATACCCTACTAAGAAGCTATTTGGAAACGGGAATAAACCAAGTAAATTCGACCTCAATTTTTGGAATAATTTTCTAAAAAACACTACGGCAATTCGTTAATAAAACAAGAAGCTTCGGTAAAGTATGACAGAACATTTAAACATTCACGAAATCAAAAGACACATTTTTCTTTGCTCCGACCAAACAAATCCAAAATGCTGCAATTATGAAGAAGGTATGGTTGCTTGGGAATACCTTAAAAGTCGTTTAAAGGAATTGAATTTGAGCGAAAACGGTGGCATTTTCAGAACAAAAGCTAACTGTTTGCGTATTTGTGTAAAAGGTCCGGTAGCTGTTGTTTATCCAGAAGGAGTCTGGTATCATTCTTGCACTCCCCCCGTTTTAGAAAGAATTATTCAAGAACATCTTATCCTTGGACAAATCGTATCCGAATACACTCTTTAAAAGGCGATTCAATTTTTGTTAACGCAAAAAAAGGCTCGGACATTGGTTTAAAAAATGGAAATGTGCGAATGATCTTAGTTGAATTTACTCCTCCTGGAGGATTCAAAACTAAAGCAATGATAAAAATTAAATTTCCAGATTAGCAAGTAAAAAAAAAGGGCCCAAGACTTTGATCAGTCTTGGGCCCTATTTAAACACTAATTACCCTAAAAAAAGTGTCTCATAGTTTCCATAAATGGAATAATGGTTTTTTAGAAAAAAACCTATTCAACAACTATAATACCAATAGTTGCATTATGGGCCGGTGGATTAGCTTTCCACTCTTTTACAGCCTCTTCACAAAAAACAGCTGGGTAATACGCAAAACAAACTTCGTAAATTCCTTTTTCTTCTGGAGCTTGTATAGTAAAAGAAGCTTTACCTTTCTTATTCCATACTCCTAAAGAGTGAACAATACAATTTTGTGAATCAACATTGCGTAATCCAACAACGATATGGTGTAAATCCCATGAATCGAGCTTTGAAGCATCGATCTTATATTTCAAACTACCTTTGACTTTAGCGCCTGGTTGAGTAAAGGCTAATCTGCCCGCTTTCTCAATTTTAAGCTTACGTACCGTAATTGGACCGTAAGTTACTTCAGGAGCTACAAGACCAACCCACGGACAGGACGATATTAAGCTATTAACTTTATCGCCTATTGAATCTGCAGCATTTAATGGCTGGATAGCCATGCTTGCAAATAATCCGAGTAAGATGAGTTTTTGAAATTTTTGAGATAATGTATTCATAAAGTCTCCATTTTTGATTTTAGAAACGTATAAAGCCTTTTACGAGAGTTGTAGTACTAAAACATAAAAAACACTGGGATTTTTAGTTTTTAGTGTTGGCTCTTCGTATATGGCAATTTCAGAATAAACCATCTTGGTATTATTGACAACTAACGAACACCATCTTAGCTATATTTTAAATTAATTTATTTACACACACAATGCTCTCATACACCCTAAAGCCATTATTTTTTTATTTTATTTTTTTTTATTAAAAAATAAAATTGTCGATTTTAAGATAAATTCATCGTTCAGAATTCCGTCTTCTAAGAAAGCTTTCTTAATTTCAAAAAATTTGAACTTAAGTAGAATTGATTTGAATTTGAGGAGTATTGCTTTGCAAAGTCATCTGCTTACAAGTAAAGAACAACCAAGAACTTAAAAGTTAGAATAAAGAATTATTGAAATTCTTCTTCAAAATAGCTTTTCAATCATATTTGCAAAGTTTTATTTTTTTGTCATTTTTATCTTCAAAAAAATCCCATAACAAAATATAACAGTTTTTTTGGCAACATATGAATTTTTTTCACCCAAGAGTTATTTATCATGCAAACGTTTAAGACATTTTTACTTTTATTGTTGAGCTTCTTTTACATAGCTACAGGGCACGCTGACGATACCCTTTTTAAAATGGATCAAGATCTAGTAATCAAGTTCAAAGAAAACAAGGTGCGGCTCATCGTGATGAGACAGGCAGAGGGTAATAACAACACGAAAAAAATCATTACCTCTTCTAGATCGCCCGGGTTTTGTTTAACTCTAAAAGGCGTTACAGAGATAGGCAGTTTAGTTCCTTTTTTCTTAAAGCAAAATATTTTTAAAATTTTTACATCCCCGCTATACCGCTCTTTGCAATCTACTCAAATATTTGGGGGGGGTCTAAAGCTTCCAGTTTACAACCTGATCGTGGATGAACGTTTAGAAATACAGAAGTTTGGAATTTATGAGCGTTATAAATATGTTGTGTATAACGCCTTATTTCCGACTGTAGCCGACATGCTTGAGGCAGACCTTGATGGTATGGAAAGTGGTGCTGATGTATATAAAAGAACCCAAGCTTTTTTGTGGCATATCGCAAACAATGTCTCTAATAAAACCATTTTGGTGATCACACACGCATTTAACTTCTGCCATATTTCCAAATGTCTGACAGATGATTATGGAAACCTTCCCTATCCTGCCTCATACATTATCTACGATTTTACGGAAATCTAATGGAGATAATGAGTTAAAAAATGGAAGCATTATTCAGTGTTCATTCCATTATTCCATTTTTAACCTTATGCGCACTTGAGCTTGTCTTGGGTATTGATAATATCATATTCATCTCGATCATTTCAGATAGGCTGCCTCGGGAAAATCGTAAAAAAGCTAGGGTAATAGGACTCTCCTTGGCTGTTGTAACACGCATTCTCTTACTATTATCTATTACTTGGCTGATGAGAATGACAGAGCCCCTTTTTACTGTTTTTTCTCAAGGCTTTTCAGGTAGAGACCTCATCCTTATCGCCGGAGGATTGTTTCTGATCGCAAAGAGCACTCATGAAATTCATCAAAAACTTGAAGTTACGGACGTTGTTCAATCAAAAAAGAAAAAATCCAGTTTCTTGATGGTTATCGTACAGATTATTTTGTTGGATATTGTCTTTTCATTAGATTCTGTGATCACAGCAGTCGGCATGGTCAATGAACTCTCAATTATGGTAGCTGCTATTATCATATCAACAATCATAATGATCTTTGCTTCCCACACGATTGCAGATTTTGTAGACAGACACCCTACAATCAAACTCTTGGCGCTTAGCTTTTTAGTTTTGATTGGAGTTGCTTTATTAGCAGAAGGCTTTGGCACACACATTCCAAAGGGCTACATCTATTTCTCTATGGCTTATGCGCTTATTGTAGAAATCTTAAATATCCGTCTTCGTAAAAAGACAGATCTTAGTCCAATTGAAAAAAACTCCCTTAAGTAAAACATGACGAAACATAAACCAAATACAATATGGATAGACGCTGATGCGTGCCCAAGAGTTATTAAAGAAATTGTTTTTAAAACAAGCCTTCGCTTGAAAATAAATCTCATACTGGTTGCAAATGAATACCAAAATATACCGCAAAGCGATCTTATAAAATTGATCGTTGTCCATAAGGGATTCGATGCCGCAGACGATCACATTGCAACCGAGGTAAAAATTCACGATCTTGTGATTACGGCAGATATTCCACTTGCTGCCAAAGTTTTGAAAAAAAAAGCTATTGCCCTCGATCCGCGAGGCAAAATTTATACGGAAAATAACATCGGTTCGATTTTATCCATGCGGGACATCATGAAAGAATTTCGCGATGCCGGCTCAATTGCGGGAGGTCCTGCAGCTTTTGGAGCTAAGGATGTCAAGCAATTTTCGGATGCGTTAAACAGGCTAACCTCTTAAAAATAATAGAAAAAAAATTCAAATTATTGACAACATTGGCTTTGAATTGTAGCATGAAAAATAAAATTAAACTTAAGAAGGATAAATTATGTCTAAAATTCTGATTTCTAGTCTAGCTACAGCTGCTTTTTTCTTAAGCAGCCATCTGAACGGCGCTTTGGTGGACCATCAAAACAAGTATGGGGATGAATTAACAAGCCGTTTCATACTCACCTCCGATATAAAAACAGATAATCTGTCCAATATTCCACTTAGAGCAAGCTGGTGGAGTCGCCCACAGGAATATGCGTGGGCCGCTCAATTTGCAGATGAAAACGCCCTTGCGCTAGATGCTGCCTGCGGCATTAGCCATCCCTTTAAATGGCATCTTGGCGAAACTTGCGCCCAAGTTTTTGCTTTGGATTCAGATCCTCGCATAGATAACGTAGAATCAATAGTCCAGGAAACTTACAATGACCTTGGAGAAACAGCCTACAGCGTTCTCTTAAGTACGCCAAGCCTTTATGGCAATGTGACAAGAGTTAGGGGGTCGATCTGTAATCTACCGGAAAATCTACCTATGTTCGATCGCATTTTTTGCATTTCCACGCTCGAGCATTTATGCGATAAAGATCGAAATGATGCGATGCATGCTTTTGCAAAACATCTTTCAAAAGACGGACTTTTAGTTTTGACTGTGGATTATCCGGAAGTGACTCCTCAAACATTAATAGAGGTTGCAGACTCTGTGGGCTTGGTTCCTGCCGGCAAGGTCCAGCTTGATAGAACGTCTCAAGATTTGACAAACGGCTACCTCTCTATTTACCGCATCGTATTTGCGCATAGAGATGAGCCATCTGGAGAAGTCGCTCAAGTTGAGGAAGCTCCTGCAGCGACTGCATCTTTTAGCGAATGGTTAGGCTCCTTCTTTAAGAGCTAACCTCAGCAGTTAAGAGAGCTTTAGACTTTTTTAAAACGGTGTAACCTTTTTTTCTTTGTCTAAAGCTCTCTTAACTAAAGTCCAGAGGGTTTATGCGGTTGACAATGAATAGATCCGCATAATATTTATGCAACGGATCAAAAAAGGCGGGATTTGTTTTTAGAACCGAGGCTAAAACTTCATCTGAATAAGAAAGCATGCTTCCCGTAAGGCCAATGTCTTTTGGCATGGGTTGATCAAAACATATCAATAGTTCAAGCTTTTCACCTAAATTTTCAATATGATGCGGATAGGCTTTTGGGATAAAATAAACATCGCCCTCTTCCATAATGTATGTGTCTACTGTACCATCCGGGCTCAAAACAGACATACGACCCTTTCCTGATTGGACATACCCAAGTTCTGCAGTTTCTGGATGCCAATGCGGCTCTCTCATCCCCTGATTTGTAAGGAGAAGCGAGTATAAGGCTTGATTTTTTAAGATAGGCCAGAAATTTTGACGCGCCATTTTGACTGAGCCTGCGGCGCTCTCTAAGATAGGCTCTGCTTTTTTTAGGCTATAGCGATAAGGGCTTGTATAGCAAGAGTCTTCAGATACAGGCGCGTGGTTTTTTGTAAGAGTTGCAAAGGTTGGGGTAAGCGAGCGTTCTAAAGAATGAAAAACCTCGGATTTCACACCCCAGGTATTGCCTAATACTGCATCTGAAAAAACTCCAAGCATGCTCGAAATACTAAAGTCTTCTACGCTTTCATGATTAAAATTTAAAATAAATTCAGATACTTTATCGCTCACATTTTCAATAGCGTGAAGCGCGCCGCTCGGAATAAGAAAAAGATCCCCCTCTTCAACCAAAAATGTCGCTTTTGCATCTTTTGTGTCATACAGGCTTATTAAGGCGCTTCCCTTTAAACAATATCCGAGTTCATCCGCGTTCGCGTGCCAATGCGGCTCTCTTACGCCGTTTGGCACTAAAATGAGCTTATAGAGAGACATGCCTTTTAAGATCGGGAAATTGGCTTTATCTGCTCTAATGCGCATGCCGCCTATAGCCTTTTCATCCGCTTTTTTTTGACTAAACTTGAAAAGGTGCGCTGAGTTCATAAAATCCCCTACTTTTTTTTACCTTAGCCATTCTTCTGATTTCACACAAGATGCATAAAAGTATTGCCTATAACTCATAAAAACTTATAATTATGAGTTATAGAAGTAGGAGTCTATAACTCATGCCGTGGAATTGGGAATTGCCTGAATGGCCAAAATTTAAGTGCGATGTTAAGCTATTGAGTGAAAGGGAAAAAAAATTTCTTTTAGCTCAAGGGCAGGCTTTTGCCTGTTTAAAAAACATCAGTAAGTCAGATACCGATCAGTTCATTGTTGAAATCTTGAGTGAAGAGGGCCTTGAAAGCTCTAAGATTGAGGGTGAAATACTCGATAGGGAGAGCTTACAATCCTCTATCAAAAGACATTTTGGATTAACCCCTCCAAAAACTGAAAGAGTTAAGGAATCCGACATGGCTAAACTTCTCTTTGACGTTTATGAGTCCTTTGATACCCCTTTAACGCACAAAACTCTTTTTGACTGGCATCTTAAATTATTTAATGCGGAATCAAAAATAGAGGATATTGGCAAGTACCGCACACATAATGAGCCCATGCAAATCGTATCTGGTCGCTATGGAAATACAAAAGTTTTTTTTGAAGCGCCCCCCTCCACACAAGTTCCCTCTGAAATGGAGGCTTTTATCAAATGGTTTAATACGATAAAATCTCATGGAAATATTTTAGCAAAAGCATCCGTTGCTCATGTCTACTTTGAAAGCATTCACCCTTTTGAAGATGGAAATGGACGGATTGGCAGATTTTTAGTCGAAAAAATCCTTTCTAAGGAGCTTGGTAAACCGGTACTGATTGCGGTTTCGAGAATTTTGGAGAGACGGAAAAAAGAATATTATGGAGCTCTTGAGCGCTGCAACAAAACTTTGGACATCCAACACTTTGTTGAATTTTTTGCTGACGTGATATTAGAGGCTCAAAAAGAATCTATTGATCTACTTTATTTTCTGATTGAAAAATCAAAAATCCTTACGGATCTTTCAGGAAAAATAAACGAGCGTCAGGAAAAAGTTTTGATGAGGGTGTTTGCAGAGGGCTTAAATGGCTTTAAAGGGGGTTTAAGCGCTGATAATTATATCTCAATTACCAAAACCTCAAAAGCTACAGCCACTCGCGATTTAGCGGACTTAGTCGAAAAAGGCGCTCTCGTAAAAAAAGGGTTACTCAGGCATACCCGCTATTTTTTGAATATTTCTTAAAAAAAGGATGAGTTATAGACTTTATTTCTATAACTCATGCTTTCAAATCAAAACTTGTTTTGGCAATTGAAAAAAGACATCTTCGTTCGTATAAACCACATCTTCAATGTCCAAACACCCAAGAATTTTGAGCTTTTCAATACATTTTTGGACGATGCCCTCTGGTGTTGATGCCCCCGCCGTCAAACCAATTGTTTTAACGCCAATCAGCCAATCAGGATTAATTTCATCCTGATTGTTAATAAGATAAGATGGAATCCCCCTTTTTGAGGCCACTTCTCTTAATCTATTGGAATTGGAACTTTGGGGGTCTCCAACTACAAGGACAAGATCTGTCAAGTCCGTAATTTCGCGAAGCGCCATTTGTCTATTGGTCGTGGCATAGCATATTGAAGAACTTGGTAATGTTTGGATATGAGGATATTTCTCAATCAAAGATTCTGTAATTTCTTTGACATCATCCAAACTTAAAGTGGTTTGGGTAATGTAAAAAAGTTTTTCATCATTGGAAAAATTTAAAGCATGGACATCTTCAACTGATTCTACAATTGTTGTGACATCGGGAGCCTCCCCTGCTGTTCCAATCACTTCCACATGGTTTTTGTGGCCGATTAAAATAATTTTGTGTCCTGTTGCCGCAAATCTTTTTACAGCAGAATGCACACGTGTCACAAGACCGCAAGTAGCATCGATTTCGATCAGATTACGCGCTTTAGCCTCTTTCCTTACTTCAGGTGAAACGCCATGCGCGGAATAAATTAATCTTGAACCAACAGGCACTTCACTGATTTCTTCAATAAAAACAGCGCCTTTAGCCTTAAGACCGTCAACCACATAGCGGTTATGGACGATCTCATGCTTGACATAGATTGGAGCGCCCCAGAGCTTGATTGCTTTTTCAACAGTGTCGATAGCCCGTTCCACACCTGCGCAAAATCCGCGTGGTTTTGATAAAAGTAATTTCATATATTCCTAAAAAATTTAATACCATTCACAATAAAAAACGATTATAGCCGGTAGAGGAAATAAACGCATAGTTTTTTTGACTTTAACTTAAAAAAATTTGAGGTGAATTGAACAGTTTTTATTATCATAATTAATATTTACAAACTAAATATATAATGTTATAATTTAAATTAATGATTAATTAACTATCTATTGAGGTAAGTATGCCATTCACTTATTCTACAAGAGGGGATGAAACACCTAATTTCTTTGTAAAATTGGATGATTTTTTTGACTACATTCCTTGGTTTTTTTAGCTCATAAGACCTTAAAAATTACGTAAAACAGCTTACTGCACATCTGTAACGCAACGAAAGCCGTATGTACCATTAACAGTCCCAGGATTGTTGCGGTGTCTTCTTGAACAGCGTAAATCTTCTTTCAAACTTTTCCAGCAGCCTCCTCGTAAAACGCGGTAAACTCCTTGAAGGGGTCCCATTGGGTTTTCGGGCTCTTGAATGGAAACTTCATAATAATTATATCCATACCAATCATAGCACCACTCATAAACATTGCCCGGCATATCAAAAAGCCCATAATCATTCGCGGGATAGCTCATCACAGCTGTTGTATCAGAGCTAAAAAAGTTTGCTTGTGATTTTTCAATGTCTTCACCTGTCGGATATAAAGCTGCGTCCAATCCACCGTATGCTGCAATTTCCCACTCGGCCTCTGTTGGAAGGCGCATGCCGACCCATTTCGCATAGGCCATCGAACCATACCAGGTAACGCCGACAACAGGATGTTTTGCGTATCCAGATTCAATGCTTAGCTTGCCGCCGCTTCTTTTGATACGTGAATCCCGAAGTCTAATCACATCCTGATGGTTATTGTCTTTTTCACCACCCATCACTTCTAAAAATCGAACAAACTGTTCATTAGTTACCGGATGAATATCAATTGCAAAGCTACTTAAACGCACTTGATGGCGCGGGGTTTCATCCCGGTTTCCATCGTTACTTCCGCGCAGAAACTCTCCTCCAGGAATAATAATAAGTTCAGTTCTTAAAGGCTGAATATTCCGGATTTCTTTTAGCTCCGGAGTATAATGCTTGACTGTAGTATCTATATTGAATACGGAAGCTGGATCCGGATCTGTCTCTGGTCTTTTAAGTTCTGTCGTATGAATGACAGGCTTTAGCGCTTGGCTGCAAGTAGCAGCTTCTGCAAATTCAGGAACGCTTGTCCTTACTTCTACAGCCATTGATTGGATAGCAACTTCTTTAAAAGTAATTTCAGTTTCTATGATTTTGCTGGGGTGTGCTCTTAAGCCTTCATTAACTATTATAGGCTCTATAATTGCTTCGGATTTTATCTCAGCTTTAATAGGCTGAATTGCTTTTAGAACTTTTAAGAGTTGTTCTGGTCGGTTCGCAGGGTCTGTTGCAAGACAGCTTTTTATCAAGGAATCCCAATTTTTTTCGTAAACGCTCAATTTTTGAGAAGGCATCTCCAAATAACCCTCCGGCAATTCATGCATTAAAAGATAATAGCTAAGAACTCCAAAGGCATAGACGTCCGCTTTAATATCCAACGGCTTATGAGAATCTTTTTTTACTTCAGGCGCTAAAAATGCAAAATTTTGTAAAAAGGATTGATGCAGTGAAATTAACTTTTGCGCATCTTGGGGAGGGTTTGGGTAACGCTCCAGGCTATTTTTTTGGGTAAGAGACATAAGTCCCAGATTTTCAGCAACATGTTTTAAACAACGCGTTAAAGTAGCCGATGGTCCGATAATTTTGGAAAGTCCAAAGTCTGATACAGAAACTTCCAAACCATTTTTGTTTTTTCCGATCAAAATATTATTCAACTTTAAACTGCCATGCACGATTTTTTTGCTATGGGCATAATCGAGTGCAGCTGCAACCAGGCATAGAATATGATAGATCGTATCTTCGTTTAATTTTGTACCAACCAAATACTTGGTCAGATTTGTCGTCTCCGAAAAGTCATCGACAATACAGTCTGACACAAGGAAGTATTGTCCTTGGGAAAATGAGATATTATGAAGTTTTACAATATTTGGATGGTCCAAAGTCGAAAGCAAAGAAACATCTTCTTCAAAACGTTGAATAAAGGATCTATCGCTGCTAAGCTCTTCTGGCAGTATCTTAAGAATATATTGCCTTTTCATGTAGCGATGTTCCGCTAAAAAAACCGTACCAAAGGTGCCCTGTCCTATCTGCTTTAAAATCGTATAATCCCCAAGAACGCGCGATTCCATCATTTTAATTTCCATATTTTTCCTTTGGTTTTTTCTAAAAGCCAGACTCTCTCTTCATCAATGACACGGCTGACAGGGTACCAAAAACTAGCTTTTTCAATAAAACAAAGCGCCAAGTCAAATTTGCCAGATGCCGCCGCCTGTTTCACATAAAAAGAAATATCAGCTCTTGGAATAACAATATTATGATTGATTATTTTATTCAAGAGCGTATCAACTAAAAAGCTTTTATTTTCTTTATCTGAAAATAAAATCATGAGCTGATATAAATTAGAATCTTGTAAATAAATTTCGCTAGCCTTTTGTAAATTAAGGCTTATTTGCTGTCGGTATTTTTCTTTTTCTTCAACTGTTCTTGCACGATCAAAAAGCTTAATATTCAAAATTGCACGGGTCTTGTACTTTAAATAATGAGCCGGGCTCAAAAAGTATGCGCGATAAAAGATTTCAAAAAACTTGTCGTATTGGTTTAAATTAGCATATTCCAAGGCAAGAATAAACCCAAGCAAGTAGTCATTTGTATTTTCGTAATATTTATCTTTAAAAAGGTCGATGATTTCTTTGGATGCAAGATGAAGAGATTTATCTTTTTTGTCCAAATAGATTTTAAATGCTTCCTGTCCAATGCAGGTTTCATTTAATGCAGTTACATGGATAGTGGCACAGTCCAACGCTTTTAAAAATGTCTTGATTGCATTCTCAAAATCTTGTGCGAGATAAAATTCAAGACTTAAATTTTTGTAGATTTCGCTTTTTTCATCCCCGCTTGCAGTGAATAATTTTTCAAAGTATGCTGCAATTTTTTCCTTGTCTGCAAAAAGATGTGTCACAAAAAAATTTAAAAAAATGACAAAAATAAAACATCGCATAACAAAAACTCTTTAAAGCCTGCAATCTACACGACGAGGCTAAAAAGGCTCAAGCTTTTTTTTGAAAGAAATCGTCTATTTTTCGCTGTGTGTCGCTTAATCTTGAAACTTCCATTGGTGGTTTGATCTGTTCTTTATCAGACTCTTCAAGGATTGAATCAACAAGCGCTTGATTCAAGCAAGCAGGTAATCCAAGCGTTGTACGCTTCTTTTGGACAAAATCGCTCATCATATTAAACATCGCTTCATTTTTCAACCATTCATGGAATGCACTTGAAAACTCATTTTTTACTGAAGCACTTAAGCTATAGCGTTTCTTTTTGAAACGTAAATAAATAGCTTCCAACTTTTTAATTCCTTGAAGCTGTTTATTTTTTTTCGATTGCAATGCTGTTTGTGATTCAATTTTTTCTAGAACAAATTTATAATTCTTCGTTAAATTCGTAACGTCTTGTAGATTATGCAAAAGTTGTTGTTCTAAATGAGCGCGCTCTGTTTCAAGAGCACTTAATTCACTGTCAAGCTCATCAAAAGAAACTTCCGTTAATTTTAACATGGCTCTTTTTAACAATGAGGTCGCGGCATCTATTTCGGAAGTCCCGGAATTGAACATTTTTGCTTTTAATGCGATATAGTTAAGGACATTAGTCTCCAAATCAATCTCAGGATGTTTTTGATGTAGTTGATGGCTTAAAGCCATCTCAATTTCTTTAATTTCCATTTGATTCAATTTGATAATTTTAAAGCGTCTTTCATCAATTGTTTTATTGCCTTTTATATATTTGTTATATTCATCAGTTGTTGTAGCACCGATCACATAATGAAATTGGTCTAAAAATGTTTTGATTTCATTACCAGAAGATGCCCCATCTATTCCTTCCCCATTAAAAAATGAAGCAAATTCCTCAAAAAAGAAAATAACTTCTTTTGAATGTTCTATAAGATTATTTTCAACCATCTCAAAAGAACTGTTGCTTTTGGCAGAAGCAAACCTAGCGGCGCTGTTCCAAAAAAATTGTGGTTTTTTTATAAATTGACAGATTTTTGAAGCTTCTATTTCTGTCGCTAGTGACCTTATAACAAATGTTTTACCAGAGCCGGAGTCTCCAATCAACAAAACACCCTTTCCTCTGGAAAAAGCGCTTTCAATTTGTTTTAAGACCCCAATTCTTGTGTAGATAAAGTCATCTTTCTGAATGGACGTTTTCATATTCTTTAAACCGTAACATTCACTTGGGCATAGTTTGTAATACCTTGAATATAACACGACTGATGAAACAATCAAGGCGCATCCTATAGCGGTTATTGCAATTGCTGTCGCAGTATCAAGATATTTTAAGAAAAATGTAAAAATAATTGTCGGGGAGAGAACAAGATTCCAGTACATTTTAAAAGTATCTTTTGCAATGTATTTATTTATTCTCTCCTGATTTGGGCTTAGGAAAGTATCGTTAAGATTACTTAAACCAGTCAAAGCAATAAACATTCTAAAGAGATTGTGTAAAAATTTAACAGCTTCTTCCTTAAATTCGCCGAGTATAATTCTACCTTCTTTTTCAAACAAACCAAGTAGGGCTTCTTTTTTCAAAAGATTTTGTGCTTTGACTAAATTAGACGCCTCTTCTACTGTTTTAAAACCGGCAAGTGTCAAAAGAGAAGAGTCTTTAAGCTTTGCAAGAAAATATTCTAAATAAGCCACCACATCATCATCTTCTGAAAAATGATCCAAAAACTCTCTAAATTTCGCTTCGGAAATTTGAGAACAAGTTTTTTTCAAACCTATCAAAGGAAATATTCTGTAATTTGAAATAGAAAAAGCTTTTTTAAGATCCTGAATATTATTAGCTGTCAGCGGCAGATTGTTTTGTGTAATCGAAGAAATGCGTTTTTCAAGATCATAATAAGGAATGACACAGGAAAACAATTTTTCTATTAAATTTAAATGAGATAAACCTATTTGAATCATAACGCGTCCTAATATTAAAATAATTAGCAATATAATAAACTATTGATTAATTTAAAGTAAATGAAATATTTATTTACTTGTATTTAATTAAATGTTATTATAAATTTTTATAAAAATTAGGGTACCAATGAACTCTCAATCTTGCACTCAAGCTTTGTCGCTTATTACAGGCTATTCAGCTATTATACACTTTAATAAGTTCATGGAGAACTTAAAGGTAAATAGTAAAATTGACGCTCAAATACAAGATATCCAAGAAAATTCAAATTTAAAAATTATATTTTACAGAAAGCTTTTTAAATGCGTACGTGGCGAACTCACTCAAGCTGATTTTATCAAATCAAAGGATGTTTCTAAATATTATTTAAATAGAATATTTACTGATATTGAAAGCATGCAAAATCGATTACAGATGCCATCAAAGCTTTCTGATACAGAAAAAGTAAAAAAATTACTGAAGATTTACCCTTTAGAATCAAGAGAAGCTGCTCGCTTCATAAAAAATGTTGAGGATAAAAAAATAACCAATAAAGAAGAAAATGACTTTTTAAGTGCTTCCCACATCGAAGCTTGTACCAAAATCAACGAGTTAGCCAATACCAAACTAAATTTATTAAATGATGTGATGCAAACAACAAAAGCTGTCATCTGCGCGCTTCCTCTCGTCTATTGTTTTACCTTTAAAATATTGAGCTAAAGCGCAAAACAAAGACTTTAACCTCAGATTGATCTAAAACGGTGCAAGCTTTTTTCAACTTAAAAGCAAGACAGTTCCTGTTGTTCCCTCTATAGGGAATTAACTTTTTTTTATGTCGTTCTTTCAGGACTCTAGGACTGTGAACTTCTTTTAGTTATTAAAATTTTCCTGTATAATAAGCCTTCTCTTAGTGAT
>JBEPVN010000057.1:0-14756 GCA_041691015.1 Parachlamydiaceae bacterium | reverse complement strand
TCAAATAATTTAGAAAGCAATCATATTACAATAGAGATTATCCATGAATAAATTAGCTCTTCATTGTATTATTTTAGTTTTAGGATTTAACATAGCCTTTTTGTCTGCTGATGTGGAGACTCGCCTCGAACTTCGTGCAGGAGCTTTTATCCCTAATTCTAGTTTATATGAAAATATCTATGGAAAATTGAGTCCGAACTTTCAGCTTCAAAGTACAATAAAATGTTCAGACTGCTTTGAATATTGGACAAATTTTGATTGGGTTGTTAAGCATGGCCATTCCATAGGCTTTAACGATCCTACGACTGTTAATATTGTAAACTACAGCCTTGGAGTTAACTTCCTTTATGATTTTGGTTACCGATCTACTTTTTATTTGGGCATAGGACCGAGTATTGGCAGAATATGGGTGAAAAATAAATCTGCGTGTTTAAAAGAAAAAATAGCAAAGACATTTGTGGCTGGTGTCTTAAAAACAGGGGTTTACCATGATCTCTCTGATTATATCTTTATAGATTTATTTCTCGATTATCTTTATCAACCTGTTCACTTTCAAAAGTATGTTGACATTGGTGGCTTTAGGGTGGGTTTTGGACTAGGCGTAAAATTTTAGCGGATAAAATTTTACTGGAATTAAAAAAAGAGTCAAGCGTGGACCCCTTATATATGATCCACCCTTAAGAAAAATCAGATACACCAACTTTTGAAGCGGAATTTTACATAAGAAAAAGTAGGAAATCAAGCTATTTACTGTTGAAAATTATCGGTTAATATGGCAAAAGTTAATTTGGATTAAATTGATTTGTTATATCTTACGGACTAAAAAATATGCTTGAGACTTTGTTAACCGAAAAAAATCAAATTATTCAATTATCAAAACGTCCAAGAAGAAACCGTAAGACACCTGCCATCAGGTCTTTAGTCCAAGAAACGCGGTTGCACCCAAATAACTTTGTAGCTCCCTTATTTGTCATAGACGGCCAAAATCAAGCCCAAGAAATCAGCAGCATGCCTGGAGTTTATCGCTTATCGATAGACCTTATCTTAAAAGAGGCTGAAAAATTATACAAGCTCGGCGTTATGGCAGTCGATTTATTTCCGGTGATTCCTCTTAACAAAAAAGATGCGACAGGCTCTGAAAGCTTATCTGAAAACGGTCTTTTTTGCAGGGTAATCAGGGCATTAAAAAAAGAAATTCCTGAAATGTGCGTCATGGCAGATGTAGCTTTGGATCCATTTACTGATCACGGTCATGATGGACTTGTCGATGATAAGGGTCAAATTTTAAATGATGCGACACTTGAAGCACTTTTAAAGATGTCGCTTCTTTTAGCAGACGCTGGAGTAGATATCATCGCCCCAAGCGATATGATGGATGGAAGAGTCCGATTTTTAAGAGAGGGTTTAGACAGACAAAATTTTCAAGATGTCGCAATATTAGCCTACGCTGCAAAATATGCGTCTAGTTTTTATGGCCCCTTTAGAGACGCGCTTAATTCAAAACCCAAATTCGGCGATAAAAAAACATATCAAATGAACCCCGGCAATAGTCGCGAGGCTCTACTCGAATCAGCACTCGATGAAGAAGAAGGCGCTGATATGCTGCTCATTAAACCTGCATTACCCTATCTGGATATTTTAAGCAAATTACGTGGCTCTACAAATCTTCCAATTGGCGCCTACCATGTCAGCGGAGAGTATGCTTGTGTGATGGCTGGAGGACTTAATGGCTGGATCGATGCGGATAAAGTCATGATGGAAAGTTTGCTGTCGATAAAACGCGCCGGTGCTGATTTTATCCTAACCTATGCTGCAAGGCAAATGAGTGAAATAATTAATCAAGAAAGATATTAAGGAATAATTCCATGGATAAAGACGACGTAAAAGCGGATATTGCAAAAATTGATTTTTTAGCAGATAAACAAATTTTACTTGCTTTAGAAAGAACCAGGTTATCTAATGAACGCACGTTCCTGTCATGGGTAAGAACAGCTATAGCCTGCATCGGAGGCGGTGTTGCCATTATCAGATTAATCAATTTTAACGAAGAGAGCCATCGAGTCGTTGCTCAAATTTCTGGAGACGTCTTAATTGGCATTGGGATTTTATTTTTAGTTTTTTCATTGATCAACTATAGGCAACTCAAAAATCAAACATCTTATTTACCAGGTTACAAAGAACCAACTTCCTACTTTATTACAGCAGCGGCTCTTGCACTAATTGTTTTAGCTGTAGCGCTTATTCTTATAATTTAAATTTGTTATTCTGGTGTTCCTTTTATTTTTTGGTCGCTGTAATTGATAAAAGGGTAGGTTGTGTTGGCAGCTTCTTGCAACTCTCTCCATGATCCTCTATCAAGAAAACCCAAACTACCATTCCAATAAATCGCCCATGCAATAATTCCCCAAATAGGCAAAATGATATAGGTCCATTGAAGCCACCTTGGCACAGGAGCATCTGCAGATAGGATGGAATCCCCATAAATTACCAAGTGTTCAGGTTCTTGCGCTTCTGAATTATCATCCATCTTCATCCATCATCTCCATTTTAGGCGCCTCATCCATGTCCAGTTTTTTTCTCAAATACAGATAAATAAATACAAGAAAAGCGCTTCCAACATAAGCTATCGTAAAGCTGTAGTAGAAAATGCTACCATAAACTCCGCCGCCATCAGTTCCAATCATTTTAAACCTCCCCTTAAACCCTCGATGATATCCTTGGTGTTAACAGGGTCCTTACCTATCCACCAGCCTTGATTTGGAGCTGTAATTCTTGTTCCCTTCGTCATCAGGTATTGGTATATGGCTTCAAATTTGTAATTAGGAATTCCTGTTTGGTTCACGGCAGTTCCACGTGGATCAATATCAAAAAAATGTCTAAAAGAAGGCATGACAGAGCCCTTACTTGCAGTTTTTGGAGACCAGAAATGTCCCCGATGCCAGTCCCTGCTTGATTTTTTTATTCCGACTCTAGATAGGTCAGGCCCTATTCTTCTTGTGCCGGGAAACGTAACGTTTTGATAAATGTATTCATTTGCAGAGGATGGGGGAGCTGGAAATGATTCTGAACCATTCAGTACGGTATCTTGTATCAAAGTTCTTGTTTGATCGGTATGACAATACCAGCAGCCCTCAATATTGTAAATATGCTCTCCATATTCAATAAGTTCCTTTCTCGACCAAAACCCGAACTTTGGAGATTTTAACTCTTCCAGATTTTTTATAGGTTCGCCATTTGGATCATAACGCCACCTATGACCCCCTGCAAAAACGTAAGTGGATATCTTATATTCGATTGGATTTTTTACAAAAATGACGCCAGGATCGCTATGGAAAGGTATATTATTATCTTTATTCTGATCGACTATTTCATAGTTTTTATCGATCCACTCATGAATTATGGTCTCTCTAGATCCAAGTGAAAAAGCTGAATCTTGATTGACTTTATAAAGTTCATAGATTTGAAAGCTTGGATAGCTCAAATTCTCCTTTTTCCAGTTCGGGTGGTCTTCTTGCCATTTTGATTGGAGATTTTTTTCAAGCGCATCTGCTTTTACAATCATTTCATTAATAGGCTTTCGTAACATCAACAGATTGTGGGTTAACTTTAAAATAGGTTCATCAAATGCTGTGACAAATGACTTTAACTCATCTCGCGCTACAATTTTGATAAATTCAGATTCCTGAAATGCCAAAAGAGAAAAACCATCTTTCAAATGATACACAAATTGCAAATCATAATAAGCGCCGCTTGGGTTTCCGATGTAGATATTCGGATCTGCAATTTCGTACATTTGAACCTGGTAGGGACTTGTAGGCTCAGTCCATGTCGGGTCAATATGTCTTGGAGCTACTAAAACAACCAAAATTGCAGTAGAAAATAAAGCAACGATGCCAAAAAAAGTAAGGAGCGCTGATTTTTCAATTTTGTAGATTTTACTCATAATATTTTGACAGGCTCCAGATGGCTTAAATCTTCTTTTTTAAGGATAATGGTATTAAAAATGTTCACCACAAATAAAATATTTGCAAAAAGTATGATGATCCCCCCAATCCCTCGCCAAATCCAAAAAATCCGCATATCTGCCACAGTATCAATAAAGGGTAGTTCAGTCAGTTGATTATGAAATTCCGCATAAGTATTTCCATTTGCCCAAGTAGACCAGAGCAATCCCTGCCAAAATCCTCCTACCCAAAGAGCTGCTAAAAAAGGAATGCTTCCTAGCATATTAAGTGAAAAATGAAGTTTTGCAAGATTTTCAGACCATAGGGGTTTTTTTGTGATAACAGGGATCACATGGTAAATTCCGGCAAGTGCAAAAAAAGTAAACGTGCCGTAAAGCGAAATATGGGAGTGACCGATCACCCAGTCTGTCTTAGAAGTAATTTCATTAATGTTTCTAACGGCCATTAAAGGCCCTTGTATGCATGTTAACAAATAAAACATGGTGCCCATCATCAAAAATCGAATAGGAACACTTTTCTCATATGCCTGCCAATCATTTTTTAAAGTGGCAAAAAGATTGGTAACCACAGTCCATACAGGAATAAAAAGCCATATCGAAAAAATGATCGAAACTGTTTGAAGCCATTGGGAAATAGGCCCATGGATGATATGATGCGCCCCGATCCAGGCATAAACGAATGCGATCGACCAAAATCCAATCATGGATAATCTGTGGCTATAAATCGGCTCTTTTGAAATTTTTGGAAGAAAGTAATAAATGATTGCAAGCCCCATCGGAGTAAAGATAAGACCGACCAAGTTATGCACATAAAAAAAACTGACATTTACACGTGATATGCCGCCAGGAACCCAATTGATGGCATAACTTCCAACAATCCAAGTAAATAATGCCCAAACGACAGTTCCCATCGCATACCACATCGACACATATAATTTTTCATTCACTCTTGTTGCAATTGTCATAAAAACATTAACGCCAAGAAGAACAAGTGCAAGCGTGATCATAGATTTAGTCGGGATCCAGCCAACAAATTGAGGAATTTCTGCATATTCCCAACCAAAATTAGTTCCTGTCGGCAAGGAATATACCCCGATGATAAGGCCTGCCCACCAAAAAAATGCCCCGATATAGGCTACAAGAGGACTCCAAATGGAAACTCCTGCAAGGCGTGGAACAAAGAAATAAAAAAGACCAATATTTGCACTGATCAACCAAAGATAAAGCACAGTACTGACATGGACCGGACGAATGCGTCCAAAATGAACATATTCGCCTGAAAAATAATCCGGAAAAACAAGTCCGTTAAATGCAATAAAAACGCCAAAAAACATTCCTAGAACCATAAAAAGAATCGCAGGATATAACATGACCTTTACTGGCCCATCATCGTAAGTTGTCATTTTTTAGTCAAACCGCCATTTAATTTCATAATCTCAAATATTTTTTTAAATCCTGAGATTATAGAATTCTTTAATTTTTCATAACCTTTTATTTCATTTTCCAAGAAGTTAAGGCGATCTTTTTTCATCGTAGCTTCATTGTTAGCAACAATCAATTTTTTTTCATCCGTAAAGCTTTTAATTTTTTTATCCAACTCAAGAACCATGCTGTTCATCCTCTTATCCATTTGATCGATTTTTTCCTGATCGATTTCGCTGACAAGTTTTCCATCCTTAAAATTGTAATAGGATTTATTCAAATCCAATGTGGAGATGAAACTGTCTATAACTACAGAAGATACATTTTTTTCAATAATATCAATGCCGATCTCTCGATAAATGCGACTTATCTTATTTATATGATTTATAGCCTCTACAAATACTTGATCTTTAACATCCAATGCTTTCAACTCTTTTTGCAAACTCATATTCTTTTTAAAATTAAGGAGATTCTCTTCATCATCACCCTCACTAAAATTTAAAGTTTCTATTTCCTTTTTTAAGGCATCAATTTTTTTAAACTCTTCTGCCCGTGCATTCTCAATTGCAAAAACTGAAACATCAAATGACTCATATAATGAATCAAAAAGGGTTTTTCTTAAATCTTCGGTGTGGCTTAAATTCCTGATGAACATCACAAGCTGAAGCCTCTGCAAACCAGATGTCAAATCCCCCCAAGGATTCATGGAAGTACCTGCGACTCCATATTTGATTGAACGGAGCAATCTTAAGTCATCGCGGGTATCTAACCATTCCAAGTTATTTAGTTTGCGAGGTTTTGCATCTTGCATGATCTGACCGCGAGCTCCCGTACCATCGCCTTCATTGCCATGACATACGGCGCAGTTCATTCGAAAAAATATTTTTCCTTCCTCAATATTTTCGGTGGTATAATATTTTGGCTTGATAAAGTAAGAAAGAGCATTATCAGCCTGATTTTCATTTTCATACACATCAAAAATGGAATCCTTTATATCTTTTGCTTTCTGTAAAGGAATGCTTGCAGAAAGCAAATCATCATTTGTTTCCAAAACATTCCCTTCATTTTTTAATTCTTCATGAATATTTTCAGGAGCGTATTGCCATTTTAAGACATTTTTTGAATTTTCGATCACGTTTTCACCCGGGACAAGGGAAAAAATCCAATCCACCATGTTTTGAATTTCAGATTTTTTTAACACTGGTATCCCATCTGTAACTACTTTATCAACAGGTGTTTCGCCCCATGGAGCCATTGGAGTGCCCTTGACTCCATGCATAATGGAATTTACGGCATTTTCCTTTGTCAAATTGCGTAAAAATTCACCATTTCGTAAATTTTTTGGAATCGGATAAATCCAAAGGGAGACAGGCCCGTTTCCGTTAAGCTGCTCTCCATGACAGTCGCTGCAGTAAATTTGGTAGGCAAGTTCAGGATTAAATCCAAAATTATCCCATATTTGACGCACTTCATTCCTGTTTTTAACTCCAAGTATGTCCAGCATATGTGTCAGGGCATAAAATTTTGTATCGTCAAATGAAAATACCGGCATGATGGAATTTGGAATCAATCCGGTTGGATTCCTAAAATGCTGCATAAGCCACTCATCGCTTCTATAAACTCCAGAAAAGTTAGGTCTTGGACCTATTACTCTTCCCAAGCCATATTCTTGTATATAGACATAGAGCACGCGTCTTACTCTTTCTTTCCATTCATCCAATTCTTTTGTTAAGGCTTCTTTTTTTAGGGGATCTTTTTCGTTTAAGATTTTAATTTCGAACTCATGATTTTTAGCGCGGTTTGCGTATCTAAAAGGAGTATAAAATGATTCAATCGTATCCGGAAAATTTTTCTCGATCTCCTCTAAAATGGAGTCTTTTCTTACGTCTTTTACAATGCGCTTATCAATTTCTTGCTTTTTACTATCAATTATTTTGACTAAGGATGGGCCTTCAATTGCTTCTGGAATAAGTTTTTGAAACCATTGCTGTTCTATATATTGAGTTTTAAAATCGATTTTTTCCCTTTCTATTGCAAATCCAATATTTGATTCAAACCCTTTTAGGCGATGACAAGCAGCGCAACCCTCTGTTGCAAAAATTGTCATACTTTTTCTTAAATCATGAATTTCTGCAGGCGATATTGGTTTTTCGAAACTTTTTTTCTCGCCGCCCTCCCAATTCTTGATCGCTATTTTTTGCATATTGCTTGCAACAGATTTATTTTCACCTACTTGTCCAAGTAAAAATGTCATCAAATCTTCAAGTTCGTGATGATCCAGATGGTAATTTGGCATTGTAGAGTTTTTAAGAGTGCTTTGAGGCCATACCATTTTTTGTTTAATGTACCAGGGGTAGCCTTTTCCTATTTCAGTAAGTTCAGGCCCAACGCCCCCTCTTGCAAATCCGGATATGCGGTGGCATGCATAGCAGCCTTGGGAAATATAGAGTTCTTCGCCTCTTTTGTAATTTTTAGTCAGATCATCAATTGAGGAGTGATACGTTTTAGGATTTTTTTGTTCGGGTAATGATCCAAATCCAGGATTTTTATTTTCGGCTAATTTTTTGAGTTTATTAAAAATAGTTCCATTGCCATCATTTTTGTGCTTCATTAAAAATTGACTGACAATCAAGCCTTTATTGGAACTCTTTTGTTCGAGTTCTTTTAATAGATCATCTGAAAGCTTTTTTGAACCAAGCAACTGATCTATCTCTTCATTAATTTTTTGCAAGACCACATCTTGTGCTGGAGCTGCATTTTCAGGCCTTAACCCATCCAAACCGCCGACGAGCATAAAAAGAAAGTCTGCATTTGATTTTATTTTTGAGCGTTCTTTTTGACTTAAGTCATAACTTTTTTGCTGTTCCTCCAATTTCTCGTAAGTTGCTTTAACTCCAAAATTCATCACTTCAATTTTTAGCTCGAACAAGGAAAGTAAATGAGCTTGGTCTAAATTTGAGGATTCTTGTAAAAGAGCGTATTTATTTTCATTTTGTTCTTTCAATAGACTAAACTGCATGCCGGCTGTATTTAAGGAATTTTCAGTTGTTTGATGACATTGCATGCATTTTGCCTGAATTAAAGCTCCGACAAAAATGGGTGTTGTTTGAAATAAAAGATTAGCCCCAGGTTTCCCGTTGTAACTTTTTGCAAAGCGCGGATCATTATCTTCATCGTTTTCAGTAAATTTTGGAACAGGCCCTTCAAACTCAATTTCATATTGCCCATCAAAAAGAGGTCCATGGGCTTTTTCGGTGGTCAGTCCAAGTCCGTTTCCATTATGACAGGAGGTGCATCCATACTCATCCAAAGGATGAAATTCAAAAGGCCTTGTTTCAGCACCGATCAATGGATGCATCTTTAAAACTTTTGTCACATCGTAGGTGTTATCGCTAACATGCGCATGTTTTAAGGATTTTAGCTGTTCTGCTTCCTTTGTATTATTTTCATTTTCAAGATGTAAAATTGCCCTATCAAGCCGCGTCCAGACATCATCATTATTCGGGATTTTTTTAGGAATTCCATTTTCATCGTAAATCACGCTTCCATTAATATCATAAGCTATTTTTTCTTTGGAAAAATGAGGAAACGTTAAAGCTACATGACAGGATACACACCTGTCAATGTTAGCTGGACCCTTGTCTTCCTTGGTTTCAACAATCTGTCTAATTCCGATTTGAAATTCAGGAGGCGGCTCTCCTGTATATGTGGACCTAAAATTTTCTAATGCGATATAATCTTTCTGATAAATTTTATATTCAGGAAAAGCTTCCTTGTATACAAAAACGCCAAAAAGCAGCGTAGCTACAACGCCTGATGCAATAAGAACTATTTGAAAACGATTTGCTTTTTTGTCAATGTCTTGCATAATTTTCAACCCACGGCCAAACCCATCCCCAATTCGCCCCTCTAAAATAAGTACCGATTACAACTAGAATTCCTTGCCATGTCATAAATGCCGTATAAAGAAATATGGCAAGATAACGGCTTCTATGAAACCAAACGCCCTCTCCATGCGGATTTCTATCAAGATATGGGATCAGCATCAAGCCGACAATAATAGCCCCCGGCATGACAACACCACCCCAAAACGCATCATAGGCAACCATTTCCTGCAATCCTAAAAAGTACCAAGGCGCTTTTGATGGATTTGTCGGCTTACTCGGATCTGCCGGCTCTTCTAGGGGCGCATCAATAAATGACAGCCCCAAAACCAACACAAGTGTCAGCATAAACACAACGAGTTCTGCCCGTAAAAGATGTGGCCATGTAAACACAAAATTATAAGGACCTTTATCAACTGTTGGACACGTTCCTCTGACAAGTTCCATAAGACCGTACGTTCGTTTAACACCTGGCGCAAATGATTCCTTGGTGTCTGATCTTTGAACGACGCGATAGGGATCTGGCCTTATTCTATCTGGAGGCCTGGATAAGCCTCCATCTTTACGAATACGCCAGAAGTGCACTCCAATTAGTGTACCTGTGATAAGAGGTAAAAGCGCTACATGCAACACATAAAAACGAATGAGCGCATCTTGTCCGACTGTTGTAGATGCAAGAAGCATTACACGGTTTACATTATGCTCAAAGCCCGGTAAATTGGGAACATAACCTGCGATATTAGTTCCGACAGTAATTGCCCAAAATGCAAGTTGATCCCAAGGAAGCAAATAACCCGTAAACGAAAGAAGAAGCGTAAGAACCATCAGCGTCACGCCGACCACCCAATTAAAACGCCTCATACCCTTGTATGAGCCTGTATAAAAAACGCGCGACATATGAAGAAAAACAAACAAGACCATCATGTGCGCGCTCCAGCGATGCATATTGCGATACATCTGGGCAAATGGCGTCGTGTCTTGCCAGTCCTTCATGATCTCATAGGCCCTATCTTCTGAGGGGATATAATAAAACATTAGGATAACGCCAGTAAAGGTAAGCCACAAAAATAAGCTCATCGTGATCGTACCAAGACCAAGCGTGTAAAACGGATCCAGAGAATGTTTATGGCATTTGACAGGGTGAAAATGAAGAAAAAAATTCTTAAAAACAATTTCTGATCTGTCGACGTCATTGTTTGGGTAGTTATGCCTAAAAATTGATCTTACAAACATGGAAGGCAGGTTGAGTAGATATTCTCCCCAGGTTTCTCTGCGCTTTCCTTCAAATACAGCCATTTTATTACCTATTTAATTATACAGTTGAAGGAAACCAAGCCTTATCAAAATCAAGAGTTGTTTTTTGTTTATCCACGATAATCTCTCCGGATGCTCCTTTTGAAACAGCAAAATAGACGAGAGGCAGGGGTGCAGGCCCCCCCGTATTAAGACCGTGACTATCATATGTGGAGCCATGGCATGGACAGTCATAGCCTGTCGGAGACATATTTACGGTGCAGCCAAGATGGGTACACACAGCTGTTTGTACGCGCACTTTGCCAGATTTTGTCTCTATAAAAACTTTTTGCTTAGGATTGAAGACTTTGCCATCCCGTGTCAGCACATCTTCTGGTCTTCCTATTGAAAATACACTGGGGGGTGTTTTCATCGCATTTGGATACAAAAACCCAAGCAATGATGTACTAAATAAAGTTCCTGTCCCAACAAGACACGCCCCAACTCCCATCAAAGCCAAAAATGAACGCCTTGAAATCATGGGGTCTTTATCTGAACCATCGACATTTAAAGAATTTCGGTATTTTGGCATAACTTATATTCTATTCCTCTTCATCTTCTCTAAACATTTGAAATTTAATATCTTCTGAATCTTCAAACATTCCTTTTCTTAAACAATGCAAATAAACGGCAAATCCAAAAAAACCCATCAGAAGCGAACTGCTAAGATACCAGACCATTGAATTTGATGACCAAAATTTGAAGCTATGTAAATTTATTATTAAAATGGCAATCTACCAAATTAAAGGATTTTTTTGAAATGGTTATTTTGTTGAAACTAACTTTAAAACTCTCCTTGAAAGGAGAGCCGGATTTTGTAGAAAAAACGATTTTTTGTTTGAAGATTTTATATTTCAAAATGAAATTATAGTAGCCTCATGTTAGACTGCCGACTATAGTCACTTTAAATGCTACAAAGCTATCCCCGGTACTGCTTCCATAACAGCAAGAAATATGGACCCCTGATTCTGCTTCAATTTCTTCACAAAATTCGTTTACTGGTAAATAACCAAGCCAAGGAGCTCTTTCTCCCTTTGGATAAGGATAGGATGAAGAATATAAAGTTGTGATAATTTCATCAATTAATTTTCCATTCACAATACCAAAATGCGGTGTTTCTTTAATCTTTTTGATAATTCTCATCTTGCATGCATTACGCTCTTGTCTAAGCTCTTTTTTTGTGAGCGGCGTTTTAGGAACTTGCAGTTTTTCAGCCGTTCCTAAAAAAAATTTCACATCATCCAGCATTGATTTTAGATCATTATCGATCAGAACACATTGCTTCATTTTGATGCTTTTATGACATGTGGAGCAAATGGATTTTTTCTTCAAAATTTCAAGCGATGTCAGACTAACTATATGCTGGCATTTTGTTATTGTTAATACAGGCACTTGTTTGCTCTCTTCATTGAACAAATAAGCTCCTATCTCACTATCTTTTTTTGTTCTGAAGCAAGTCAAAAGCCATTTACCGGCATCGTCAAAATTATGAATTTGATTATTTAACTGCATTTTATTTTTCCTATTTAATATTTAAAAATTAACCAAGCCACCTAAAGCTATAATCCATTAAATCCATAGTCACAGCCTGGGTTGGACATTTTTCAGCGCAAAGACCGCATCTGATGCACATGTCTTCATCTTTTAACATGGCTGTCCCAAGCTCATTTAGGTCTTCCTCGCTTGTGTTCAAGGAATCGATTTGGTAATAATTATCGACAGCGAGCCTTAAATTACCTGTGCCGAGATCCAAATTCAATTGGCTAAGAGGGACTTGCTTAAGACAGTTACAGGGGCATACATCGACACAGCCATTACACTTGATGCAAAGCGATCCATCAAAAACAGGGCTGACATGACATTGAAGACATCTGTTGGATTGCTCATGAGCTTGCATGTCCGTGTAATTATTTTCAACCATTCTTTCGTTATGAATGCGCTGTTCTGGCAACTGCATATCTGGCAGCTGCCATTTTGTTCTCAAGTAAGTTTTATCTCGCATGGGAGAAATTTCTGTAAATTCAGCAGAAAATTCCTGGTAGGGTTTTGTCCCTAATAAATCTGAATCAATAGAGCGACAAGCTTCTTGACCATGTTTAATTGCCGTAATAAATAAAGCGGCCCCAAAAGCTGCATCTCCACCGGCATAAATCTTCTTCAAGCTAGTTCTGCATGTTCCACGTTCTGTTTTGATGATACCCCTTTCCATTTTAAGCTCATCTTTTTTTAAGAAACCGTTGAATAAACTCATATCCATTTCTTGTCCGATGGCTAGTGCAATCGTATTGCAAGGAATGACATATTGAGAGTCAGGGATACTTTGAGGAGCAAATTTTCCTGTGTAATCAAAAAGGGAATAGATTTTTTGAACTTTAAGCCCTGTAATATTTCCATCTGCATCTCTTTCCACAGAAATCGGAGCGACCCTATTGATTATAGTAATTCCCTCTTCCATCCCGTCTTCTATTTCAAATTCATCTGCAGTTTGTTCATCGCGCGACTCCAAACAGACCATGTGGACTGTTTTAGCTCCATTTCGGACAGAGGTTCTTGCCACATCAAAGCTTACGTTTCCGCCGCCGATCACGATCATGTTGTCTTTAATTTCCCAAGGCTCTCCGACGCATCGCACTCTTAAGTAATCAATACCACGAATAATATCTGGTTTATCAGCTCCAGGTATTGGCAGTTCCCTTGATTTCCAAAGCCCGACCCCAATAAAAACAGCGTCATATTTGTCTTCAAGCTCTGTCAAAGTAATGTTAGTGCCTATCTTCTGATTATAAATGATCTTAGCTCCAAGATATTCAATGGCAAAACATTCATTAAAGACGATCTCATTATTCAAACGATAGGTAGGTACGCCATAAGTAAGCATGCCTCCTGGCTTATCCATCATTTCATATACATCTACAGCATAGCCAAGGCGTAATAAATCATGAGCGCACGTTAATGATGCAACGCCAGCTCCTATGCAAGCTACTTTTAAACCATTTGGTTCTGGCTTTGTAGAACCTCTCGAATAACTCATTTCCAACGATTTAACATGGGCTTCCTTATCAAAACCAAACCATTCGCCAAGGTAGCGTTTTTGAGCTCGAATAGTTAATGTTTTGTCCACACGGTCTCTTCTGCAGGTAAGCTCGCAAGGGGCGCCGCAAATCATCCCGCAGATCGAAGCAAAAGGATTTGGTCCTCTTGCAATTTTATAACCTTCTAAAAGATTCCCGGCATGAAGCTGCAGCATATAACCGCGCGGATCAGTATTGACCGGACAGCCGTCCCTGCAATCGATCTGTCTGATAAAATAATTTAAATCAGGAATGACCACATCATAAATTTGCTTATAAGTTTTGATAAT
Source organism: Parachlamydiaceae bacterium (assembly GCA_041691015.1). Classification (GTDB taxonomy): domain Bacteria; phylum Chlamydiota; class Chlamydiia; order Chlamydiales; family Parachlamydiaceae; genus JBBSJT01. The sequence continues at coordinate 832 of JBEPVN010000057.1, read as the reverse complement.
TTCTTCATCAGACATGAAAGGTGCCATCGTTATTGGTTTTTAGTAATTTTTTTAATCTATCAAATTAATCTGTTTTTTAAAACAGGATCTTCAAATTTTTAAAATAAAACTATATAATTATATTGCTATTAAAATTTTTCTTTTGCTATCTATAAGCTTTATATTTAACATTGGCACGTTTTACGCATGGTATTTTTTTCCACCCCTATTTTTTCCAAAATAAAAAATTCAATTTTATTTTCAATTTCATTTTTAAGCTTTTTAATGATTCCCCTATCTGTTGAAGCGCAAACAGGAATACGACATAGTCGCCCAGTACAAGGTCCTCCAGGACCCACTGGACCTACAGGTTATGGTGAAGGTGGTACAGGAATTACAGGAGCTACCGGAACAACAGGTAATACTGGACCCACAGGTCAAACACAGGAATAACTGGAGCGACTGGTGAAACCGGACTAACAGGCGTAACCGGTGTTACAGGAATAACTGGTACTACTGGAGCTACTGGCAATACAGGAATTGGGACAACAGGATCAACAGGTAGCACGGGAACGACTGGAATTACTGGTCCTACAGGAACTACAGGAGTTACTGGTGTAACTGGCAATACAGGAATTGGGACAACAGGATCAACAGGTAGCACAGGAACGACTGCCACTGATTATTTTGCCTCATGGATCAATCTTTCAACAGGTGAAATTGAGGGTGCCATAAATAGTTCTGCCACTTGGAGCTCTCCATTTAGTTTGACAACAAATAATTCGTGTATCTTATACACATCTCCGAGCCAACCAGACGGACACGAGGATCGTATGGCGTCTTCTGGTTGAAA